>JBJKRP010000397.1:0-13449 GCA_046704565.1 Ignavibacteriaceae bacterium | reverse complement strand
TGGTAATACTGTCACACTTCAAATGACCTGGTAAAACAGGTAATTATATAATAGAATTTGACGGGTACTTGAATATATGTGAAGTTAATTTATGCGGAAGTTTTGCAGAAATTAAAAAATTAATTTTGCTTAAATAGGCGGTATGTTATTCCCGGTGAATTTGATACTACCTGATTTATACTGGGATAATTTGACCGCCTTGTTAAATAAAAACCCCCGGCGGGCGGGGGTTCTTCACCTGTTTTTTTTGCGCTATGATTTTACTTGGATAGAATCATCTTCTTTACGGAAGTAAAATTGTTTGTTGACAGCCTATAAAGATAAACACCGGATGCAAACCCGCTTGCATTAAATGAAACCTGGTAATGACCGGCAGCCATATTTGAATTTACGAGCTCTGCAATTCTTTGACCCAATATGTTGTAGATATCCAGTCTTACGTGCGTTGTCATCGGTATTGTGAAGCCGATAACGGTGCTTGGGTTGAACGGGTTCGGATAGTTATTGTCGAGTTTGTACATTGTAGGTAAATTACCTGCGGGAGGATTGCTTACTGCGGTAATTGAACTCGGCATAGTAAAGTTTTGGACAGTAGTAGAACCGCTGTTGGGGTTGTAAGCTGCTGTCTGCTGCTGGCTGCTATAAGTTGCTAAGCTGGCTGTAACGGTATAGCTGCCTTGAGCAATTCCTAAAATTGTAAATGAACCGCTGGCATCTGTTACTGCTGAGGCAACTGCCTGATTATTGGAGTTGAATACAGTTACCAGTACTCCGCTTAATGCGAGCCCCGCGGATGAGTGTATCTGACCTATTATCTCACCGCTTGCAGCAATCTGCGGCTCTTTAGTCAGAGTTGCATTTATTCCCGTAACCGTGCTTGACACATGTACAGGAGTAGCGTTTTCCCACTTCTCCGCATTCATATAGAACTGGGATATATAGCCTTTAGCATGGAACATTACGTAATAAGTACCTGCAGCCAGATTACTAACAGTATAGTTTCCAGTTGAGTCTGTAACGCCAACATGTACCTCGTCATGGTGAGAAGCCGAGTCGAATACGGCAACGAATGCGCCTTTAATTCCGTTACCGGCAGAATCCATTACTGTTCCGCTTAATGAGTAATGAGTGACTGTATCGCTTGCCGTGAGTGTAAAGTTAATACCGGTAAACGTGGTATCCCCGAATGCGTATAGTGCTGTCGCATTGAAGAACGAGGTTTGATTATTATAAAACTCTACCGGGTAACCTTCTGCATGTGCAGAAACAATAAAAGTATTTGTGAACGGTTTAAGGCTTGAGAGAGTGATTGAATAATTTCCATTCGAATCGGTCATAGCTGTACCTGCATTATCTCTTGAGTCCTCATCAACTTCACCGGAAGCCCATACTTTTACCATTGCGTTTGCAACCGGCATATTCATGGATGATTCCACCTTCCCTTCAAAGGTAACCGAATGAGTTGGTGCAATTACGGAATCGGGGATGTCGAAATTTATCCCTTTGTACATCTGACCATCGGCAACAGTAAGAACTTTAGCCTGGGTTAGAGTGGTTGCATTATCCCAATATTCCTGGAAGAAGTAGGTGCTGTCATGTAAAGATATACTGCATGAAACATAATACTGCCCGGCAGGCACCTTCGCAAAATAAGTACCTTCATCTCCAGAAACAGCAAATATGTTAGGCTTAGTATTGTCAAGGTTAATAAACTCAACTTCAGAATGGACTATTGCGTCTTCAGACATTTCAAAACGAATATGACCGGAGACTAATCCTCCGTTAATATTAAGAGTAACATGCAAGAATAGATTGATTGAATCGTGTTCCGCTGAAACATAAAACTCCCTGATGTATAAAGTCTGGTAACCTGATGCATTCACTGTTAAGGCATAAACACCGGACTGTACACTGTCAATGATGAAAGCGCCGGTAGTATCGGTATTTGCCTGGTAAAAGACAGTATCGCCAAGCATTGTAAAACTTTGCAATGAAACGGTAGCGTTTGCTACAGGCATTGCAGGCGTATTTTCCATTCCGGCAAAAACATGTCCGCTAAAATTTATTTTAGATGACATCATTTGAGCATTACTAACTGTAAATGCAAATGTTGATATTATAAACGCCGCTAACAGTAATCTAAAATAACTTTTCATTTTAACCCTCCGAGGTTATTATTTTGAAATAAACCAATTATATTCGTGCAAGTTCAAAAGGAATGCCGAAATAGCCTCTATCTTTTAATTGAATAGAAAATTAAAAAATCAAACAAAAAATGGATTTTTGTTAAAGAAATAAAGACTAAGAAAGAGATATATTGTAAATAATCTTTCGCAGAATACGAATAATTTTCGTTAAACTGTGAAAATGAAATGCCTTATAGAGGCTCTCTTAAAGATCAAAAAAAATATTGCTTTAGATAGACTGTTTGTTTATTATAACAGGGTTCCTTTTTAAGGATATAGGGAACGGAAATAAAAAATCAAATAAATCATACTTAATTTTTTATTAGATAATTTTTAATATAATTCAGTACGTAAGGGAAAAAGACGGGACCTACAATCAAAAAAATTCTTGTGCATGTTTTATCAAAGGCTATTTATTGACCAGAAAAAAAATTGATTCGCCGATTGTTTAAGATATTTGACTCAAGAGACGCAGTTATAAAAAGTTTGTAAGCATCTGGCAGGTAACAGGTAAACCAAAAGTATTTTGATGATTGGAAAAATTTTTTCACTATTGGGAAAGACTTCAAGTATTTTACCTTATCAGTTATATTAAATCCTTATCAAATGAATAAAAACAGAAGTATTAAGTTGAACAACAATGGCACAGTTTATGGTTAATGCATACGAATTAATTCAATTTGAAGCTCAATTAAACTTATGTCTATAATCAGTTTGTTCTCCATAAACACGAGATGAAAGTATAGAGGTGAAGTTATGAAATTAAGATCGGACGAAGCATTAGACTATCATAGCCAGGGAAGGCGGGGCAAAATTGAAGTTGTACCTACAAAGCCATGCCTTACATCAAGAGATTTATCCCTGGCATATACACCGGGCGTTGCAGACCCTTGCCGCATAATTGCGAAGAATGACGACGACGTTTATAAGTACACCGCAAAAGGAAATCTTGTTGCTGTGGTTTCAAACGGTACGGCTGTTTTAGGATTAGGAGATATCGGTCCGCTCGCAGGTAAGCCTGTAATGGAAGGCAAAGGAGTCCTGTTTAAAAGGTTTGCAGACATTGATGTATTCGACATAGAATTGAAAAGCAAAGATCCGAAAGAGGTGATACGCGCAGTCCAACTGCTTGAGCCGACATTCGGAGGAATCAACCTTGAAGATATAAAGGCGCCCGAATGTTTCGAGATTGAAGAGACACTTAAAGCGACGATGAACATCCCGGTATTTCATGATGACCAGCATGGTACGGCTATAATCTCATGCGCAGCATTGATTAACGCTGCCGAAATTACCGGTAAGCCATTAGGTAAATTAAAGATAGTTGTAAACGGTGCCGGCGCTGCCGCCATCTCATGCTGCAAGCTTTATATAAGAGCAGGAGCGAAGAGGGAAAATATCCTAATGTTCGATTCCAAAGGCTGCCTCACAAAAAAAAGGAAAGACTTAAACAAATATAAGCTGGAGTTTGCGGCAGATAATTTCAGCGGCAGTCTTGCCGATGCATTTAATGGTGCGGATGTGTTTGTCGGTCTTTCAATCGGCGGATGCGTAAGCAAGGAAATGATAAAAGTAATGGCGCCTAACCCGATTGTGTTTGCAATGGCTAATCCTGATCCTGAAATAACGTATGAGGATGCCGTTTCCGTCCGCGAAGATATAATTATGGCAACCGGCAGAAGCGATTACCCCAACCAGGTAAATAACGTCCTCGGCTTTCCATTTATTTTCCGCGGCGCTCTGGACGTAAGAGCAACCGCAATAAATGAGGAGATGAAAATGGCGGCAACCAGGGCTCTGGCTAATCTTGCAAAGCAGAGAGTTCCCGAGATGGTTATGAGCGCATACGGCGGAGAATCGTTCGAGTTCGGGAAAAATTACATAATACCAAAACCGTTTGACCCGCGCGTACTATGGAACGTAGCACCGGCAGTTGCGAAGGCTGCAATTGAAACCGGAGTTGCAAGAATTAAAATTGAAGATTGGGATGCGTACGAGGATGAGCTTAAAGAACGGCTCGGGCTGTCAAAAGAAATTATGAGAGTTATGATTCATAAGGCTCAGAAAAATCCCCGGCGCGTTGTTTATCCCGAAGGCGAGGAAGAAAAGATTATCCGCGCTGCACATGCTGTTTCAACTGACGGGATTGCTAAGCCGATACTCCTGGGTAATGTCCAAAAGATTAAAAATATTATTGCCGACCTCGATTATGATGAAAACGAATTTGAGATTTTTGATCCAGAAACATGTTCGCGGCATGAAAAATTTGCCGAAGCATTCTTTTTAAAAAGAGGAAGGAAAGGTGCGACTTTAAAGGAATCTAAAGAGCTGATGCGTCTGCCGATTTATTATGGATCCATGATGGTCGACCTCGGTTATGCAGATGCACTCATCAGCGGATTGACGACTCATTATCCGAATACAATTAAGCCGGCGCTACAGTGCGTGGGCGTAAAGGAAGGGTTTAAAGTTGTTTCAGGCTTATATATAGTCATTACAAAGAAGGATGTATTTTTCTTTGCAGATACCACGGTAAACGTTAATCCAACTGCTGAAGAGCTTGCCGAGATTGCGATTTCTACGGCGGACACAGCTCAGGCTTTTGATGTTGAGCCTAAAGTTGCCATGCTTTCATTCAGCAACTTTGGAAGCGCTAAATATCCTGAATCTCTTAAAGTAAGCCAGGCAGTAAAAATTGTCAAGAAGCTCCGTCCAAATTTAATCATAGACGGAGAGATGCAGGCTGATACTGCCGTTGTCCAGGAAATTCTGCAGGAAAATTATTCGTTTTCGGACCTCAAGTCGAAAGCTAATGTTTTAATCTTTCCGGATCTTAACTCCGGTAACATTGCTTATAAACTTATGGCTAGGATAGGACAGGCGACTGTTATAGGTCCTGTTCTGATGGGAATGAATAAATCCGTACACGTTCTTCAGAGAGGTGCGACTGTAGACGATATTATAAATATGACGGCGGTTGCCGTTGTTGGAGCGAATAATAGTTACCGCACACCGGTTAAAAATGAAAAACAAAACAAAGAGTAGGTATGTACAAAATTTTATTTGCTGAGTTTATAGCACCGAACGTAAAAAAATTTAAGATAGAAGCACCTAAAATCGCAAAGAAAAGAAAAGCGGGACAATTCGTAATTATTAGAGTTGATGATACGGGCGAAAGAGTTCCGCTTACAATTGCAGACTCGAACCTTGATGAAGGATCCATAACAATAATAGCTCAGGGAGTAGGCAAAACGACAAGACAGTTGAATGAGATGGAAGCGGGCGATTTTTTACACGATGTTGTTGGTCCGCTCGGCAAGCCTTCGCATATTGAAAAGTTCGGGGTTGCAGTGAGCATAGGCGGAGGGGTAGGTACCGCTATTGCCTTTCCAACGGCAGTTGCATTAAAGCAAGCAGGGAACTATACGATCTCAATAGTCGGCGGCAGGTCAAAGGAGTTTGTAATCCTAGAAAAAGAAATGAAAGATGTATGCGACGAAGTTTATGTAACAACTGACGACGGCAGCTACGGTTATCATGGTTTTGTAACCCAAAAGCTAAAAGACCTTATCGATGCAAAAAGACAAATTGATTTTGTACTCGCTATAGGTCCTATACCTATGATGAAGGCAGTTGCCGAAGTTACCAGGAAGCTAAAGATAAAGACGATGGTTAGCCTTAATCCGATAATGGTGGACGGAACAGGTATGTGCGGCGGGTGCAGAGCTACTGTAGATAACAAAACGGTCTTTGTATGCGTCGACGGACCTGAGTTTGACGCTCATAAGGTTGACTTTGAAATATTGGAAAGAAGAAACAGAACTTACCGCGAAGATGAAGAACTGGCATTGAAAAACTTTGCGAAAAAAATCCATGAGCCGGCGCTGGTAGAGGAAGAGAAACCGAATAATTAATAATTCAGAAAAATTTGGAGATACATTTGGAGAAGCTTTCGAATAAAGAGAGAATGAAGATACAGCGTCAAATTATGCCTGAACAGGAAGGCAGCATGAGGCGGGGTAATTTTTTAGAAGTCAATTTGGGCTTTACTGAAGAACTTGCAAGAATGGAAGCGCTCAGGTGTATTCAATGTCCAAAGCCTTTCTGTATTGAGGGCTGTCCGGTAAGTGTTAAGATTAAAGATTTTATTGTGTTAGTTGCCGACGGCGATTATATGGGTGCAGCAAGGAAAATTAAAGAAGATAATATGCTTCCGGCAGTATGCGGCAGGGTATGCCCCCAGGAAGAGCAGTGCGAGGCAAAGTGTGTAGTAGGCAAAAAAAATGATGCAGTTGCAATTGGAAGGCTCGAAAGATTTGTCGCAGATTATGAACGCCTGCATAATGGCACAAAAGCTCCTGAACCCAAGCCAAAGAGCGGGAAGAAAGTTGCAATTATTGGGAGCGGACCTGCAGGTTTGAGCTGTGCAGGAGATTTAATTCAAATGGGACACGATGTAACTGTTTTTGAAGCGCTGCATGAGCTCGGAGGAGTGCTTATCTACGGTATCCCGGAGTTCAGGCTTCCTAAAGAAATAGTAAAAGCTGAAGTTGATTCGTTAAAAAAGCTGGGTGTGGATTTTCAAACGAATGCCGTAATAGGATTTACAGATACTATCGATGAATTGATGGAGAACGGATATGATGCAGTCTTCATTGCTGTGGGTGCCGGTCTACCTCATTTCTTAAAAGTTTCGGGAGAAAATCTCAGCGGTGTATATTCTGCAAACGAGTTTCTTACCAGGGTTAATTTGATGAAGGCTTACAAGTTCCCTGAATTTGATACGCCGGTTTTCAATTGCAAGGACAAAAACGTAGCTGTTTTCGGCGGCGGCAATACGGCAATGGATGCAGTTAGAACTTCTAAACGGCTTGGTGCAAAAAACGCCTACATAATTTACCGCCGCTCCGATGTTGAAATGCCTGCAAGAAAAGAAGAAATTCACCATGCAAAAGAGGAGGGGATTGAGTTTATCTTTCTTTCCAACCCGATAGAGTTTATCGGCGACCAGAACGGATGGCTGAAGGGAGTGAGGATTCAAAAGATGGAACTTGGTGAACCCGATGCCTCCGGTAGAAGGAGACCCGTTCCTATTAAAGACTCCGAATATATTATAGATATCGACATGGCAGTAATTGCGATTGGCAATGGCTCGAATCCGATAATTCAAAAAACAACTCCCGATTTACAATTTAACAAGTGGGGGAACATTGTTGTTGATGAATCTACAATGAAGACGTCTAAGACAGGTGTGTTTGCAGGAGGAGACATTGTTACCGGAGGAGCAACAGTTATTCTCGCAATGGGTGCAGGAAGAAAGGCTGCCGCGGCAATTAATGAATATCTTTTTGCTATGCAAAGCTAATTAAGAAATTCTTCCTCAATAATAATTATATCAAATCTTTCCGTAATACACTTCTGTGTCGTAAATGAATTCTACTTTACCGGAATTCTGGTTTTTGTTAAACATATTTTCAAGTTCAATTATCATTTCATGAAATTTTGGATGTTCTCCTTTCGGAACGTAAGACGATGAAAGCAAGCGTGACTTCAGTCCATCAAAATCAAAGGATTGTGAATAAGGGAATTTCTTTAGCTTATATTCAATAAAGAAAGACTTAAGTACACCTTCATCTATATTTTTATGGTTTACTTTGGCATAGTCTACAGAAAATTCCAGTAGAAATTTTTCATACTCTTTCATGAAGTCAGTTGAATCAACTCGCCTTGAATTCCAGATAAGAACTACCCATCCATCCGGGGAAAGAATTCTTTTTAATTCAATTTTCACTTTATAAGGATCAAACCAGTGAAACGCTTGCGCGCAGGTTGCATATTTGACGCTATGGTCTGCAAGCTTTGTATTCTCTGCTGTGCCGTCTACACTAATGAAATTAGAGTATCCGCCCAGTAATTTTTCTGCGGCTTCTCTCATTTCTCTGTTTGGTTCAACACAATAAACGGTGTACCTGTTTTGAAGAAGTAATTCGGAAAACTTACCTGTGCCGGAACCTATATCCGCGACCTTGTCGTAAGTGTGGAGTTCCAGTTCATCTACGAAGAACTCAATAATTTCAGCAGGGTAGGAAGGTCTTGATTTAACATAATCTTTAACTCTACTTGAAAATCTTTTTAACGGATCTTGTAAGTCTGATTTCATGGAATTCTTGCTCCTGTTTAAAATCTATTGATTGAATTCACTTAAGAAAAAAGTAAATAATTTAATCTTATCAATATACCGGAAAATTAAGCTATAATTTAAATTAAGCAAGTGAGACGAAATATATCGTAGTTTAAAGAAAAACCGGAAAATTTAATCATAACAAGCAGTGCTGACAAAGTTTTGCGAACATTTCAAATTAAGCCATTTAATGTCCTTTATAAATGTTAAATTGAAAAGCCATTTCCCACTTCCGCTATAAACAAAGTGAACTCTTGCAACTCGCACTGAGCTGTCGGAAACTTATTTGAAGTTTTATCTAAAAAGCGCCGAGAGCTTAAAAATGGTAACAAAACTCTGCGGATATGTTGTGCAAAATTCCATGTCCATTATTGAACAAATGACTCAAAATGCACTACGTAACTATATATAAACCTTGTTAGATACGGAGCTACCTAAAGTAATTATTTCCATTCTTTGGCAATTTTGCCAGAAATTCTTTCCGATCAAGCCTGCCGGCAATTCCGAATTAAACAACTTAGGTCCGGGTATGATTTTTGCTTCTTGATTACCTTAATGATGTTATTTGATCTAGGCAGATGGATTTTTTGAAAGAATATATAGACGACTTGTTTTACGTAAAAGTAACGACTAATAAAGCTACTTTTTGGGAAGCTGATTATATGCAGGAAATACTGCAAAAGGCAATTACCGACAACTATACAAGGATTATAATTGACTTATCTTACTGCAGGATAATTGACCCGCCGTTTATGGGTGCCATAATTTTATCTTATAAAAAACTATTGAATATTAATGGAACGATGAAGGTTATCAGACCGGAAAACAGTCTGAGCATGAGAGATGACGTAAACAATTCACTTAAATTGTTTGATCTCTTTAGAACAAAAGAGGATGCGATTGAGAGCTTTAAGAGAATATTCGTAGCTCCACTTGAAGAAATGTCTTACCAGCAATTTTCTGCAGTAAATCTTTAATATTTTTTAGCAGGAAATTATTCCTTTAATATCGATCTAAGCCCTAATTTATTCCCATATAATAATTCAAGAATGATTTTAAAGGCTGCTATTTCATTACGTGGAAACCTTTTTCATCTTCCCAGCCAGAAGGAGCATTCTTCATAAATAACAATAAGATGCAGGCTGAAATAATTGATGCAACAAGATAGAACAATACAGCTATAATCATTCCGGTACCATCCTTTCTTTAATAATTTATGATCACCTCAAAATTATTATTCGAACTCCCATAAATATAAATATTAGCGAATACACCTTTTCGCCCTGCTATCATTATCGATTTATTTTTCAACTAGTTTAGTATCAAATAACTATCAATTTTATGGTTTGAATAATAAGAATAAACAATATACAATCTCCCTATGTCATAAAAGACGATAAACAGTGTTTATTAAAGTTGTATTATAGAGAATGCATTTTTATATTTGTTCGTTAACTTTTCTATTTCAAAAACAATGATAAACGAAGTATTATGACTCCTAAAATTATTCTTCAAACAAATTTTCCAAACCTAAAACTTTTTAAGAGAGGGAAAGTTAGAGATATATATGATGCAGGCGAATATTTTTTAATTGTCTCCACAGACAGACTCTCTGCGTTCGATGTAATAATGGGGCAGGGAATTCCTTTTAAAGGTCAGGTTCTTACGAAAATATCGGAATTCTGGTTTAAGTTTTCCCGAAATATAATCGACAATCATTTGGTATCTACCGACATAAAAGATTTTCCTAAAGAATGTCTTGAATATGAAGACGATTTATCAGGTCGGTCTATGCTTGTTAAGAAGGCGGAAGTAATTCCAATTGAGTGCATAGTACGCGGATACATTTCCGGTTCAGGCTGGAATGATTACAAGAGGACGGGAGAAATATCGGGCAACAAGCTTCCCGCCGGGCTTCAGGAATCGGAAAAATTACCGGAGCCTATTTTTACCCCATCTACTAAAGCTGAATTAGGGCAGCATGATGAAAACATTTCAGTTGAAGAGGCTCAGAAGATTATCAATAAGGAAACAGTTGAACGGATAAAAGGTTCCACTTTAGAAATATATACAAAAGCATCGGAGTATGCTTTAACTAAAGGGATTATTATAGCCGATACCAAACTGGAATTTGGATTATATAAAGGAAACATAATTCTCGTGGACGAGGTGTTAACACCGGATTCATCGCGCTTCTGGCCCTTAAGCAAATACAAGAAAGGCGGGGCACAGGAAAGTTATGACAAGCAGTTTGTAAGAGATTATCTGCTTTCCATAAATTTTAACAAACAGCCGCCGCCGCCGACCTTACCGGAGGAAATTATTCAAAAGACAAGTGAGAAATATCTCGAGGTCCTTTTCGAATTAACCGGAGAAAAGATTGGATAAATGAGACCGTTATCTATAAGGATTCAAGAAAAAAAAAATCTTTTTATCGAATGGGATGACGGTACGGAATCTTTAACTGAACTGAAAGCCATAAGACATTTTTGCCCTTGCGCTTTTTGTTCGGATCAAAGGTTAAATCAAAGCCCGAGCTATATCCCTCTCTATTTTGAAGGCCAGGTAAAAGTTGATAAGATTTTTGAAGTAGGGACATATGCTGTGGGAATTGCCTGGAAAGACGGGCATAATACGGGGATTTATGAATTCCCACTCATGCGGCAAATTGCCCTTGCGAGTACAGCAGTAAAATAATTTATGGTACTTCCAAATCAGCTTACAGTATTAAGAATTATCTTAACTCCGGTTTTTCTTGTGCTATTTCTGGCAAATGATCCGCTGTTGAAACAGATTTCTTTAATAGTTTTCATTATAGCCGCACTTACTGATTGGTACGACGGATGGCTTGCAAGAAAATTCAACTATATAACCGACTGGGGAAAGTTCTGGGACCCTCTTGCCGATAAGATCCTTACGTCGGCTGCATTTCTTGGGTTTGTTTATGTGCAAATTATTCCTTTATGGATGGTGATTATTATTATTGTCAGGGATTTTTTAATTACCGGGCTGCGCGCCTATGCAGATTATAAAGGTCATTCTTTTCCAACAAGCTATTATGCAAAGGTTAAAACTTTTGTCCAGCTTACCTTTTTGTATTACCTGCTGATTGTCTACGTGGGAAAGAATACAATTCAAATATTTAGCGCACACGAAAACCTCTTCCGGTTTCTACTGAACCAAAACTTTGTTTATATCACGATGTTAGCCGTAACTCTTATTACCTTCCATTCCGGCTTTACGTATCTTTACAAGAGCAGACATTTGATTAAAAATCTTTTCAAACATGAAAATTAATACTTTTGATAAATTAATCGGTTCAGGCTTTTTAACCGGCTATATTCCTACCGCTTCAGGAACTTTCGGCAGCCTTGCCGGGTTGGCAATTTATTTTATTCCAGGCTTTGAAAAGCTTTACATCTTGATTCCAGCAATAATTGTTTTTACCTTGTATGGAATTTACGTGGGTTCAAAGTTCGAAACACTTTATGGTAAAGACCCTGCCGAGTGTACGATTGATGAGGTCGTCGGGATGTGGATTACCCTTGTACTTATACCTAAAACCGTTATTGCCGCAGTCATCGCATTCCTAATCTGGCGAATAATGGATATAATTAAGCCTGCTCCGGCAAGACAGGCTGAGAAACTGCACGGCGGTCTTGGCATAATGATGGACGACGTTATTGCCGGAATATATTCGCTTGTACTTGTTCATTTAATTTTGTTTATTTTTGTACGCTTAAATATTTCACTTGGATGAGAGGGAAATGAATGCTCATATAATTACAATTGGTGATGAGATTCTTATCGGGCAGACTATCAATACCAACGCCGCTTTTATAGGCGAGCAGCTTACTAATATTTCTATAAATGTCGGAAAGACTTCCGTTGTTCCGGATGATGAAGATTCAATTTTAAAGGAATTTAAATCCTGCCTTGATGAGAACGACATCGTAATTGTTACCGGTGGTTTGGGACCAACTCACGACGATATAACAAGAAAATGTGTCGTGAAGTTCTTCCATACCGAGCTTGTACCCGATCAGGAAGTGCTGGAAGACGTAAAGAATTTTTTCAAGAAGAGAGGAAGGCAGCTTACAAAGGTAAATGAAGATCAGGCTCTTGTGCCAAAAGTTGCCGAAGCGATAAGGAACAGCCGCGGCACTGCGCCGGGTATCTGGATAGAAAAAGATAACAAAGTATTCGCCGTTCTACCGGGAGTTCCTCATGAAATGTCCGAGATGGTAAAGTTGTTCATTATTCCCAGGCTGCAAGAAAAAACTCCCGAAAAAGATTTCTTTATAAAACGGATCAATCTTTTAACTACCGGTATCCCGGAGTCCGCATTATTCGAAAAGCTCGGAGACATTGAAGAGTTATTGAAGGGCGCCAAGCTTGCTTTCCTGCCGAGCCAATTCGGCGTAAAGCTAAGAGTTACTGTCCAGGATAAAGATGAAGAAACGGCAAAGAATAAGCTTGGCGAAATAGAACAAAAGATTAGAAGCAAAGCAGGCAGGTTTATTTACTCACAGCAGGAAGAAAATCTTGAAAATGTTGTGGCAAGGATATTAACCGAAAGAGAATTAACAATTGCCATAGCCGAATCATGCACAGGGGGCTTAATCTCGAACATGCTGACCAATATAAGCGGCAGTTCAAAATTCTTTGAGAGAGGCGCTATTACTTACAGCAACGCTTCCAAAGTAGAATTACTAAAAGTTAATGAAGATACGCTTGCGGAATTCGGAGCAGTTAGCCTGGAGATCGCAAGACAGATGGCTGAGGGAATAAGAGCTATAAGCGGAACCGACCTTGGCTTGGCTGTTACCGGCATTATGGGACCTACGGGTGCAAGCAGCGATAAACCGGTAGGTTTGGTCTACATAGGATTCTGCGACGAAAAAGTATGTACGGCAAAAAAGTTTCAGTTTGGCGAAGACAGGCTTTTAAACAAGCAGAGGACAGCTCAAGCCGCTATAGAGATGGTAAGGCGTTCTCTTTTGGGTATTCCTTTTGATGATTAAGAAATGCAAAGATTATACATTGCACTGAAAATTCCTGAAGATATCAGGGAAAAAATCA
>JBJKRP010000396.1:0-8189 GCA_046704565.1 Ignavibacteriaceae bacterium | reverse complement strand
AGTGAAGTTTGATGCCGGTGATCTATCAAGCGGAATTTATTTTTGCCGCATAGCTATGAATTCGGATGGAATGCATGCAGAAAATTTTCTTGAGACAAAAAAGATGATGTTGATGAAATAAAGTTAGACGAGGATGTAAGACGGTTGATTAGATATGGCAGATTATTTCTTTATTAAGATTGGAAGCTAAAATCAATTTAGATATTAGGATAATTCGATTAAAATCTTTTTAGGAGGTACTAAATGAGGCGAATACTATTTTCTTTTTTACTGATTGCCATTTCAATTGGCGGGATTAGTTCAGCTCAAACAGGTCAAGTTTTAATCAACACGAGTGCTGTGGGAACTGAACATCCTAATCCTTACAATCTGTATGGAGCCAGGTTTCCGCGCATCGAAGCCGATTCGCGCGTTACCTTTCATTTTAAAGCTCCAGATGCACAGAAGGTGCAGGTTGCTATCAACAATGTTCCGTATGATATGACTAAAGGAGAGGACGGGGTATGGACTTACACAAGCGAGTCGCAGGATAAAGGCTATCATAATTACTGGATGATTGTGGACGGCGCAATTGTGCTCGATCCGGCTACCAATGCTTTTGTCGGCTACAGCCATATGTGTAATGGTTTTGAAATACCGGATCCGGACGGCAGTTTTTACGAGCTAAAAAACGTGCCGCACGGCGATGTGCTTATCAAGAATTATTTTTCTAAGACTACCAACGCATGGCGTCATGTCTTTATTTATACGCCGCCCGGATACGAGACTAACATTTCAAAGCGCTACCCGGTACTATATCTTCAGCACGGCGGCGGCGAGGATGAACGCGTTTGGATTGAAATGGGAAGAGCAAATATTATTCTCGATAACCTGATTGCCGAAGGGAAGGCTAATCCATTTATAATCGTTATGGAGACAAGTGCAGCTTACAAGCCGGGCGAAGTTCCGCCTCAGCCTTTTCGGATGACGAGACCTGCAGGCGAAAGACAAGTACCACCTGCAGCCGGAGCCCGTCCTTTTCCCCGTTTTACTTTCGATACTTACAGAGAGGTTATGCTTAACGATCTGATTCCTTTCATTGACAGCAACTTCAGAACGCTGAGCGATGCTAATGACCGTGCTATGGCAGGTCTATCAATGGGTGGAATGGTAACGAGAGTGGTTACACTGGCTAACCCGGATAAGTTTGCTTATATCGGATTATTCAGCGGCGGTACTATCGCACCGAAAGACATTAAAGATAAATCAAAAGTCAAGCTCGTTTTTATGAGCTACGGCAGCCGCGAAAGAGGATCCGAAGGTGTTAAAGCTGCTGCGGAAACACTCCGTCAAGCAGGTATAAATGCCGTCTCCTACGTTTCTCCGCTTACCGCACATGAGTGGCAATCCTGGAGAAGAAGCTTACATGAATTTGCACAACTCCTATTCACAAACTAAAGGAAAAAATCATGAAACATTTCATAACTGGCTTAATTTTAATTCTTGCTTTTACTGGTTCGATGTGTTTTGCACAAACAGATCAGCCAACAATTAAAGATGATTTTAAGCCTTCGACTTTAAATCAACCGGGACAAGAGTACCCTCAGGTCAACTCGCAAGGCTATGCGCGGTTCCGGATCATTGCGCCTGAAGCTAAAAGCGTAAGAGTAACCTTAGGTCTTGGCGGTGCACGCGGCGGCACTGAACTAACAAGAGCGGCAGACAGCGCTTGGGTAGGTACTACCGCAGTTCCGCTGGATAAAGGCTTTCATTATTATCATCTTATAATTGACGGCGGAGTATTTAACGATCCCGGCACATTGAACTTCTACGGCTCTACCCGCTGGGAAAGCGGTATTGAAGTTCCGGCTCCGGATCAGGATTTCTATGCACTTAAGGATGTTCCTCACGGTAACGTGCAGCAAGTTCTCTTCCCTTCTAAAAGTACAAACTCTGTACGCAGGGCATTTGTTTACACGCCTCCTGAGTACTATAAGGATCAGACTAAGAGATATCCCGTACTTTACCTGCAGCACGGCTGGGGCGAGGATGAGACTGCCTGGACTAACCAGGGACACGCAAATCTAATTATGGATAACCTGATCGCCGAAGGCAAGATAAAGCCTTTCATCATTGTTATGACTTACGGAATGACCAACGATACCAGGATCGGCGGACTCCGGAATTTTAAGATTGAACCTTTCGAGACTGTCCTTATCGACGAGTTGATCCCTTACATTGATGCACACTTCCGTACGCTTTCGGACCGGGACCACAGGGCAATGGCTGGGCTTTCCATGGGTGGAATGGAAACCAAGACTATTACTCTCGCTAACCTCGATAAGTTTGCTTACATTGGTTTATTCAGCGGCGGGACATTCTCTATGGATGACGTTAATAAAACTCCGGGTTTCAAAGAGAAAGTTAAGCTGGCTTTCGTTAGCTTTGGAAGCCGCGAGCTCGAAAACCGCGGCGGCAGAGGAGGCATGTTCGGCGGGGACCCAAAGGCAAATGCAGAAGCCTTGAAAGAAGCCGGCATCAATAGTGTTTTCTTCGTTTCTCCGGGTACTGCTCATGAGTTCCTGAGCTGGAGAAGAAGCTTATATCATTTTGCACAGCTTCTGTTTAAGGATTAGATCCCTAAATAAAAAAGGTGTGTGAAGATTTGATCTAATCAATATTTTCACACACCTTTTAAATTTATAAGAGAATTAATTCAGTCCGTATGCCTGAATAAGACCTCTATTAGGTTTGAATTTAAATAGACAATCATTAAGATTTGCACCTAAGACATTTATCTTATCAAGATCGCCCTGTCCCATCCCGGCTTCATTCATTGACGAAAGGTATAGTACCTGTGTTGGATCAAAGCCCATTATCTTAGTCCCAACCGTATCCAGGGCAAGCGGATCAACTCCGGCAAGCGCAAGCCTTGTATTTATCGGAGTCCCGTCAATAGGACCGTTACCCTGCATCGATGTGAAAGCGTCGATAACGCCGAGATCAGGATATACAATTTGTGAAAGCATGAAAAGATTATAATGCAGTATATTGTCCTTAGTAATTTCCATTCTCATACCCGGCTTAAAGTCATGAAAATTCCAGCCATGCATAAGAGCTTTGTCGTTCTGAGTCTTATAGTCGTTTACCGGCGAGCCCATAAGTATATTCTTAAGCGACAAAGTTATTAGAACAACATTGTGAGTTTTCATTTTGGCAGCCGAAATTACGTACTGATCTTTGTCAAGATATGTTGATATAATCCGAATACGCTGCGGCTTATTTCCCGTGGGATTAAAAATGAAATGCTCTACAGTCGGTTCGAGATTGAGGTCCTTCAACTTGATGCCATATTCCTTTTCAAGAGGCAGGTAGCCGTAATTCTTGAATCCTGTAAATGTCGTTGCCGATGTTTGCCCGGTAGTCCTTCCGCCGGACATAGTAGCTTCTCCAACTATAATTTGACCTTTGAAGCGCGGCTTAATAAAATCCAGTATACCCCTAACGGAATCAACACTGGTTGCGCAAAGAGGATTATTTACCACAACAAAGTTGGGCTTAATCAGAATTCGTTTCTTCCCTTCGAGAGAAGTCATTATTTCATCTTCGATTTTTTTTAATGCGTTGAATGTATTGTCCCGCGCGTCATTGCCTTTTATGATACTCACATCCGAACGCTTTAGTATCTTTTTGAAAGTTGCTTCTTTACCGTGGCTCGTATAAGCGGGCTGGGAAGAATCAATGCTTTTGGGGAAGACAAACTTAGAGACGGGCAAACCTGCTCCTATTGCACCGAGTGCAAGGGTCTTTAATATTTCTCTACGGTTCATATTAAAATACCTTAAAACTTATTAATGAAATTTTTATTGATTGAAGGGAAGCGTGTTCTTGTTAGTTGGTCTTTGAATATGATTTGTTTTTCTTACTTGCCGTATAATCAAAACTATCATATCTCGCCTGTTTATTTTCAATCTTACGCAAAAATATAAGCAATGTGTCTAAATATCAAGCAGAATTTTTTTTGTTTAGGTCCGAATCCACGTGTCTGAAAGTCGCTTGATTTCGTAAGATGAGCTTGCATCTTTTTAATACAACAAAGGTTAAACGTTGAATTACAAAATCATTTTAGTTAATTTTTGACAAAGCAATAAATACGAAAGCTCTGAATTATGAAAAAGGTCATCTTTACTATTTTGTTTCTCTTTGTCTTTGTACAGATTGAATTTGCCGGTTCGAACAAAAGGAATTCTAAGTTTGATTTTACCGGACCGAGAGATCCTTCCCTTATAAGAGGCTTCGATTATACTCCGGCTAATGCAGTTGCACATAACCATCGTATAGATTGGTGGGCAAATTACGATTCTTCGACAGTTGAATTTGAATTAGATCTGGCTAAGCGTCTCGATCTAAACCAGGCACGCGTGTTTGTACCTTATACGGCATACGGGGAAGATAAAGCCAACCTTCCGGCTCAGCTAAGACAATTTATACATGAGTGCTATAAAAGGGATATTGGCGTTATGCTTGTCGTGGGAAGCGGTCCATGGATGATGGATTCTTCATTGAGGTATCAAGGAAGAGAATGGGTTAAATTCCTCGTTGATGCCGTATCGAATGAACCGGGTCTTAGATTCTGGGATGCAATGAACGAACCCGACTGGCCAACGTCTCCCAAAGAACTGGTAGAGAAAAAATTTGAGAATGCAAAATTTATGGCAGAGACTTTTCATGAGCTTGATCCGAATACTCCTGTAACAATCGGATTTGCTTTTGTTAACGGAATGATACAAATGGCAAAATATGTAGACGTGCTTCAGTTTCATGATTACTCCCCGACTCGTCAGCAAATAAGGGATACTATCGACCGTGCAAAAGAATTTGCGGCTAAAGTACATAAGCCTTTAATAGACGGCGAAATAGGCTGCGTTTGCCGGGCTAATCCTTACGATATAGCTCTCCAGGAACATATGAGAGCTAAAGTAGGATGGTATATTTGGGAATTGATGATTGTTCCTGAAGGATGGGGTCCGGTTCAGGGAGTGTTTTATGCCGACGGGAGCGTTCGCGACCCGTCGATTCCTGCTGCGATAATGGGATTTTTCCGAAACCGCTCCAAAGACATACTGCCGTCCGTGCCCGACAGAGAAGGCTGGGTTACAAAGACTATCGACAGAGGCGATAAATGGCTTGCTGATCCTGAAAGAAAATGGAAAGACGGATTGGATATTGCAGAGATTGAAGCCAACCTGCTTGAATCCGCACAGATTACCGAAATGAGGAAGCCTCCGTCATGGGAGGTAGGAATGCTTAGACAGGGCGAAGTGGATTTTAAAGCATTGAAAGAACTTATGATAAAATTCAAGGATGAGCTTGAGCCTTATAAATTACCACATGCGCGGAATAATTAAATTGAAGCTGTCTGCAGTTCATTAAAAAGATTTATATTCTTATATAACTTGAGAGGGAATGAAATTTAAAATTCATTCCTTCTTTATTCTTTTAAGCGGATAGAAGATTGTAGCTTTACTATTCTTATTTCTTTCGAATCTTAGCTGCCCTTTTCCGGCTGTATTAACTATGCTGTTCATTGATCAGCATTCCGTTCCTTTGTTTCATAATCTACCTCATCGATACAGCTAATGTCTTTCCCGTCAGTAATTACTTTCAGACTATTACACTTTGTGAAATTTTGTGTGAACATTCTTGGATATTAAAATTTAGTTTATTAGTTTTACACGAGTAAGTAAACTAAAAAACAAATATAATAAGTGGCGCATTCAACGCAGTCCGATATAGCCAGGAAGTTAAATGTTTCCCGCATTACTGTTTCCAAGGCGCTCAGGAACCATCCCGACATCTCGGCTGACATGAAGAGAAAAGTTCGGAATGCGGCTAAAGAATTAGGATACATTCCTAACCTGATTGCACAGAATTTGACATCACGCAGAACTTTTACTCTTGGTGTTGTTATACCGGACCTTGAAAATAGTTTCTTCTCCTATGCAACAGACAGCATTATAGACTACGCAGCCGATAAAAATTATAATGTGTTTGTCACTGTCTCGAGGGAAAAAGAGCGGGGTGAAAGGCTGAACATCGAAAAGCTGATAGGTATGAGAGTCGACGGGCTTCTGGTTTGTATTTCTCAGGAAACTAAAGATCCAAAAATTTTTGAGCAGGTTAGAAAGCTTAATATTCCTCTTGTTTTTTTTGACAGGCAATTTGAAGGACTGGGATTTCCCTGCATAACTTTTGACGATAAGAATGGAGCTGTTGCAGCGCTCGAAAAAGTAATTGAAAAAGGTTACACAAGAATTGCTCACTTTGCAGGGTATTCAAACGTAAGCGTCGGCAAAGAGAGATGTTCGGGGTACAAGCTGGCTCTTGAAAAAAATGGAATAGAAGTAAAACCCGAATGGATAATAGAAGGCGGTTTTGAAATAAATGATGGCTATAAGGCGTTTATGAAATTATATGAATCCAATAATCTGCCTGAAATTATTTTTACCGTTAATGATCGCGTTGCTTTTGGAGCCTACACTGCAATACATAAAGCAGGACTTAAGATACCGGATGATATCGGTGTTATTGGGTTTGGCTTCAGCGAAACGGCACAAGGCTTTTCCCCGGCGCTTGCAATAATAAATCAGGACCCGAGGAAAATCGGAAGCGCTGCTGCATCACTTATTTTTGAATTGATCGAAAACAGTGAGGCTGGTGTACATAATGATAATATAATCAGAGAAGAATTCATTTGGAATAATTCCATCCGTTTAAGGAATAATTAAAAACTTATTATATGATATTTTTACTATGAATCAATCATCAAAATTAACTCCAGAACAAAAAGGCAAAAAGATAGCTCACGGCATAATCCCATCAAAAAAATTGACGAACGGAAGTGAAATTCCATTTATCGGACTCGGAACATTCGGCTCCGATTCTGTAACTGCCGAAACCGTAGCCCGTACTGTTAGAGAAGCTATTCATGCGGGGTACAGGCATATCGACTGCGCTTCTGTTTACGGCAATGAAAAAGAAATCGGCAAGGCTTTGAATGAAATACTGAAGAGCGAATTTGTTAAGCGGGAGGAACTATGGATTACTTCCAAAGTATGGAACGACATGCATGACAAAGTTGAAGAATCATGCAGGCATTCGCTAAATGATCTCCAAATAGAATACCTGGACCTTTACCTTGTTCACTGGCCCTTTCCCAATTATCATCCGCCAAAATGCGATGTAACATCACGCAGCCCGAATGCCAAACCGTATATTCATGAAAATTATATGAAGACGTGGCGGCAGATGGAAAAGTTGGTAGATGAGGGCTTAGTAAAAAATATCGGTACTTCTAACATGTCTGTTCCGAAGCTGAAGCTGCTTCTAAGAGACGCAAGGATAAAACCCGTACTCAACGAAATGGAACTTCACCCGCATTTCCAGCAGCCGGAGTTGTTTGAGTTCTGTTTAAAAAATAATATTCAACCGGTTGCGTATTGTCCGCTCGGCTCGCCTGGACGACCGGAGCGGGATAGAACTCCCGGTGACACTGTTGACCTTGAAGATAAAGTAATCCTTTCAATCGCAGAGCGAATGAATATCTCCCCGGCTCAGGTTGCTATTAAATGGGCAATACAGCGCGGGCAAATACCGATTCCTTTTTCCGTAAATCACTTTTATGAGAACCTTGAAGCGGCGGTAATGCCGGCACTTTCTGAAAAAGATATGGAAGAGATTGCGAAGATAGACAAAGGCTGCAGATTAATTAAAGGACAAGTCTTCCTATGGAAAGATAACCAGGGTTGGGAAGACTTATGGGACTTAAACGGCGAGGTTGTTCCCGCCTAAACTAAACTTAATGAGAATTGATATATGACTAAAATGAATGGCGCAATTTTGCCGGGAGACAGTTCCGTGCAATTAAATAAGTTTGACGTACCTGTCCCCGGACATGGTGAAGTTTTAATTAAGATGAAGTCCTCTACTATTTGCGGCTCCGACATCAGATGTATTTATCATGAGCATCTGGGCAAGGGTCCTGAGGGTTATCAACCCGGAATTATTGCGGGGCACGAGCCAAGCGGACAAATTGTTGAAACAGGACCGGGCTGCAGGCGTTTCAAAAAAGGAGACCGGGTTATAGTCTATCATATATCGGGCTGCGGCGTCTGCAACGATTGCCGCCGGGGTTATATGATTTCATGTAC
>JBJKRP010000395.1:0-5548 GCA_046704565.1 Ignavibacteriaceae bacterium | reverse complement strand
GGTTAGGATAATTTTGACTTAATTCAAAAGTTGCAGGTATATTATTCTTTTCCGCCGAAACCCCTGTCGCAGTAAATGATTCTATTGCGCTTTTTAAAAGCTCTTCAATCAATCTCGTATTGTGGATTCCATGGCTGCCGTCGGATTGCACTGCAAGCAAGTTATAATTTGCAGCTTTGAAAGAGAAAGTTGCCGAATCTGCAGATGTTGCATTACTAAGTTTTGCCTGGAGTATGTTCATTAAACTGTCTGTTGTGGTTTGAACGCCTCTGTAGTCAAACAATTTAGCAGAGTCTGCAGTGTTAACCGATGCTGCATAATCAGCATGGCATGTTTCGCAGGCTTGAACTCTCGGCTCAAAAGTATGACCGAAGTTATTTGTTCCGTCCGGGTTTGGCGACATGTTTACATGGCAGTTGATACACCTTTCAGTTGCAGCCCATTTATGAGCCGAGTTATCATACTTAAAACCGGCATACCTATATCCAAACAACGGATCGCCGCTTAGTGCTAATCCCGACTGCTCGTGCGGGGCAGAATTTACGTTTACGGAATCCATTTCAGCATAATGGCACTTATCGCAGATAACTGCGTTCGGTGTTACATCGGCTCTTAACTGAGCAACATACTGCGCATTGTGAGGGTCGTGGCAGGCAACGCAAGTTAGTGGCTGCATAGCACTTCCGGTGACCAGGATAGTATCTTTATATGTCCCCGGATTTTTCATGTAGGCAACAAAGTTTTGAGCAACATGACATCTATTGCATGATTTGTTGCTTGCTGCAAAGGCTGCCGAACCTGATGTTGAAAGCGCATGCTTGGACTGAGACCATTCCTCATAGAAAGGATCATGACCGGAATGACATTTACCGCAAACCTGGGCAGAATAATCAGGTACGTTTGTCCCGGTACCGGTTAAATAGCCGAAGTGATATTCTGTGTTCAAATTACCGCTTGCATTTCCCATCGGTCCGTGGCAGTCTTCGCATTGAACATTCTTAGTCCTTGCAAATCCCACAGAGTCAGTAATAACATAACCCTGCTTGGAAGTATCTTTCTTTACATATTCATCGGCGCCGTAGTTAACAATCGTAGTATCCCAGCCTGTTGTATGGCATTGCAAGCAACTATACTTTAGTATTGATTTAAGCGAATCATATGCTTGAGCATGCTTTGTTAATTTCCAGGTATCGAAATACGGATCCTGGGCGGCAATATTATTTGCCGTATGGCATGAAGCGCATGAAGTTCCCTGCACATCGCTCGATGTGCCAACACCTAAATAAAAATTTTGACTTAAAGCGAAGGTAGAAGTAAATAAAACCCCTAATAAGGTTATAAACAGTTTCATTTTCATTTTACACCGGACGAACATATCCCAATATTTTAATTTTGCAGTTATATTCACAAAAAGCAAACCAAACTTCTTGTAATAAAATTCATCATTAATTAAAATATCACTTGCCAGTCATGAGAAAATGCCCTGAATCTTCTCTTTATTTAGAGAAATGAAAGGATTAAAAAGCTAACAGAGAGAAGTTTGTATAAGCGGGCAATTAATTTCAGATTTTGAAAGTTAGTAAGTAAAAGATGACTAAAAGAATTGATTGAAAGTGGGATTAGAAGATTCAATTAGGAGATAAAATAAAAAGGGGAGCCGAAGCTCCCGTAAATTAATTTCCGTGTGATTTTTGTGAAAGCATATTAGGTGGAACAGGAGCAGGGACTCTATTGTTGATTGGCTTTATGCTTTGGAGATACGCGAAAATATCCCGGAGATCGTTATCGTTAAGCTTGCCTATTGCTTCCCACGGCATTGGCGGAAGAATCATTCTGCCGGTGCCAAAATGCTTTCCTGTTCTCATTGTACGAATGAAATCATCCGCAGTCCATGCGCCTAAGCCGGTTGCGGAATCAGGAGTAAGATTAGCAGTGTAGGAAATACCCCATGGACCAACCCATGTTGTAGTACCGCCGTCAGTCAGTATCCAGTTGCCGGCGGTTGCTTGTGGATCAATAGCAGCAAGCGGCTGGTTTGCCGGATGACCCGAAAGCAGCCGAGTTGTATCCGGTACCGGTCCCATCTGCGTCATTATCTTCGGCGAATGACAATCATTGCAGCCGCCAAGGTTGACAAGATATCTCCCTCGTGCAACTTGTTCCTGCGGCGTCATTTTGTTCGAAGAGCAATCGAACTGTAGAAAAAGAAAAACCATAGAAAGAATACAGATGAATGAAAATAGAAAATTATTCCTCATAGCACCACCTCTATATTGTGAAATGAAATTGTTTAATTGAATAGAACCGCGGTGATAAAATAAGCTAAGGAAACGAGATTACAAAAGGTTAAACCAACAAATTATCAAGCTCTTTGATAAGTATTTCATTTAGATTTAAGTCTCCGCCCGGACCCGAAAGAGAGAAAAGCTTAAACCCGAAATACCGTCCCCAGCTTTTTAATACTATATAGATAGGCAGCGCGGAATCTACATTTGTATTTTTGTCGTTTCGGTATCTTGATAGTACGGATTTAATAAGTTCTTCTTCCTTTGCCAGCAGGTTTTTAATGAACAAAAGCTCTCCGTCAAACCCTTTTTCCTCAATAACATTCAGGAAGGAATCAACCATTAATTTATATCTTTGAGAAACGTTTTCCTTCGAATCGAAATACTGAAGGAACCGGTCTCTCAAAGGGATTTCCTCTTTATTGAAGATGGTCTGAGCTTCTTCAAGAAACTGCGAGCCTTCCCAATCGAGCACTGAAAAGAAAAGCTCTTCCTTGGACTTAAAGTATCCGTAAATAGTAGCCTTGCCTATCCGTAGATCGCGCGCAATCTCATTCAAGGTAGTTTTATTAACGCCGTGCTTGTCGAAACGCTTTGCGGCAGCTTTTATAATCTGCAGCTTTCTTTCTTTTTCCAATTTTGAAATATAAAATATTATGCTCCATAAAATAATATTTTAAATCCGCTTTGAAAAGTAATTGATTAACTTGTTTCTTAGATCGAAATTTAACTTTGCATCATTATGCCTTGCGGTGAAGAATTTTTACCGCTAAGACGCTAAGAAAAAAACTACTTCTTCAGAGCCTTACAAACTGAGTTGACAAAATACAACAAATCATTTTATATAATAAAAATTGAAGCTATCTTTGCACTAAGAAACAATCAATTTATATCCGCAGACATTCAATGATACCGTTATTTTCTACAAAGCAAATCAGAGAAGTTGATGATTACGCAATTAATCTTCTCGGTATTCCCGGTTTGGTGTTAATGGAGAACGCCGCAATTCAAATCTATTCTTACGTATTGGAAAGGACTGAACATCTTAAGAGAAGAAAAAGAGTCGGTATAGTCTGCGGCAGAGGCAATAACGGCGGCGACGGATTTGCCGCTGCAAGACAATTCTCAAACAACGGCTTCCCGGTTTCCGTGATCTATTACGGCGGGGAAGAAGAAATGTCGCCGGATTGTCTTTCTAATTTCAGAGTTCTCTCTGCTTTGGAGAAAGTCAATGAAGAGATTTCCATTAAGAAATATGAATCTGAAAAAGACTTGCGCTACCTTGGCGATTGCGATATTATCCTGGATGCGCTGCTTGGCAGCGGCGCCCACGGCGGCTTAAGAGAACCGTACGGCTCTATAGTTTCAAATTTAAATAAGATAAAAGCGTTCAGGGTTGCAGTTGATATTCCTACAGGATTGGACGCCGATACGGGCTATGCTGAGAATGCTTTCAGAGCTGATTTGACTGTTACTCTTGGAGAATACAAAAAAGGATTATTCTTCGGTGATGGATATATTTACTGCGGACAAATTGAAAAAGGAAACATCGGCATTAACGATTCGTTCTTTGATAAATTTGAAGCGGAAGAATATCTAATCGAACCGGAAGATGTATTTAACATCCTCCCCAAAAAGAAAAAGAACGAACATAAATATTCTGCCGGAAAGGTGTTGACAATTGCCGGCTCAGGAAATCTTCCGGGTGCCGCTTTGATGACGGCTAAGTCTGCCTTCAAAGTTGGAGCCGGTGCATCAATTCTATGCTTTCCAAAATCCGTAAGAAAATTAATCTTCAAAAGCGTTTCTGAAGTTGTTGTTAAAGCCTATGAAGACGACGGAAAAGAATTCTTATCTGAGAAAAATATAAGTGAACTTGATAAAAGACTAGATTGGGCAGATGCAATTGCAATTGGACCGGGGCTTGGCAGGGAAGAAGAAACTCAGGAGGCAGTAAATGAAATCCTAAAAAGAAAAAGCAGCAAAAAATTTGTAATAGATGCGGATGCGGTGTTTGCATTAAATGCAGGTCGTTATAGGAACTTGAACTTGAAAAATTCAATTATTACACCTCACCATGCAGAGTTTTCAAATCTTATCGGGATTGAAGTGCCGGAGCTAAAGAAAGACATTCTCCATTACGGGAAAGAGTTTGTTAAAGAAACCGGTGCATATTTGGTCCTTAAAGGAGCGCCGACAATTATCTTTACTCCATCCGGCGAAGCTTTGATTAATACTACCGGTAATCCCGGGCTTGCAAAGTTCGGCACGGGCGACGTTCTTACCGGAACGATTGCGGGCTTTTTATCCCGGTTAAAAGATCCTGAGAAAGCAGCAATTGCAGGAGTATATATTCACAGCCTTGCGGCGGATATTCTTGTTAACGACTATACAGAGTACGGCTATACGGCAACAGATCTAATTAAGAAATTACCCGCCGCTATAAAATTTTTAGCCGGATCGTTTAAGCCCTAAATAAACAAACGATAAGCAAGCCTGTTTAATATTATACAGTACCGGCTGCAGGTTATATTTGAAAGCTTCCTTACTGCAGAAGGGGAAGAAACAAAGAGCTAAGTATTTAAGATATGTTTGGTAAAAGTAAATTATCAGGAAAAAGAATAGCCGCGGCATCAACTGCGATAATAATTTTACTTTTTGATCTTTTGATGCTCTACTTCATAAAGTATAAAAACCAGGGCTTGCCTCTTTCAAACTTAAAGATATTTTATACAGGGAATCTTCTTAACGCCATGTTTTCATTCCTTGCAATTCTCGGTGTTATTTTCTACACAATAAAGATGAAGTCGAATTTCAAATTACCGGTGATAATTATATTTCCCGTTTTGCTTACGGCGTTTCTTTTTATCGCTTATGCAGGCACAAGAGTTCCGCTGCCGCTTCCCAACGTTTATTTTATTGATCATCCCGTTAGTCTTTTAGCTGTGGGAGCCCTTTTCTCAATATACCAGTACCTGCAATTTTTGTTCATTGCAGTCTTGTGGTTCAATATTCTCGGCGGAAAGGAATTGATTTTAATCAGATCGGTTTTTGATTCCGCCGCTCTGGTAGTACTGCTCCTCATCATTACATTTGTTTATATAAATCTCAAGAAGAATTTCAGGATGAACCTTCCGCATGACGACCATTTGACTAACGTTGCGGTAGTTTTAGGCGCTGCGGTCTGGTCTCATAATTCGCCAAGCCCGAGTTTAGCCGCACGTGCTGATAAAGCCGTTGAACTCTACAGGAAAGGAATTGTA
>JBJKRP010000394.1:0-5651 GCA_046704565.1 Ignavibacteriaceae bacterium | reverse complement strand
AGGCAGAGATCAAAAGTTATACGCGGATGAGGCTGGATACTACTTCTGCCATGCAGTCTGCGCAGAAGCTTTATCGCTCAATCGGATTTTATGAGATTGAGCCTTACTACCCGAATCCTCTTGAAGGTGTAATCTACATGGAACTAAAACTGGAAAATTATGGTTCTTGACAAAATTATTTTCTTCAAAGAAACTTCCTATGAAGAGACTACAAAGTAATTGCTATGTTTAATATATCCGGAAGAACAATTGAAAAGCTAAAGCAGGCAAAGTCTATTGTGTTTTTTACAGGCGCAGGAATTTCTGCAGAGAGCGGCATTCCGGTTTTCCGCGGGAAGGATGGAATATGGAACAAACTGAAGCCTGAAGAACTTGCAAACTTTGATGCATTTATACGTAATCCGGAGATGGTGTGGGAATGGTATAATCACCGCAAAAAAATTATAAAAGATTCAAAGCCAAACGCTGCTCACGCAGCTATCGCGGAGTTTCAGAATTACTTTCCCGAAGTAGTCGTTGCTACCCAGAATATCGACAATCTTCATCGCCGGGCGGGCAGTAAGCTTGTTTATGAACTTCACGGGAACATCGAAAGGAACTATTGCGTCCGCTGTCATAAGTTTTACAATGAAAATTTTGAACTGCAGGATAAAGTTCCTACCTGCGAATGCGGCGGACTTATCCGACCGGATGTAGTGTGGTTCGGCGAGTACTTGCCTGAAGATCAATTCAATGCTTCCGAAGAAGCTGCTAAGAACTGCAATATCTTTTTTATTGCGGGGACTTCCGCCGTAGTTTACCCGGCTGCATCGCTTATTTATACTGCAAAGCAAAACGGTGCCTATCTAATTGAAGTGAACATTGAAGAGACCGAAGCATCCCGCCTGATGAATGAATCTTACTTTGGAAAAGCGGGGGAAGTGCTGCCTGTAATTTTAGAAGAACTTAAAAAGCTTCATTGATAATATGAATTGAATCCGATTAGAGATTCTGCTCAAGCTTAACATTATATTCCTTGCTTGGAGATTCCTATCTTCCTGCACAGCCTCTGTAAATCTCTTTGCTCTTCTGCATTCAGCACGGATATTTCATGAGTTATAGATTTAAGAATGACGGGAAAAATCTTTTCAATCAACCCGGTTCCCTTCTGAGTTAAATGTACCTGAAAAAGTCTGCGGTCCTGCGTCCCCCTTTCACGCCTAACAAGACCCTGCTTTTCAAGATTATCGACGACCATCGTAATGTTGCCGCCGCTCTTCATTATTTTCGTCCCAAGCTTGCGCTGGTTCAACGGACCCAAGTAATACAAGGCATCAAGTACCGCGAACTGGCTTTCGGTAAGACCCGACTTAGCCAAAGAAAAATTTACCCTGCTTCTCAAGGATTCTGCAGCTCTCACCATCTTAATATAGACGTTAAGTGCAGTAACCTGCTTTTCATTACCCTTATAATGAGTTCCCATAGTTGAATAATTTTGTTAAATTTATATGCCGAATCTAAAAAGAAATTCTTCCGCAAAAAAGGCTGCTGCGGTTAATTACGGATTATTTATTTTTGTCTGTCTCTTTTGAAAGATTTGGCTTTTTTATTTAATAATTTATCTGAAAGGAATTTAATTTGAAAGTTGCAATTTCATCCGACCACGGCGGCTTTGAGCTTAAGAAATATCTCGTCGACTGGCTTAAGAAAGAAAAGTATGATGTTATCGATCTTGGAAACAATGTATATCAAAGCGACGACGACTATACGGACTTTGCGGATGCTGTTGCAAAATCAGTAGCTGCGGGAAAAGCCGAAAAAGGAATTGCAATATGCGGGAGCGGTGTTGGTGCCTGCGTTACCGCAAACAAAACAAAAAGCATTAGAGCGTGCGTTTGCCATGATACGTATTCAGCTCACCAGGGTGTAGAGCATGATAACATGAACGTCCTTTGCCTCGGCGCGAGAATAATAGGTGATGAGCTTGCTAAAGAGCTTTCTGCCGCTTTCTTAAATGCAAAGTTTATTAATGAGGGAAGATTTAAAAGACGTTCGGATAAACTTGAGAAGATAGAAAATAACTTTTAGACTTTTCTAAAAGGTTATTATATTGATGGTCGGCGGATCTAATACCATTTAGCTGTCAGTTGAATTATAGAATTATAGCGGGAAGTTATTCAATTTATCCCGTTGAAAATTTTCTTTCCGGGTTTGGTTCCGCTGCTTTCCTTAGTCAAAAGCAAGCCGCCGATTAAAAATGATAGCATCATAATAATAGAAAATGCTACGATAACAGGAATAGATAAAACGACCATAATAAATGTCCTCATAGTGCTACATATTATAGACTAATTTTTATGCCATCAATTAAGGCTATAAAGAGGGGAATTTCAAATTCTGTCTGTAATAAAATAAAACAGAAAGAGAAATATTGTTTCAGATTTAGAAAGGACGAAGACATGAAAAGTCTTCCCGGTGTTAGAATTTTTTCTCGATCTTGTTTTCATTTACCAAGTCCCGGAGAGCAGTATGCAAAATCTCTTCCGCCAGGATAACATGCCGCTCTTCCGTTCTTAACCCGGAAATTACGAGACGGATTACAAATTTCCCGTTGAGCTTTGTATGAGTTAAAAAAATTTTACCTGTAGAGTTTACTCTGTTCATCAAGGATTCGTTTAATTTATCGATCTCTTCCTCATTAAGTCCTTTTGGATGAGCGCGGAAGCAGGTAGTACTAAACGGAACCGGCGCCATCAGCTCGAATTGGGGATTGTTGATTATCCAGTCAGAAAAAATTTTACCAAGGCGCAGATGTTCTTTTATTCTATATGCTAATCCTTCAACACCGAAGTACCTGATTATAAACCAAAGCTTAAGAGCACGGAATCTTCTTCCGAGTTGAATTCCATAATCCATATAATTCTCTACTTTGCTGCCCTCGGATGTTTTTAGATATTCGGGGACAAGGCTAAAAGCTCTTTTCAAAATATCTTTCCTGCGGGTAAAAAGCACACTAAGATCTACCGGCGTAAACAGCCATTTATGCGGATTGATGACGAACGAATCAGCCTTTTCTACCCCGGCAAATAAATAGCGCATCTCCGGTAAGATTGCAGCAACACCTGCATGAGCAGAATCTACGTGAAGCCAGAGATTTTCCCTTTCACAGATTGCCGCAATTTTATCGACAGGGTCAATACTTGTAGTAGAAGTGGTTCCGATTGTTGCAACAACACAGAAAGGCAGCCATCCATTCCTTCGGTCATCTTCAATTGCCTTTTCTAATTCCGACGGAATCATTTTAAATTCTTTATCAACGGGAATTTTTCTGATTCCGTCGATGCCGAGTCCGAGAGTAATTGCAGATTTATCTACCGAAGAGTGTGCCTGTTCGGAAGCATAAAGACGGAAGCCTTTCTGACCGGAATGTAGGCTTGTTAAGCCGTGCTGTCTAATACTATAATCCTTAATCTGTTCTCGTGCAGCGGCAATTGCATGCATCGTGCTTACGGAAGCGGTATCGTAAGAAATTCCCCAGAAGTCTTCATTTAGCCCAAGCATTTGTCTGAACCAGTCCAAAGCTACTTCTTCAAGTTCTGTCGATGCGGGAGAAGTTTTCCAGAGCATTCCGTTAACATTGAAAGCCGCAGTAAGAAGTTCGGCAAGAACTCCGGGTGCGCTTGCTGTTGAATTAAAGTAAGCCATAAATCCCGGATGGTTCCAGTGAGTAATTCCCGGAAGTAATTTCTGTTCTACGCCGTTAAGAATATTTTCCATTCCTTCGCCGCGGAGAGGAGGAGATTTGGGAAGGCTGTTTTTAATATCTCCCGGCTGAACTTTAGACAAAACGGGATAAGCTTCAATACCGCTTAAGTAATCAGCAATCCAATCAATTAATTGATGACCGTATTTTCTAAATTCATCGACCGGCATGTCTCCCAGGCTGCCGGGTAAATTGTATTCTTGAATTTCCATAATGAAAAGTATTAGCCTAAAATTTTTTAAAATGAAATTATCTTTGATAAACCTAATGCGATCTTAAGTCAATTACAAGATTTTTATATTAATCAATAGTGGCGGAACCCCATTATGAGCCGCTTATCATAAATCTTTTCCTCTTTGATCCAATATTCATAAATTAGCGCCGCTTAAATTTTTGGTTTATTAGCCGGAGTAAAAAATGAAACGCACTTCCACAATTATTTCACTGCTTTTATTCCTGTCCTTTGTTGCTTCAATTAAGCCGCAGGAGAAAGATAAGAAAGACGAAAAGAAAGCCCGTCATACCTTCACGATGATTTATGACGTCGACGCAACCTCAGTAAAGAACCAGGCGAATACCGGTACCTGCTGGGACTTTGCGACTCAATCCTTTTTAGAAAGCGAGCTGCTGAGAATGGGAAAAGGCGATTACGATCTTTCAGAAATGTTTACGGTTAGATATACTTATCCTCTTAAAGCAGAAGCCTTCGTAAGACACCACGGTCTTTACCAGTTTGGTCCCGGCGGTCAGGCACATGATGTCTTGAAAGTATTAGATACTTACGGCGCTGTTCCGAACTCTGTCTATTCCGGTTTGGAACCCGGCGACAGTCTTTATGATAACACGGAGCTGGATGCAGTCCTGAAATCCGTACTTGAAACAATAGTTAAAAGGAACAAAATATCCAATCACTATGAAGATATTGTAAATGCTATCTGCGATATATACCTGGGAAAGGTTCCGCAGACGTTTGAGTATAAGGGCAAGGAATATACGCCCAAGACTTTTGCCGCAAGCCTCGGAATAAACACTAAGGACTACGTAGAGATTACTTCGTTCACTCATCATCCATTCTTTACAAAATTTATTCTGCAAGTGCCGGACAACTGGGATGATGGAGAATATTATAACGTTCCGCTGGATGATTTAATTAAGATAATGAATAACGCGCTTGCGAACGGATTTTCAATTGCCTGGGACGGGGCTGTTGGTAAACAAAATTTTTACAGGAAAAGAGGCTATGCGGTTGTTCCGGTGGGCGATGATACCTTGAATACCGGACCGGAGAAAGAAAAAGTTGTTACCCAGGAAATACGGCAGAAAGCTTACGATGATTATACAACAACCGATGACCATTTAATGCACATTACCGGGATGGCAAAAGATCAGGCAGGAACAATATTCTATTACACAAAAAACTCCTGGGGAACTAAAGATAAGAAATATGATGGCTACTGGTACATGTCCGAGCCTTTTGTAAGACTGAGAACTATTGCGATACTGGTTAACAAAGAGGCTATACCTGAAGACATCAGGAAGAAACTTGGAGTTTAGCGGCGACACTCAAACATCCGATGTTTTAAATACGTTGGGTGTTTGAGTTTAAGCTTAGAGAGGAAGCAATTCAATCAACGCGTTTTTTTTCTTTAGATGGCAATACCTGTCCAAGAATAAAAGCAATTCCACTGAATGCCAGCGCTTCAAATACGCTTGTCCATTCATTGCCCATCAAGCCTGAAGGATCAGCGATTGCTCTCGGAATGTGGAGGATAATCACCCAGATAAAAATCATCGTACCGAGAAGAGTTGCTGCTAACCTTGCTTTTATATTTAATATGATTCCTACCCCCGAGGCAATAAGAGCCGTGCCCGCAAAATAAGTCCAGAAGATATGACCGGGAATCCATAC
>JBJKRP010000393.1:0-5820 GCA_046704565.1 Ignavibacteriaceae bacterium | reverse complement strand
ACTTTTAACGTCACATGTTCTGTCTTCGGTACTGCATATCGTATTGTTGTCGTCGGATTAAACGGATTAGGATAATTCTGATACAATGCAAATCCGGCAGGCTTCATGAATGAAGCCTCTACAGTTTGGGAATATTTATATGAGCCGTTGTTATCTATTTGTTTTAATCTGTATTCTACCGTCCCGCTAACCGGGTTACTATCTATGAACGAATAATCCTTTGGTGAATTACTGTTCCCGCTCCCCTTTACGAAGCCAATCGACTCCCACGCTATGCGCTTAGCGCTAAGCGCATAGCGTTCTACATCGAAGCCATAGCAATTCACTTCCGTTGGCGTACTCCACTTAAGTTCAATAACCGGTGTACCGATTGCCGAGCCAGCCGAGGCAGCGGTAAATGTTGTCAGCTCAACCGGTAGAGGTGTGCCGCCCGTATTCTGCCAGGCTAAATACGGATAGCCGTTATTAACTCCGCTGTCCATGTACCAGATACCTGCGTTCCAGCCTGCATTAATAAATGTTGTATCCTGTTTCATCGCTGACGTGCTTTCACCCGTCCCGCCCGAGCTTGTTGTTTTTCCCGATGTTGTTTCATCCCAGAAGCAGGCAGTCGGATTGGGCGTAGTAGCTCCGATCAATCCGCCGATGTTGCTGCCGCTGCCGCTAACGTATCCGGTACTATAGCAGTAGCTTACCGTATCATAATTTAATCCTATGAGCCCGCCTGTATAATCATTTGTCGCAATAACACTGTCGGTACTGTAACAATTGGTTACTGAAGATAAATTATTATTACCTGTAATCCCTCCAACATAAGCATAACCATGTACACTTCCTGTTGTATAGCATTCGCTGATTGATGAAGTGTCATAGTTGAATGCCGCGAGTCCGCCTGTAGTGCTGTTGCCGTCAACGTATTCACTAATCAGACCGAGCTTCTTTATCACTGCATGCGTACAGTAGCCGAACATACCGGCGCAGTTAGTACCGCTGCGGGAGATGTAAAGACCGGGTATAGTATGTCCGTTGCCGTCGTAGGTGCCGGTAAAATGTGTTGTAGAATTCCCGACTGGAGAGAAGCCTTGATTCAAATCCCATGTAGTATCTGAGGAGATATCAATGTCGGCAGTCTGCTGATAATATGCGTACCAGGCGGTATCATTTGCAGCATCTTGCAGCCAGATAAGATTATATGCCGAGGCTATAAGATACGGATCGCCTGAAGTACCGCTGCCGGATGGCATTGCCGATAATAAAGACCCTTCCGGATTCTGCCATTCCAGATAAGGATAGCCATTATTAAAAGTGTCCATATACCAAACGCTAGGATCCCAGCCTGCATTTGTGAATGTTGAAGCGGTCTGCATTTCAGAAGTAGTCTCGCCGGTTCCTTCGGCACTTGTTGATTGCCCTGAAGTTTCAGTATCCCAGAAGCTTCCACTTGAGGTTGATTGAGTATAACCTGTAAATCCCCCAATATATGTTCCGCTTACCCCGCCGTTAACGTTTCCCGTACTGTAACAGTTATTTATGGTTGATGCATTCCAGCCAATAAGCCCTCCTGCTTTTCTACCGCTGCTGTTCACAGTCCCGGTACTGTAGCAGTTTTCTATTTTTGCTCCAAAGAGATTATAGCCAACAAGTCCTCCAACTGCGCTGTCGCCGCTTACAGTTGCAGTACTGTAACTGCTGTTTATAGAAGAGTTTTGATAATTAAGACCTACTAATCCACCGGTATATTCAGCATTGCCGCTTATAGTTCCTGTACAATAACAATTACTTATAGATGCATTATTAAAATTGATGCCTAAAAGCCCGCCGACAGCAGAATTTCCTGAAATATTTACATTAGTTAATCCTAAATTTTCTATCACGGCGTGGTAAGTTTCACCAAACATTCCTACATAATTTACGGAGCCTCGCGCAATAGTTAACCCGGATATGTAGTAGTAGTTTCCATCATACGTTCCAGTAAAACTAGTTGTGCCGTTTCCAATGGGAATAAAGCCGCTGCCGCCGTTGTAAAATTCTCCACCGGATTGAAAGTCAGTTGAAGCAAATGTTATATCCGCTGTTTGTTTAAAGCTCTTGCCCCAATAGGCAGAATTAGTTGATAGCGAATCAAGATCAGTCTTTGTTGATATAAGAAAAGGATTCCCCGAACTGCCGTCTCCGCCGCTGAATGTGTAGTTTTGCCCGTAGACAAGGCAGTAGTTATAAATTAGTATAACAAAAACCAGTACCAATTTTTTCATAGCTGTTACAAGAATGAATATATTAAATTATCCGCCGGTTGGGTTTAACCGGGTATCCGCAAAAAAGTGTTTAAAAATAGTCTCTCAATAAAGAAAAGGAGAATTAGTTTCTACAGGCGGTAACTTGAAATTATTTTGCATTAAAAACATAAGCACTTAGATATAGACAAACTCCACCACCGTCAAAAGCATAACATACTCATTAGTTCTGCGCCTCATTAAACATATTAATAATGTTAAAAAGTTTATTTGATGAATATCAAAGTCTCTATCATCTGGCTTTCTGACAGCCCTCCGGTTTCGTAAGGTCGCCTTCGATTTAGGAATTACACTGCGGGACTTTCACACAAATGGGATCAGTTAAATTTTAGTAACTGTTTTCTGTAGGATAATTACGAACATTTTACAAAAAAACAGCGGTATTTTTTCGTAGTTTAATTTCTAATGGAGAGGAGAGATATCGTCCCGATCCTGCCAATGGCGGATCGGGACGGACAAGATTACTTCTAATTTTTATTTCAATAGCATAAGCTTTTTAACCTCGCTAAAGCCGGTTGGTGAGCTTGCCTGCCCATCCGGTAGGCGGGCCGAACCACCTGCACTTATTCTATAATAGTATATCCCGCTTGCCAGATCGGAACCGTTAAAGCTTACTCTGTACTGTCCAGCTTCTTTATTCTCATTTACTAATGTTCTTACTTCTTTTCCAAGTTCATCATAAACTTTTAGTGTTACGTGCTCTGCCTTAGGGATTGCATACTGTATTGTTGTTGTTGGATTAAACGGATTCGGAAAGTTCTGCCATAACTCAAACTTTGTCGGAAGTGAATTCACCGTTACTATCTGTGAGTATTTAAAGTTCCCGTTGTTGTCAATCTGCTTAAGACGGTACTCAACAGTTCCCATTACAGGATTATCATCAACGAATGAATAATTCTTAGGTGAATTGCTGTTACCGCTCCCCTTCACAAAACCAATTTTCTTCCAGCTTTCAGCTTTCAGCTTTCGGCTATCAGGCGCTGCTTTTGCTGATAGCTGACCGCTTACAGCTGACCGCTGAATTTCAAAGCCGTAGTTATTTACTTCCGTCGCAGTGTTCCATTTCAGCTCAACGGTTGCCGGGCTTGTCAAGGCAGCGGTAAAGGTTGTGAGTTCGACCGGTAAGGTACCGGCAGGGATAGCAGTTCCCGCACTTTGTTCATAGCCGTAGCCTGTCACTTCTATCCCCTTAGTTTTGATTGGATTTCCTACTATACTATTCATATGTATACCGATCCAACCATAATAAGTATTTGAGCTTATCTTAAATGTTACTCCAATATATTTAGTTGCATTATTAAATCCGCTCCCTCTAGCAAAAGCGGTATAGTAAGTTCTAATAAAACTTTTATTGGTATTTCCAAAAGCTCGTCCCGCCTTTATGGAATAAGCCGAACTCAAAGGTTTTATAACGTTTCTGGTGCCATATTTTATCCATTTACCGGAGCCGGTTTGATTATAAATTTTGGCAGCATAATATTTCGTTGCTCCACTTCTACGGTATGTAGCAATAGCGATATCAAATTCATGGTTTCCGTTAAAAGATATGGCATATTTCCCCGCCCCATACAGGACAGTGTGATTTACAGTAGTGCTCCATACACTTGCATCTGCTTCTTTTACCCCAAGCAGCACAGCACCTGCAGCCAGAGAATATTTCAATAGTTTATTATTTAAGCTTTCCGTAAAAAGACTATTCATAGAATCTCCTTAAGTATTTGAGAGAAGAATAATTTGATAATTCCGCAACGGCATAATATGACAATGTTTCTTTTTTTCCAACAAAGCCCGTTTAATTTTAGATTTAATTTTATAATTGCTTAATATATATCACATTAAGAGGAGAGGCAGACTATTTCTAAGTTCATATCAGTAGAGAATGCGCCTAATTATATTAGTCATAATTTTCTATTGATTTACTAAATATTTTCTTAAATTATACCGGTTCAATAATCTTACAAAAACCTGGAGACAAAATGAAAAAAATAGTACTTGTATTGACCTTCCTTTTATCCGCACAATTCTTTTTCAGCGCTTCAGCACAGGAAAAATTCCCTCTTGTTTATAATGAAGAGAATACCGGCGCCGACTGCCCTGTTCCGTATATGCCGATGTTAGAGAAGCTTCCGTATGTTAAAAACCTACCCGACCCGTTTGAGTGGGCTGACGGCAGAGGCAGAATAAAGTATTATTCCGATTGGAGAATAAGACGCGAAGAGATCGGCGCGCAGATTCAATATTATGAGATCGGCGAAAAGCCGCCGCGCCCCGATACTATTACTGCCGCTTATTCTAAAAGCGACAGCACTCTGACAGTTAACGTAACCGTGAACGGGCAGACGCTTACTTTAACTTCAAAGATTGATCTTCCTTCCGGGACAGGACCGTTCCCTGTAATAATCGGTATGAATATGCCCCCTCAGTTTCTAATCCCTTCAGGTATTATGAACCGTCATAGTATAGCAACAATGAGATTCAGCGCCGACCAGGTAACATCTTACTGGAAGCCAAGCGACTCCGATCCTTATTACAAGCTTTATCCCTATCTTAACCTCGATAATACGGGACAATACAGCGCGTGGTCCTGGGGAGTAAGCCGCTTAATTGACGGCTTGGAAATTGTGAAGAATGATCTCCCTATAGATATTAAGCATATTGGAGTTGTCGGCTGCTCCTACGCCGGTAAAATGGCGCTTTTTGCAGGAGCCTTTGATGAGCGTATAGCGCTTACAATTGCACTGGAATCAGGAGGAGGAGGCGCTACCTCCTGGAGGTTCTCCCACACAGAACCCGCAGGTAGTGTAGAAGATATAGACCTTACAAACTATAACTGGTTTAGAAACGACATGCGCCAGTTTTCCGGCAATAATGTTTACTACATGCCGGAAGATCATCATGAACTGATGGCTATGGTTGCACCGCGCGCATTATACGCTACGGCTAACCCGGATTATACATGGCTGACAAATAGATCATTCTACGTAGCCAGTAAAGCCGCAAAAAAAGTCTATGAGGCTTTAGGCGTGCCGGATAGATTCGGATATTCTATTGTAGGCAAACATATGCACTGCCGCGTACCCGACAGCCAGATACCTGAAATAGAATCCTTCATTGAAAAGTTCCTTTTCGGAAAAGAGAACGTAAAAACAAGCGGCATTGCCGACAGCCCCTATAAAATTGATCTTTCAAAATGGATTACCTGGTCGAACCCTTCATTTAGAAACGGCACTACTTATTATGCAGTCTTAGATTATCCTTCAAATTCTCAAACGGATGTTGATACAACAACCGTTACCTTTAAATGGAAGAAGCTGGACAAAGCCCGGACGTACCATTTCGAATTATCAACAGACCCGTCGTTCGCAACTGTCGATAAAGATTATACAACGACTGATACGTCAAAGACAATCAACGGCTTCACACAAGGTCAAAGATACTATTGGCGCGTGCAGGTAAAGACTGCCGAAGGCTTAGGTCTCTGGAGCAGCGGTTGGAGCTTCGTCACCAAACGCAGACCATTTAGATT
>JBJKRP010000392.1:0-5101 GCA_046704565.1 Ignavibacteriaceae bacterium | reverse complement strand
AACGAAGGCAGGTCGAACCGGCGGCATTCCGTAATTAAAATGTCTGACTGATGTATCGTTTACCGTAAATATATAACCCTTGCCTCTTGCTTCATCAAGACCGTCCATCGCTTCTTTGAAATAAGGCTTTAGTGCAAGCGAGTTTTCAAAGGCTTCTATCGCAATTTTTGTTTTTCCAAGCCATAAAGAAAAATATCCGAACCTGGACCATATCCTCTGGTCGTTAGGGTATTCTTCGGTATACTTCTTTAAGATAGGCCAGCCTTTGGCAATGTGATTGGTCTTAGCTAAAATTTCCGAATAGCGAATTATCTCGTCCGGTGAAGCATGCGCCATTGTTAAGTATTTATCATTCCATTGTTCGGCAACAGCCCATTGACCGTGGTTCTTGTAATCCTTTCCTATGGCAAGATAGTTCTCGGGGTCTTTCGGGTTAATCGCAATTTCTCTTTTGTAGCCTTCAATGTCTTTATAAATAAGCGAGTACCAGCTATTTGTCGCCCTTGCGAGATTTGCATTTATCTCCTTATTGCTCGGCTCCAACTTTCTTGCCGACCTAAAATCGTAAACTGCATACTCATACTGTTTTCTCTTTTCATAGCAAAGTCCTCGTAAGTTATACCCATCAGCCTGCTGCGGGTATGCCGATATATACCTGTTCAGCAGATCGATTGCCTCGCCGTACCTGCCCGCAGACATCTCACTAATAGCCTGGCTTTTCTCTGCTTGGACAATTGCTTGCGCGTTTAATTCCGCCGGTGTAAGAAAGGTAAATAAAAGAAAAATTATTGCAGCCCATGATACCATGGAATAACGGTGGATTGAAGTACCTGTATATTCTGACAATGAAGCTTTACGGCAGAGCGGTTCCCTTTTATATATTTTCACTTCAGGATAAAATTCGTGTATTGCTCCTAAAGAAGTCTTGCAGCTATTGTTCAAATCTTCCATTATCCACCGTGGTAATCCGAAATAGTTATATTTCAATAGAAACCTAATTTATTGGTTTCTTTCTGCACATCGGAATTAAGCTGCTGAAAAATATCGTCGGCACTCTGAATGTTTTCATCAACTTTTAACGTAAAGACCGAGATATGCTGGGTAACGTTCTTTAAGTAATGCGGATCGTTATTGGGCAGGTTGCCTTTTACTTTGGAAATAATACTGTTTATGTTCTTAGGATCGTCTTTGGTAACCAGCACAATTACCTTGTTGCTAAGTACGCAAATCTTATCCTTCCTATCGCTTGACAGTCTTACTGCATTCTGAAGCTGCGTTATTGTAAGCAGCCCTAACTTCTCTGCGGCTGGATCAAGACGGAAAGAAAGCACGGTAAATATTTGTCCCGTACTTTTGAATAACGCTATCTGGTTATTCATTATCAAGTAGAAATCGTTTATAGAATAAAAATTAGTGAAGGTCAGATTCTCTTCAGGCAGTTCCATATCCGCCATAGATTTGTACTTAAAGCTCGCTGCGGAAGCGCCGCCATTAGTATTGGGTTTAGTATGGTTCATCTTCGGTACCGGAGGCTGGTATTCAACGGTTATACCTTTGTACGGCTCTATAAAATAATCCGCCGTGAACTGACCTTCGGTATGACCGATGTTAGGAGTTATCGTCATTACTCCGCCGTGGCTCTTGCTGATTTCATCCTCGCCTTTCTGCAAATAGACAATACCTGTAGAGTAAGCCGCAAGCGCATCAACAATAGAGTTAGCCAGCGGGGTTGCCGGGTCGCCTATTATGAATAGGCTGGTTATACCGTCATCCTCGATAGTTTCGATAGTATTTACAAAAACGTCTTGGAGAAGATTAATGTTATTAAAGCCGATGAACGGAGTCAGCTCGTCAAATACAATTTTGTTCGGCTGGTATTGATCTACTACCGTAACTATGTCCTTCATGTATTCAACTAAAAAATCGTCGGGGTTACCTACCTCGTACAAATCCGACGGCGGCGCTACACGAACCACAATAATAAGATTCTGGTTCATATAGTGCTGAAGGTCGAAATCAATCGACGCAGCCTGGATCATTAAATCCTTCGGGCGCATGCTTGTAAAGTACAGACACACTTCCTTTTGGCTGGCACATTCCATAGCGAACTGCAGACCTATCAAAGTTCGCCCGGACTTTCTGGGTCCGATAAGTAAGTAGGAACCTCCGCGGTAAAAACCGCCCCACGCGTTATCAACAAGTGAGATTCCTGACGGTATAAGTTGAATTTTCTTTTTCATACAATTATCGCATTTTTCTGTGGCTTACCCAAATATTATGCCGGGAATAATTATCCCTTATGGCTAATTTAACAATTATTATCATTATATACCTGATCTAAATAGAGACATACAAAATCTTTTGTTACAGAATGCTACAAATCGTGAGAATAATAACCAAATACAAATACGGCAGTGGCATTGCCGCTTATAGTCGGCTCATTGGTTATATAATTTGACCAGTCATCAAAATATTCAACTTTATCTGTATTGAATAAATCCAGGCTGCTTTTCTCATCTTTCATCTTAAATTGCTTTAACAGGCTCGCAGGCGCAGGTCCGGCTGCCAATGCACCGGGCAAATATCCGCCGTGGAAATAACCGACCTGTGAGTGTAAATGCTTTGGGAACTCAGAGCCGATATCATAAATAAAGCTTAGCCCCCAGGGATTCCTGCCCAGGGTATAATCCCGTTGATCAACTGCTAAAGAATCGTACCTGGTGCTTCCGGCAGCATCTTTATAAAGAATTTCCTGAAGTGCTGCACCTAAAAAAGAATTTGTAGTGCCCCAGGAGTAAGCCATCGCTTCATTGAACAAAGATGAGTCTTTATTGGCGTTAAAGAAAATTAAATTATTTAAAATGTATTGAGAATACCTCGGAAAAATTTTAGCCAGCCTGTAATCGGCAAGAGAATTTAGATTGCCGTAGCTCCACCAGTAGTCCGATTTAGCGCTGTCTGCATAAGATTCCGCATCTTCAAGATACTGCTGCTTCTTCGTAGTCAGGTACAGCTCAATTGCGCCGAGGGCGAGCTTGCCTTTATAAGTAACGTCCCTGTACATGCCCGTTCCGCTTGTATCTATATCCGGGACTTCATTTCTTACTGCATAAAAATTTTCTGCGGCTTCCAGGCACTTCTTAGCCAGATCATAATTATAAAATTTCTCCGACCAAACGCGCGAGGCTAATGCCATTACCGCGGCATACATCCCGATAGTGTTCTTCCCTATTCCTGCGAAGCCAACCCTGTCGTATCTAAGAGTATCATTCTCCGGCATTCTCCATCCTACCTCGTGATCCCGCAAATCCTGAACTTGCGTAACAAGCTTGTACTTGCTTATCGGATCGCCGCTATGAGGATTATTATAATTGCATCTTAAAAGCCAGTCAACTCCTATTTTTGCCTCTTCAAGAACATCCGGAACGCCGTTATGGTTGAAGTCGAAACCGAATTTGGCTTTGTCAAAATCGTAAGAAAAGATTAGCATATATGTTGTGTAAGCGGTCGTGCTTAAAAATTTAATATAGTCGCCCGCGTCGTGCCAGCCGCCGGTAACGTCTACCCCGCCTGTATGGCTGTTGTCGCCGATCAGTCTTGATACATCATATAAATGACAAACACCATGCAGGATAGGGTCAGTCGGTCCGCATCTTTGCTCTCTGAAGAACTGCATTAGCGAATCTACAACACCGTTATAAATATCTTTACCAATTTTAAATTTATAAGAGTTATTGCCGTCGACAGAAATTACGTATGTTCCGGGATTGACTACCTTTGAGAAGTCCGCCGTATAGCAGAACTTAAAATTACCGTAGTTAAAATCCGAATTCTGCAGCTTGCCGGTAAAGACTTCCTCATTTGTCTTCAAATTTCTAATTGAAAATTTATCGTTGTCAATCTGATTTTCGGATAAAACCACGGCGGTTTTCATATCGCCGGGCAAATACCCAACCTGATTAGCGCGGATATAAATTCCTTCCGAAGGAATGGCAGCAGCGCAACTATAAAATATAAACGGAATGAAAAAAAACAGTGCGGCTAATTTTCTTAAAAGGGTAATTCCTCCTGAATTTGTATCAATCCAATACTTTACTTGAGCCGCCAAACGCTTTCTTTCCTATATATGCTATAAAAATGAAGTATTATCATTGTAAAATTACAATTATTATACCAGATGAGTTAGCCGAGCCAGTCCCGCGGCTGGTATAGCTTCGTCATTTCGGATTGAGGTGTTCCGGGCTCCGGCAAATAATTATAAACGAACTTCACTTCAGGCGGGAGCGACATCAAGATTGATTCGATTCTGCCGCCTGTTTTGAGACCGAACAAAGTTCCCCTGTCATAAATCAAATTGAACTCGACGTATCTTCCTCTTCTTATCAACTGGAAGAGTTTATCCTTGTCAGAAAACTTTTCCTTTTTTCTTTTTTCAACAAGCGGCAGGTATGCTGTTAAAAATGAATCGCCGATAGATTTAGAAAGTGAAAAATATCTTTTATCTGAGCCATTCTTATAATCAAAGAAAATCCCGCCTATGCCGCGCATTTCATTCCTGTGCCTGATAGTAAAATACTCGTCGCATTCTCTTTTAAGCTCATAGTATGAGCCTGGAATTATTTTATCACAGGATTGTTTCAATACTGAATGAAATAGTTTAAAATCTTCCGGGTAAGGATAATAAGGCGTTAAATCAATACCCCCGCCGAACCAGTATTTCCCATTTTCCATTTCGAAATACCTTAGGTTCATATGGACGGTTGGAATTTTTGGTGAGTAAGGATGAATCACGAGTGAAATTCCGCATGCGCCGAAATTTAACTTTTCAACGTTGAGCTTTTTTGCAATTTCTTCAGGCAGCATTCCGTTTACGGATGAAATATTTACCCCGCCTTTCTCAAATACTTTTCCGTTTTGGATTACACGTGTTTTACCGCCTCCTCCCTCTTCCCGTTTCCAGTTGTCCTCATTAAATGTTACTTCATCAAGCTCTTCAAGGCTTTGACAAATCTTGTCCTGAAGCAGCGAGATGTACTCTTCCATTTTATGATATTGTTCACTGAAGATCATTTTATATCCCGGGCATATATGTTCTGCCGGC
>JBJKRP010000391.1:0-34587 GCA_046704565.1 Ignavibacteriaceae bacterium | reverse complement strand
CCTCATGTACGATTTCTTTGATGTCCGAGTTTTCGGGCGCGCTTTCATAGCCGATCTCTTCCTCGGTTTCTTTAATGGGAGAAAATATCTGCCTTATCTTTACCTTCCTTAAATAATCTTTGCACTTATTTACGGTGATCCGGTAAAGCCAGGTTGTAAACTGCGATTCAAAACGGAAGTTATGCAGGTTTTTATAAACCGTAAGAAATACTTCCTGGGCAATGTCGTCAACCGAGCCGTGATTATTCAAGGTCAAATAAATAATGTTCCTTACCTTTTCCTTATGCCGCTGCACAAGGATGCTGAACGTTGATTCATCACCTTCGATAAATCTTTTTATTAAAGAAAAATCGTCGTCTAAATTTAGTATTTGAGGTAAAGGCAATTTTTCATTCTTCTTTTTGAATTTCATGATTTTAGACGGAATTTTATTTTGTTTGTTCCCTAAAATTAATAAGATTTTAATACAAATGTTCTTGCAAAAATAACCATCTGTAATTAAATTAGAAATAAAATTTTAGGAGTTCTTCATGAAGTTGAAATATCACGAACAATATAATGCCGCTGTCCTGGAACTTAAAGGGAATGTAATGGGAGGGGACGATACAAAAGAATTTAACGAGCTGCTTCACAAGCTGCTGGATGAAGGCAAAAAGAACATAATAGTTGACCTCTCTGAAGTAAAGTTTATGAACAGTTCCGGTCTTGGTATGCTAATAGGCGGTTTAACCACAATCAAAAAAGGTGAAGGCTCTATGAAGCTGGCAAGGACAACTGAAAAGATAGAAAGCTTGCTGGTAATTACAAAGCTAAGTCAAATCTTTGAATCGTATGAAACCGTCGAGGAAGCGGTAAAAAGTTTCGGCAATTAAAAAGCTATTATAGATTTTTAATTTAAAAACTCCGGATTTCCGAATTCGGAGTTTTTATTTTGCTAATTATAAAAAAGAAAGCGACAATTCTGTTAAGGAAAAATAATGAGTGTTACAGTTCTTGTAGGAAGCCAGTGGGGCGATGAAGGCAAAGGTAAAATTGTAGATATACTAAGTGAAAATTACGACATAGTTACACGGTACCAGGGAGGCGCAAATGCGGGGCATACGGTTTCGATTAATGATAAGCAGTATATACTCCACCTAATACCTTCAGGTATTTTAAGAGACAATGTAATTTGCGTTATCGGCAACGGTGTAGTTATTGACCCAACCGCCTTGCTGGAAGAGATAAACCTCCTTGAAAAGAATAACATAAAAGTAGACGGCAGATTATTCATAAGCCACAATGCTCACTTAATTATGCCGTACCACAAGCTACTTGATTCGATTAATGAGAGCGGTGATAATAAGATCGGCACTACCGGAAGAGGCATTGGTCCCTGCTATATAGACAAATATGCCAGGAAGGGAATTAAGATAGTAGACCTCTTAAACAGGAAATCGCTTGAAGAGAAAATCAGGGAAAATCTGAAAGAGAAAAATAATCTCTTGAAGAAAGTATACGGGCACGAGGAGCTTGATGTAGAGGAAATAATTAAACAATACGTCGAGTTCGATAAACTGATAGATAAATATATAAAAGACGTTCCGGCTTATTTAAATAATGCCGTGGCTGAAGGCAAATCGATTTTGCTTGAAGGAGCCCAGGGAGCCTTGCTGGATGTTGACCACGGTACGTATCCTTATGTTACCTCTTCCAGCCCAACCTCAGGCGGCGCCTGCACAGGTACAGGAATTCCCCCAAACAAGATTGATTCTGTCTACGGAATTGTTAAAGCCTATACAACCCGTGTAGGATATGGTCCATTTCCAACAGAACTGATTGATGATGAAGGAGAAAAGCTGAGAAAGATAGGAGCCGAATACGGCGCAACAACAGGAAGACCACGCCGGTGCGGCTGGTTCGATGCTTTCCTTGTGGGTTACTCTGCTATGATTAACGGGATTGATTCTGTGGCAGTTACAAAGCTGGATGTGCTGAGCAAGTTTGAGGAAATAAAAGTCTGCGTCGGTTACGAGCTTGACGGCAAGGCTCTGAAGTCCTTCCCGACAGACGTAGAACGGCTCAGCAAAGTTAAGCCGGTATATGAAACGCTGCCAGGATGGAAAAAAGAAATTTCCGGCTGTCTGTCTTACTCCGAGCTTCCGGGTGAGACTAAAGACTATTTAAAATTTATTGCCGAAAAGTCGGGCATTCAGCTTAAGATAATCTCTGTCGGTCCAAACCGTAAACAAACGTTTTTTGTTGATTAAGCTGCGGCATTTGCAGGCTCTTTTTTAGTCTTGTCAAATTTTATATCTTTCCGGCATGACAAGACAAAATTTTTTTTTAGAATTGCTTCCGGTTAAACCTCGGTATTCACCGAGCGGACCGGAAAAAGAGGATTCCACCGTATGAAGATGTCCGGTGGACCGGCGTCCATCAATATAAAAATTGCTCTCCTTGTTATTGCCATAGTCATTGCTGCAGGCACTCTGTTTTATACGCAAATGCTTGTAGAACAGCTTCAATTAAAGGAAAGACAGATTGTTCAGCTTTATGCAAAGGGCATTGAATACGTTGCCAATACTTCCCGCACCGATGCAGACATTACCTTCCTTTTCGAGAACATTCTGAAGCCCATTGATTTCCCTCTGATCAGCACAGGTCCGGATAATAAAATTTCAATTGTTAATAAAGACGATATTAAAGACGTTAGAAATATCGATTACGACACCTCGCTTTCGGCTTCGCAGCTTCAAAAATTTTTTGAGAATATGGCTGGAGAAATGGATAGGATCCATAAACCGATAAATGTTACTTATAAAGACACTGTCGTTCTTCAGAGAATCCATTACGGCGACTCCGACCTAATTACGCAATTAAAATACTATCCTTATCTCCAGATTGTTATCGCCGCGCTGTTTATTATTCTGGGCTATATCGGATTCAGCAACATCAAGAGGAGCGAACAAAGCAACATTTGGGTCGGGATGGCAAAGGAAACTGCACACCAATTCGGCACGCCTATCTCCAGCTTAATGGGCTGGCTTGAAATGCTGAAGCTTAGCTACAAAGACCAGGATAAAGTGCTTGATATTTCGGAAGAAATAAACGATGATGTTGAGAAGCTTAGCAAGATTACTTACCGGTTTTCAAAAATAGGTGCTACTCCAGAGCTTAAAATACAGCCTGTGTTCGAAGTTGTTAAAACCGTGGTCGATTATTTCCAACGAAGACTTCCGCGGTCGGGCAGAAACGTCGATCTGACGGTCTCCGGCGACGAGAAAGCATGCGCAGAGCTAAATGCAGAGTTGTTCGAGTGGGTAATTGAAAACTTAATTAAGAATGCCCTTGATGCGATAGAAAATAAAGAGGGCAGGATAAGCTTCTTAATAAAGCAAAACCGGAACCAGATTGAAATAGATGCCTTTGATAACGGGAAGGGAATAGAAATGAAAAGGCGGAAAGATATTTTTCGTCCCGGCTATAGTACTAAAAGGAGGGGCTGGGGGTTGGGCTTAAGCCTTTCTAAAAGGATAATCGAAACCTATCACGATGGGAAAATTTTTGTTAAGAACTCGGCTCCCGGCGAAGGTACAACTTTCAAAATAATACTTAAAAGAGCTTAGCTCATCTCAAGCATTCTTTCTATGGGAAGCAATGCTTTTTCAATAATGTCACCGGGAAGATTTATTTCAGGCTTCCTGTTTTTCATGCAAAGATAGAGCTTCTCCATAGTGTTCAGACGCATGAAGGGGCATTCATTACAATTGCAGTTCTTATCCGGCGGTGCAGCAATAAATTTTTTCTGAGGCGCCAGCTTTTCCATCTGGTGAATTATACCCGGCTCTGTAGCCACTATGTAGCTCGTCGAATTATCCGAGGCAATAAAATTCAGCAGCTTGCTTGTAGAGCCGATAAAGTCGGAACGGTTCAGTAATGCATCTTCACATTCAGGGTGAGCAATTATTTTCGCGTCCGGGTTCTTAACCTTTAAATCAATTATCTTTCTTTCGCTGAAAGTTTCATGCACAATGCACGAGCCGTCCCACAACAGCATTTTCCTACCAGTCTTTTTCATCAGGTATTTTCCCAGGTTTCTGTCAGGAGAAAATAATATCGGCTTTTCTGAAGGTATCTGGTTTATGATCTTCTCCGCATTGCTCGATGTACAGATAATATCGCTAAGCGCTTTTACCTCGGCAGAGCAGTTGATATAAGTTATAGCAACGTGGTCCGGGTGCCTCTCACGAAAAGTTTTGAACAGCGGAGCCGGGCAGCTATCAGCCAGCGAGCATCCTGCATCAAGATCGGGAAGCAATACAAGCTTATTTGGGTTTAGAATTTTTGCCGTCTCCGCCATAAAATGAACGCCGGCAAAAACAATTACATCTGCGTTAGTCGACTTCGCTTTCCTTGCAAGTTCAAGACTGTCGCCAACAAAATCAGCCAATTCCTGAATTTCCGATTCCTGATAATAATGAGCAAGAATTACAGCATTCAAATCCTTCTTAAGTTTTTTTATTTCATATTCGATATCGACATCATAATCTAAATTCACGTTATCCATATATTAATATCTCCGGTTATTCTTAACAGCAAAGTTAATAAAATATCTTCTAACAGGTTGTCTCATAGTAAACACAAATCCGGCTAAAGTCTTAAAAGAAGGCACAGACAACAAACTAAAAATGACTTTTCATAACATAATCAACCTGGCATGCAGCTTGTATAGTAATTATTGAAAATAGAAAATAGTTTTAAGCATAATCCCCCACAATTAAACTGGCAGGTCCCTCACATACCTGCCAGTCCTTCTTTTAAAGATAAACCGCTAAAGGAAAAAAAGTAAAAGCATAGGTAATAATTACCTGTAAAAAGCTTCCATTCCTTTCAGAAAGCCTCTAAAATGACTGAAAATCAAAATAATTTTATGGCATGCCGATTGAATATATAAAACTGAAAATAGAAAATAGTTTTAAGCATAACATCCCTCCTACAAGAATGTCACTCTAACTGCCGGATTATCCCTCAATCCGGCAGTCCTCTTTTAAAGCGTTCCGCAGCCAATTATGATGGAAGAATTCTGTGAACTTTTGGCTAATATTATACTTAGGTATATTATTATCACCAAGCCGTTGTTCTTTTGAAATAAATATTTTAAATGTGTAGGAATAACCGGGCAGTTTTATGAAAGAGAAAAATGAGAATCTCCTTTTCTGTTTACTACGAGAACATGCAGTTATATATTTTCTAAAAATACCGGCGAAGTCAGTTGACTATTTTTTCCATCTGAGAAAGTGAATCAAATATTTCCTTTTTACCGGCTTCGGCGTCCAGAATTATTTTCCCGATGCCCGATAAAAGAACAAACTTAATCTGCGAGTTCCTGTTCTTCTTATCATGCATCATAATATTAAACAATGCTTCCCTATTAATTCCTTTTAGCTTCCCGGGAATTTTTATTTTTAAAGGAAGAGAAAGCAAATCCGCAAGAGTCTCTGTTCCAAGCAGCCCGATATAATTTGAAAGAAAAAGCGCCGTAATAATTCCGGCATCAACAGCTTCTCCGTGTTTAATCTTGAAGTTCAATTCCGTCTCAAAGGCATGAGCGAAGGTATGACCGAGATTAAGTATTTTTCTTAATCCTGCTTCTTTTTCATCCTGCGAGACAACGGCGGCTTTAATTGCGGCTGAATCGTAAATAATCTTTTGAAGGACGTCTTCGTCAAGTTCATAAATCCTTTCATATTTTTCATCGACATATGAATAGAACTTTTCATCCGCAAGGAAAGCATATTTAACAATCTCGCCCAAGCCTGAGGTCAGTTCGGAACGCGGCAGAGTACCGAGCAGTTCAACATCGCACAAGACAAGCTTTGGCTGGTAAAAGGCACCTATCATATTCTTTTTCTTCTCGAAGTTAATGCCGGTCTTTCCGCCTATAGAGCTGTCAACGGCTGCCAGAAGAGTTGTGGGGATATGAACAAGACTAACGCCGCGCATAAAAGTAGCGGCTGCGTAGCCTGCAAGGTCGCCGGTAACACCGCCGCCAACGGCAACTATAGCAGAGTCTCTGCCGTAGTTATTATTTATTAGGAAAGAATAAATCCGGTTCAACTCGGTGTATGATTTGGATCTCTCGCCCGGAGTAAGAAAATAATATTCAGCCTTCCTTTTACCGGTAGATATGAGCCTGCTTATCCTGCCGGGATGCGCCTTCTCAACATTCTTATCAATGATGAATAATAATTTCTTATTAACGCCCAAATCTTCCAGCATCCCTTCAAGGTTATTCAGAATACCGCTTCCGATAAAAACCGGGTATGAATTTTCCTTTAATGAAACCTTTATCTTCTTCAACTAATTGATCACCTTTATCTATTCTTCTGTTTAATCAGCTTTGCAATCATATCAATGGTCCTGCCCAAAGATATTTTATCTGCATCGACAATAAAATCGGCTTGCTCGTAAAATTCTTTTCTTTCTTCAAAAAGCTTTTTTATTTTATTAATAAATTCATTCCTGCCCGAACCGAACGTTCCGTTCTTCATAAGCACAGGTCTATCCTGTTTATGACGCAACCTGTAGAATACCGATTCGGGAGTTACCCTAAGATAAACAGTCTTCCCGGTCTTCTTTAAAACATCCCGGTTGTCTGCAGATATTATTGCACCGCCTCCCAAGGCGATAACGACATTTATTTTTGAGGAAAGCTCCGTCAGGTTCTCGCTTTCAATTTTACGGAAGTATTCTTCACACTTTTCTTCAAATATTTTAGAGATGCTCGTGCTTTCCTTTTTCTCAATTACATCGTCCAGGTCGAAGAAATCCCAGCCCAGCGTATTAGCTAAGATCGGTCCGATTGTACTTTTACCGGAGCCCATAAAACCCGTCAAATAAATTATCTTTGTCATAAAATAAAATTGAAAAGATGTCTTGCAATATAAACACATTAGTAATAAATGACACACCGCTCGGCAGGAAGGAAAAATGAACAAGTAATTTCAATAAGGGAATAATTTTTAGAGAACTGAAAGGCAGCGCCGGGATCGAACGCCTCGCCGTCAACATTAATTTTTGATGTGAATGAACTCTTCGGAACGTAGTAAGCGCTGCCGTTATCTTTGACCATTAAATCATACAAACACACTCTGAATTAATTTCGAACAACGGTTTTTTAAAAAAATGAACTGACCGGCAGGCACTATTTTATTTTTATTTTATTTATCTCAACTGAAATTCTTTTTGAGATGTCTTCAAGCGAAATGCCTTGCAGTTCTACCTTCGCATTCTTAATTGCTGTAAGAGGCTCATCCCCTTCTCCAATAACATATTTGTATAGATCAAAACCCAGACGGTTCCTGTCGTTAACAAGCGGCAAATACTCGCTTAGATCGTTAACAATGTTGTAGACCTTTTTCTCAATTGATTCATCAGACATGGCAATTACCCCGGCTGTTTCTGGTGACAACATATTTGTTTCCTAAAAATTTATCAGCAAAAATACCGCACGAAACGTAAATCTGCAATTTTAGTTTTGGAACTAAGGCACCGTAATGGCTAAATTTGCGTTGCTTTTTTAGAACTTTAGGCAATACTTTTTGGACTTTACCGGCGTAAGCAGACTTTTAATTATCAGGCTCGGTTCCCTGGGTGATATACTCTTAGCCACCCCGCTTATCCGCTCGATTAAATTAAAGCATGAAAATATCTCTATTGATTTCATACTTAAAGAACAATACAGAAACCTCCTTCTGCATAATCCTTATCTCTCAAACGTTATCGTTTATAAGAATAGCCGCTCCGAAAGAAAAAAGCTTCTTCACAGCCTCCGGAATAGCAGCTATGACTTTGTAATCGATCTTCAAAATAATTTAAGATCGGCGGAGATAAGGAGAAACATTAAAGCCCGTTCAGTAAGATTCAATAAGCGGACACTTGACAAAATGCTTCTTGTTAAATTTAAAATCAACAAGCTGAAGGACGCGCCTCAAATTCCCGTAAGATACGCACAAACGCTGCCGGACTTTTATCTTGACGACAAGGGGTTAGATCTTTTTTTTCCAAAGAGTACACCGTCGCAGCTTATTGATGAAGATAAATATATCGGCTTCGCACCGGGTTCGCGCCATCAAACCAAGATGTGGCTAAAAGAATATTACGTCGAACTCGGCAATATGCTTACAAGAGATGGGTATAAGGTCGTCATTTTCGGAGGTAAGGACGACCTTCAGACATGCTATTACCTATCAACAAAGATTCCGGGTTCTATCAATCTTTCCAACGACGACAGGATTTTTAATACAGCCGCAGATATAAAGAAATGCATGGCAATCGTTTGCAACGATTCCGGGTTGATGCATACTGCCTGCGCTTTGAGCATTCCAGTGCTTGCTGTTTTCGGTTCAACCGTTAAGGAATTCGGATTTACACCTTACAAAAATAAAAGTATGATCTTTGAGAACGAAGACTTATATTGCCGCCCATGCTCGCATATTGGAAGGGACAAATGCCCGCAGCAGCATTTCAGATGCATGAAAGAACTAACGCCCGTGAAAGCTTATGAGAAATTAAAATTACTGTTAAACACGAAATGAAGAAAATTTGGTTTATTGTTTATAATGCCCTTGTTATACCGGTGCTGTTTATTCTAATCCACGCCGCAGGGCTTTTTGATAAGAAGGTAAAGCGGGGCATTAAAGGAAGGAAGAGAATTTTTGAAGAGCTTATACTTAACGCCGCCGCTCTTGATAAGACTAAGAAGCTGATATGGTTCCACTCTTCGTCGCTCGGCGAGTTTGAACAGGCAAAGCCGATAATAGAAGAATTGAGGAAGGATAAGGGAATAAACATTCTCGTTACGTTTTTTTCCCCTTCGGGTTACGAGAACTCGCGCAAATATCCTTATGCCGATCTAATTTCCTACATACCTTTCGATACATATTCAAACGCTAAAAGATTTATTCAGATTGTAAGACCGAGTTTAGCCGTAATTATGCGTTACGATTACTGGCCGAATATTGTTTGGGCAATGCATGATTTCAACGTCCCCTGCTTTATTGTAGATGCAACAATGAAGCCGCGTTCTTCCAGGAAGCTTCCTCTAATGAAGAGCTTTCACAGGATATTGTACAGCAGCATGACAAGGATACTGACGGTATCCGGCGCAGATACCAACGGCTTCAAGCATTTCGGATGTAAAGACGAGCAGGTTTACGCCGTCGGCGATACCCGCTTCGACAGAGTCTATCAAAGAAGCATAACAGCTCGCGATAAGAACCTGATAAAGGAAGACATTCTGAAGGATAAAAAGGTCTTTGTTGCAGGAAGCACCTGGGAGAATGATGAGGAAATAATTCTTCCGGCGTTCATGACGCTGGCAAAATATGATAAGGATGCTATCTTCATTATTGCGCCGCATGAGCCAACTCTCTTAAATCTTGAAAAGATTGAGAATGAATTTTCCGGCAGGCTTAAGACCATCAGGTTTTCATTCTTAAACAATTATAAGGATGAACGTGTAATAATTATCGATTCAATAGGAATACTGCTTACGCTTTATACTTATGCTCACGCTGCATACATAGGCGGAAGCTTTAAGCAGGGCATACACAACGTGCTCGAAGCCGCCGTTTACGGTATCCCGGTAATGTTCGGACCGAAGATTGAAAACTCGCAGGAGACGCAAAAGCTGTTAAAGCAGAACGGCGGAATCTTAATTAAAAACAAAACGGAAGCTTACCGTAAGCTTAGGACACTTTTCAGCAATGAAGAGTACCGGAAAGAGAAAGGCAAAAACTCATACCAATATGTTCAGGAAAATCTCGGCGCTACCGAAAAGATTCTTAAAGAGATTTACAAAGTAATATGATTGCTAACCGAACGAACTGATATAACATTAATGAGTTTCTTAATTTTTTCGAACTTAACCGGATTAAGATTACGAGCAAGAAATTTTAGATGCGGTCTATTCTGCTAATCTTACCGGTTCTTTACCTTGTTTTGTAAAAGATAAGAAGAACAACATCCCCGCAAGTACAAGGTATGCAACCGTAAATTGATAAGGTATCTGCCGGAAGACTCCACTTAGCTGCCACGGCAGGTACATATTGCCGTCGGGGTTAGCAGAATGGATAACCCCGAAGAAAGTAAACGCCGCGGTTATTACGAGGTATATACTTGCCTGCCTCAGTTTCCTGTCAATCAGCTTTGCAGCAAAAGCACCCCACAGCATCGCAGTTAAAATGAATCCGTTTCCCAGCGCTACAACAACAAGCATCTGAGGCAGTGTCTTACCCGGCACTGTAAGAAGCTCGTTAAACTTTGCAAGGGGCACTATATCCGTGTTGCTTAACTGGATTTGAAGAAGCCTGGCGACATTCGGAAAAAGCGAGAACGCAACGGCAGTTATATGTGCATGCGGAACCGCTCTGAATGCCTGTACCGTAATATCGAGAGCGACAAAAATTAATATCGGTGCAAGTACCGCACGCGGAATAAGCTCAACAAAGAATGAAACATATCCGAGGAATCCTCCGAAGCCGATAAACAATCCTGTAAGGACGGTATATCCCGCACGACTTCCCATCGCCTTGTAGGCAGGTTGACCGATGTAAGGTGTTGTTTGTGCAACGCCGCCGCATAAACCGGCAACTAAAGTCGAGACCGCTTCGGTAAGAAGAATGTCCCGCGTCTTATAGTCGTCTCCGGCAACTCTTGCACTTTCGGTTACGTTTATTCCGCCGACAACCGTAAGAATAGCAAACGGCAGGGCAATCGGCAGATACTTTAGCGCTTCCCAAAATCCGTGGACAAATCCAAGAGTAGGAATGGGCGCACCGAAATGAAGCTGCATAGAAGGTGCCGTATAACTTCCGCCAAGCAATCCCATAGGCGCAAAGATGTAATAAAGAACTGTCCCGGTAAGAATTGCCGCAAACACTCCCGGAATTTTTTTAGGAAGGTTTATCTTGGCGACCAGCGTATATAGAATTAGCCCGAGAGAAATCATCCCGATAACCGGAAGCCCGAATACATCGAGCAGCGGAATGAATCCGATAAGAGCAAGACCAATCCCCGCAAGGCTTCCCAGAAGCCCGGCTTGCGGAACAATCTTCTGCACCCATCCTCCGATAAATGAAAAGATGAGTTTGAAAACTCCGATGATTACCATCGTCGCCATGCCGATGTACCACGTCATCATTGCCGCATCGTTGACAGCCATACCCGTGGACTTCAGATAAATAAAAGCGGGACCGAGCACGGTTAGAGCAATGCCTATTGTCGAAGGAGTATCAAGACCGAGAGGCATTGCTGTTACTTCAGAATTATTTTTCTTTTTAGCGAGACGGAAAGCCATCCAGGAATAAACAAGATCACCGAAGAGGACTCCGAACGCAGTTCCCGGGAACATTCTTTCGTAAACAATATTTGCCGGAAATTTAAAAACAAGAATCATTACACCGGCAAGGAAGGAAAGCACGGTAAGGTTATCGACCATTAAGCCGAAGAAGCCGTTAATATCACCGGCGACGAACCATTTATATTTAAATTTTCCCGGTTGAGCTGCAGCGGATTGGATCATATGGTCTCCCAATTTTATATGTTATATAAGGCATGTATAAAAAGTATGTTAAAGATTTTCACTTTGCCGATATATATCTTTTCTTTCATAATTCTATGGCTTGTTCCAATGCTATACTCTTAAACGGATACTCCTCTGAAAAGGTAAAGTTTACCAAATCTATCTTCTGTTCTCCGAAAGCCTTGTAAAAGCTGATCCTCATCCTGGATAAATCGGAAAATCTCAGTTTTTTTTCGCTTAAGATAAGCACGTCTATGTCTCCTCCTTTTTTATCGTCATCCGTCCGGGAACCGAAAAGAAAAATTTTTGCACCGGAGAAATTTTCTTCAGCATAACGGGATAAAAAATCTTTTATGTCTTTTTTCAGTCTCATCTTTCATTTCAATTAACGGGTAAAAATTAGCTAAGTGTTCCTAAATATTCAAATGATTTTCTTCAGCTTTAGTTATTCCTGCCTAATCTTCTCCATATGAAATAAACCGGTATTCCGATCAAGACTATAATAACGCCGGGCCATGTGTACATTGGTTTGAAGATAAGCAGATCTATGCAGATACCGGCAGCGCAAAGAATGTATACCGCAGGCAGCACGGGATAGCCCCAGGCTTTGTACGGGCGTTCCGCATCCGGGCGCAATCTGCGAAGACGGAAGATTCCAAATATTGTTAAGATATAAAAAATCAAAACGGCAAAGATGACATAATCGAGAAGATCGTTATAAGTTCCCGATATGCATAGCAAGCTTGCCCACGCCGCCTGAATAGCAAGAGCAAAGCCGGGAACCGAATTTTTATTAAGCGTACCCGTTTTCTTAAAAAACAACTTGTCCTTTGCCATGGCATAATAAACACGCGCACCTGAAAGAATAAGTCCGTTACTGCAGCCGAAAGTTGAAATCATAATCAGAAGCGCCATGATTACAACGGCAGGGCTCCCAAAAATCATTGAGGCGGCGGCGGTCCCTATTCTATCGCTCAAGGCAAACTGTATCCCCTTCTGCACAGCATTTACTCCGCCGGGGTTTCCCCGTAACGGAAGAAGCATTACGTAACCAACGTTCGCAGAGATATACAAAATTGTAACTATTAAAGTACCAAGGAATAAGCTCAATGGAATTGTTCTTTTAGGATTGACAACTTCCCCAGCCGTAAATGTTATGTTGTTCCATGCATCGCTTGAAAACAGAGAGCCGACCATAGCAACGCCAATGGCAGCCAACAGCATTAAGCCGGAAAGCGGTTGAACGGAAGTAACTGTTCCGTTTGAAAGATGAGTCCAGCCTGGATTCCAGAAATCTGAAAAATTTGCGTGTACGGCAACAGCATTTCTTCCTATAAGAAAAGCAAGGATGATTAGAAGTAACAAAGCCATCGCTTTGGTAGATGTAAAGATATTTTGAATAGTCTTCCCGGTTTTCAAGCCAAGCATATTCAGGTAAGAAAGAAACAGAACGCTTGCAATTCCCAAAAGCTGGGCGGCTGATATATGAAGCCCGAAAAAATTAATTAAAATATTCTGCTCGCTGAAAAAAGGGAAAAGCACGGCGGTGAACTTTGCAAAGGCAACGGCGACTGCGGCAATAGTTCCCGTCTGGATTACAAGGAATAGAGTCCAGCCGTAAAGAAATCCTACCAAGGGATTGTACTCCTCGCGGAGGAAGACATATTGACCGCCTGCATGAGGCATCATGCCGGCAAGCTCGCCGTAGCTGAGAGCGGCTGTAATTGTAACCGCACCCGTTATCAGCCAAACGAGAAGAAGGTAACCGGGCGAGCCTACTGTTCTGGCAATATCGGAGCTTACAATGAAAATTCCCGAGCCGATCATCGAGCCTATAACAATCATCGTAGAGTCGATAAGCCTTAATTCCTTTTTAAATGATGCGGCAGGTTGGATTGTAGAGGTTCCTTTAGATGGTGCTGCGGTCGGTTTATCTATCATAAATCTCTTCCGAAAAAAATATTGAGATATAAATGAAATTAATCTACGAATTATTTTTTAGAAAAAGGAAAACTCATATCATTTATGCATGGTTGACTGTCGCGGTTTTTATAATTATGTTAGACCGTGCTAAGATTTGTAATCATTAATCTGGGCTAAAAACCGGAATTTCTGCCGCTCGTCGTCTATAAAGGCTACTGGTAGAATAATAATACCGTTCCGGCAGCCAATGAATTTATATTAGCCCGGTTTTTTGTTACCGGTTCTCCCTTTTGTTATGCGGATTTAGCTGAGCGGCAGTAATGCCGAACAAATCAGCTAATCAAAAAAACATTTTCTAAATACTTTTATTTTCATTAACAGGCTTTATTGGCATGCGGCTTAAAAAGCGCAAGTCATATTAAGCAGTTGCAGAATTTATTCGGAGGGATCTTTATGCTTAAAAATATTCTACGATTAGTTTTGTCGTCGTTAGTCGTCGTCTTTATTACGGCTGGTTCAGCCGCGGCTCAGTCTCCATATAATGTTCCTATCCCCGATTATCCGGGCAACGGCTCAATCGTTTGGGAAACTCCGGTATACTTAAACTGGTATCTTACCGGCAGTACCTCAGGTTTAACTTTTAATGTCCAGATAGCCAGCGATTCCAACTTTACAAAAATTTTAGTTGATACAGATACACTTACATCAACCAACTATCCTTTTTCACCGGTCAGCGGAGTTAAATATTACTGGCATGTAAGGTCCAGGAACTCCAACAATATTTATTCGCTCTGGACTCCCACGTGGAGCTTTACCGGCTCGGGCAATTCAACTTTGTTTTCTTTAACGCCGACTCAAAGCTCTCACGGTACAATTACACCGTCAACAGTAACCCTGGTTTCTTACGGACAAAGTCAAACGTTTAAGGTTATACCGGATTCAGGCTACTTCGTTTCGGATATTTATATAGATAGCAGCGCCGTCGGACCGGATACTCAATACACTTTCAGTAACGTTACTTCAAATCATACTATAACCGCCTCATTCTCAAATATCTGTACTATAACATCTTCAGCCGGAGCCAACGGAAATATCTCGCCTTTAGGAACCAATTCTGTTACTCCCGGCGGTAATGTTACTTATTCGTTTACACCAAACACCGGGTATCATGTTGATAGTGTTTATGTTGACGGCAAATATGTTGATTCAACGTCTACTTATACATTTATCAATGTCCAGTCAATCCACACTATTTCGGTAACCTTTGCCATCAATACATATTATATCTCTGCGGCAGCAAACGCAGGCGGTTCTATTTCACCTTCGGGATTAGTGCCGGTACAATACGGAAATAGCCAGACGTTTACAATTACTGCGGCTTCCGGCTACTCAATTCAAAATGTTACTGTTGGAAATACCAGCCTGGGACCTGTTCCAACCTACACTTATTCAAATGTAACAGGTAATGATTCGATAAGAGCTTACTTCCACCAGATTAGAAGCTTGTACGTTTCTAACTCCGGTCTTGACTACCCACCGAACAACGGCAGCATTTCACTTCCGTTTAGAACTTATGCACATGCAATGACCGTCGCCCAGCCCGGCGATTCCATTATTGTTGATAACGGTTCCTTTAATGAACCGGTAATTCTTACTACCGGTATTCATGTCAGAGGCTCAGGCAATACAATCTTTCCGCTGATGTTTATTATAAGCGGAAGCTCGAACGTAAGTGCAGATGATCTAGACATTTATTCTGTAGCCGCCACTTCTGCTTCGGGTACGGTTAATGTTGGCGCAGGCTGCAGCTATGTTGCTCTGAACAATATAAATGTAATAGGATTAAACAACGCAGGCGTTGAGTTCCAGGCAGACAGTAATATTACTATTACAAATCTTAACGTCTCCAAATGTATTGACGGTTTAAATCTTTATAACTGCAAGAATATTACTTTAAACAATATAACAACAAGCTCAAACATACTCTGCGGAACCACATTCAATTCATGCATAAATTTTACAGGTAGTAATCTGACCTCTAACTACAATACAACCGGATATAGCGAAGGCAAGGGTATACTTATCACAAACTCATCCCTGGGAACGTTAAGTAACATTACAGCCTCATTCAACGAACAAAACGGCTTGTTGATACTCGCAAACGATAAGCTTAGTATTATCGGCGGGACCTTCGCCGGCAATAGTTACGGTATAAAGGCAGATGTTGACCCGGTAGACGTATATGATATCCCGCTTATCCCTGCAGCTTCAGCCCCTGCATTTCCCGCGCTGCTTGGATTAAGCAATTTCAGTTTTACCGGCACTGTTATAGATACCGGCAATACTATAAGCAATTTATTCTTACAAGGCTCTAATTCATCGAGCAGTTCCATCGTCGCACCCGACTTAAACGGCAAGTTCCTGCTTAAGGACAGCTATGCGGGTGACCTTATTATTCGAGGATGTATTATAAATCCGGAGCTTAGCGGTTTTGATTTCGAGCGTACAATTGTTTCCCCGGCTCCCTTTATCACCGTTCAATCTTATAATATATTGCCTTTTACCGATGCCGCTCAGCCGACGGGAATTAAGATAAACAATTCCATCTTTGGGAATAATAATCCGATAATAGACCTGTATAACGGCGGAGCTAATGTTGCGACTCAGGATGTTGACTTTAGAAATAACGACTTCACTGCTCTGCAGAACGTCAGCGAAATTCAAAGTTTAATAATTGATTCTGCAGCTTATCCGTTTGCTGCGCCTCGCCCGGGCTATGTAGATTTTTCCGGTGCAGGTGTAGGCTCAAATCCTTCAATCGCAGTATCCAGCGTTCTTAACGCATACAAAGGTGCAACATATTTTATCGATGTAAACCTTAACCTGCCGAAAACTATAAACTTGAATTATCTAAGTGGAAGATTTCTTTTCGATACTTCCAAGGTAAAATACCTTTCTACCCTTTCAAACGGCTTAATTAACAATGCCCAATGGCATTTGGCAATTGATACATCTGTTGCGGGCGAAATCGGATTTACCGGCTTCGGTTTAATGCCGGTCGATTCCAGCGGCAAGCTGTTCAGCCTTGAACTGCAGGTACAGCCGACGGCTGGAGACTCTATTGCAACTATTGTCTGCGATACGCCGCAGTTTAATGCCAACAACGCAAGCTATACTTTCTCGTTTACAAATGGAACATTATTTTATCATAACCTTATAGGAACAATCCAGCAGGCAGGCGACGTTACACTCGACGGGGTAGTAAACATGAATGATTTCTTTGCACTGCTTTTCTATCTTAGCGGAAGCAGCCAGATTACGGACCCCCAGGCTCTTGCTAATGCGGATTTTAACCATGACGGCGTTATTAACGAGGCTGATTTAACCGCGCTTTATGATTTCATAAACGGAATATCTCCTAATATAACTCAGTCTTCGGGCTCGGTTACTATTACCAATGTATCCTATGATAAGGCTTCGTCGGCAACGCTGCCGGTTGCTATCTCAAATGCACATAACGTCAACAGCCTGCTGCTTACTCTGGATTACGATCCTTCATTAATTTCGTTTAACGCATTTACTAAATCCGCAAACGTCGGTGCCTCATTAGTGCAGGCTCTCGAGTCAAAGCCGGGAGAAGCCAAATTCTTTTTCAACTCCCAGAAGGCTTTTAATGGCAACTTTAATCCGGGTAATTTCATTTTAAGCTTTGTGAAGAATTCAGTCCCTGTCGGTTCTACAATTAAATCTTCATACAGTATAAACGGACAGTCGGAACAGCAAGGTCCCACGTTTACCTTCGGTAAGGACGGGCTAATAGTGACCGGTGTTGATGATGGCGCTAATTCCCTGCCAAAGGAATTTTATCTATCTCAGAATTATCCTAACCCGTTTAACCCTTCAACTGTTATTAACTACCGGCTGCCGAAAGCTGCTGTAGTATCAATTAAGATTTATAATATGCTTGGACAAGAAGTAAAAACTTTAGTTGATGGGCAAAAGTCTGCCGGCAGCTACAGTATTCAGTGGAACGGCAGGAACAATGCCGACCAACAAGTTTCAAGCGGTGCCTACATCTATAGAATTGTTGCCGGAGACTTTGTTATGACTAAAAAGATGATCCTCTTAAAATAATTTTTGCCGCCTTATTTAACATGCATAAGGGAGCCCTAAAGAAATTTGGGGCTTCCATTTTTTATTCATTTTATCTTCTTTGATTAGCAGCAAGGATTTGGAAGAGCATAGCGGCGTTATAGTTTAAGCTTCCTATTCTTTCATATAACCTATTTGACACTTGAAGATTGTTTGCCAGTTTCCATTTCTTTAAGTTCAAGGAATAAAAATGAAAATTATCTTATGGAAAAATTTACTATCGCTGACGATACCTTACCCAAAGAAAAACAAAACCTGAAAAAAATCCTCGGTATAAGCTTTGGAATTGCTATAACTATCGGTGGAACTATCGGGGTAGGAATTCTTCGAACGCCCGGAATTGTTGCGGCAAAGCTTGGCAGTCCATTAATAATTATGATTGCGTGGATTATTGGGGGTATCTATTCTCTCTTCGGAACTTTATCGGTTATTGAACTGGGGACTTCAATTCCGAAAGCAGGCGGCTGGTATGTTTTTGTGAGAAGAGCTTTCGGCAATTATGCAGGATTTATAATCGGCTGGAGCGATTGGGTTGCAAACTGCGCATCGCTTGCTTCAATAGCCCTGGCAATTATTGAATTTACGGCAATCCTTTTCCCGGGGCTGCATTCATTTATTAAAGAAATTACAATTTTTTTGATTATGATATTCACAGCAATTCAGTGGACCGGTCTTCGCTCCGGAAGCAGGACTCAGGAATTAACAAGTTTTACCAAGGCGTTTATTTATTGTGCCTTCATTGCAGCCTGCTTTTTATTTGGAAGTTCAGGAATGCATTCGACAACCGGACCAATACAATTGCCTTCAACAATCTCAGCCCTGTTCTTCGGATTCATTATCGCACTTCAGTCGATAATTTTTTCGTACGACGGATGGTACAATGTAATATATTTTTCGGAAGAAGATAAAAACCCGGATAGGAATCTTCCCCGCAGCGCAATTGGAGGAGTGCTTATAACAATAACAATATATTTACTGGTAAACGCAGCGTTGCTGTTTGTCCTCCCTCTTTCAAAGCTGGCTTCATCTATAGCGCCGGCAACTGATGCGGCTCAGGTAATTTTCGGCGCCGAAGGTGGTAAGGTAATTACTATACTCTCAATTGCAGCACTTATAAGCGTGTTGAATGCCGTGCTGCTTGTTGCTACAAGGATAATTTACGGACTCAGCCGGGACGGGCTTTTTACTAAAAAATATTCTTCAGTGAGTAACAGCGGAACGCCGCGCCGTGCATTATTACTGACAGCAGCTTTTGTAGTCCTTTTAATAATCTCCGGCTCTGTCGAAACATTGATTGCCGTTTCCGCATTCTTCTACGTTTTAAATTACTTTACGGGATTTTCTTCTTTAATTTATTTAAGAAAAATAGAGCCCGAATTGAAAAGACCTTTTAAGACATGGGGGTATCCCGCCACTACAATGATTTTCCTTATGGGTTCTTTTATATTTTTGATAGGTGATATTTTCGGCGACCCGCTCAGCGCACTATTTGCATTGATATTTGTTGCAATCACTTATCCGGCTTATAAGCTTGTTATGCGCTCCAGTCAATCATAATTGCTAAGAACTCTGCCGAGAGTTTTATCTACTTTATAATTTTTAATTGATAGTAAAAGGAACGGAATACAGAAGATATAATACGACTGATCAAAAACATCGCCCACAACTGCCGGATAGAATCCCACCTGCGAAATCTGATTTAACATTGAAGCAAAGACCGGAGCAAAAAGAAAAATCCCGCAGGCAAAAAATACTTCATGCAAGTCCGATACAACCCAGCCTGCTGCGGCAGAGATCAATATGAATAAAGCCGCTGTCCAGAAAGGAATATGAGAAAGATACGATTGCACAGCAACCGGTCCGTTATGCAAGAAAGACTTTTCATCCCAGATAACAAACGGAACCAGCAGCAGAACGAAAGTCAGGAAAACAATAAATAAGAAAAATAAACCTTTAGGAATATTGCTTCTAAAGGTAAACGGTAAATAAATTGCATAAATTATTGCAACAACAGAACGAGTTGAAAGCGCAAGCCCGAAGATGACCGCAACCAGAATAAACTTTGCATCAATCTTTTCCGGCTTCAGATATTTCTCTGAGACGAAAATTGATAACACCGCAAGCATCATGTTAAAGAACAGTTCATCCCGGACGACAAATCCATAATAAAACACCGGGCTCATTAGCAAAATTACCAAAACCGCGAATATCTCTTTTGAATTTTTAGAAAAGTTAAAGATGAAATAGAAAAATAGGATCAGTCCGGTCACTTCTAAATAACCGACGTTTCCTATTAAATAAAAAGGGACCGATATCAAAAACAAAAAAGGATATCCCGACGGGGTAAAAGGTGAATTGTAAGGAAACTTTCCTGAAAAAAATCTATCAAGCCAATCCTTTATTGCGGGCAGTCTTCCAATCTGCCCGAAGCGCGGCAAAAAAGTAATCCAAAGGAATACGGCAGCCACAATAAAAAAAGAAATTACAGTTAAAAATTTGCGGTTAAGAAGCCATAGGTTTTCATTTTCGATCTTACCGAAGACTAAGGCAATTAAAAAGAAAATAACTAGATAAGCCGCAGTTAATAGGAAAGGATGCCCGATATATATAGACGAATACTTAAAAAAGTATAAGCCGCCGACAAAAGCTATTAACAGAAGCGAGAGTATATTTATATAATGCTTTCTTCCAAACATCTGTAATCAGTTTAGCGGTGAGTTAATCTTCAGTTTCAATATCAACAGAGTCTTCAGCCGCCGGCGGTCTTTCATAGATAATGCAAAGCTCTTTATAATGATTTGCAAGATCGTGATGCACCTGGTCCCAAGTAAAGCGCCAGGTCCAGTTGCCGCCGAGCTTGCCTGGAAAATTCATCCTCGCCTCCGAACCCAGCCTAAGAATATCCTGCATCGGGATTACTACAAGGTTAGCAACCGAGGCATAAGCAGTTCTAATAAGCTCGCCCGTCATATCCTCACCATAATAATTCAAATACTTTTGAGCATGGGAAAGAATGTCGTTGTTTTCGCGGCTTGCCTTCTCGAAGTAAGCACGGGTAGTATCGTTATCGTGAGAGCCGGTGTAAACCATGCAGTTGTCTATAAAGTTATGAGGAAGAAATTTTTTTTCCATTCCATTACCGAATGCAAATTGGAGTATTTTCATTCCTGGAAAATTAAACTTATCGCGAAGCGCTATAACATTTTTAGTTATTACGCCGAGATCTTCTGCAAGTATCGGTACGTCCCCCAAATATTTTTTTACAGTGTTGAACAACTTTTCTCCCGGAGCCTTTACCCATCTACCTTTAATCGCATTTGGAGCGCCGCCTGGGATTTCCCAGTATGCCTCGAAACCTCGGAAGTGATCAATGCGGATTACGTCGATCATTTCAAGAAGCCTGGAAAACCTTTGCCGCCACCAGAGAAAATCATCTTTCTGCATTTCCTTCCAGCGGTAAAGAGGATTCCCCCAAAGCTGCCCGGTCTCGCTGAAATAATCCGGCGGAACCCCGGCGACTGTCTCGAGGTTGCCCTCATTATCAACAGTGAATAGCTCCTTATGAGCCCATAAATCGGCGCTGTCGTAAGCTATAAAGATCGGCATGTCGCCTATAATTTTTATTCCTTTGTTGTTGGCGTAGGCTTTCAATTCCTTCCACTGGGAATAGAATTGGAACTGAACAAATTTATGAAAGTTAATATCGTCGGAAAGTTTTTCTTTCCAGCTTTTCAAGGCTGAAGGTTCCCGGTAAACAAGAGGTTTATCCCATGAAGTCCAAAGCTGCCCGCCGTGGAAATCTTTTGCTGCCATGAAGAAAGAAAAATCCTCAAGCCAGTCTTTGTTTGAATCGCAGAATTTTACAAATGAATTTTGTTTTCCGTTGCTGTCCTTTTTAAAATTACCGAAAGCCTTACGAAGCAGATTTATTTTGTACCCGATTATCCGACCGAAATCAATTTGATGAGAGTTATGATGGGGAATATCCTTAAGGTCATCATTCGAGAGGAAACCCTCTGTGGACAGCTTTTCCGGGCTTATTAAAAGAGGATTGCCGGCAAATGCAGATAGGCATTGATACGGAGAATCGCCGTAGCCGGTTGGTCCAAGCGGAAACGTCTGCCACAATTTTTGACCTGCCGCTTCTAAAAAATTTACAAAGTTGTAAGCCTCATTTCCAAGGTCGCCTATCCCGAATTTGCCGGGCAGCGACGTAGGGTGAAGTAAAATTCCTGCAGATCTTTCGAATACCATATTGTCTCAATTTTTTTGACGAGAAAAATACGGAATGACAGATTAAAAAACACTTTCTGCTTTATTAACTTCAATCCGATAAAACTCTGCAGGATCAAATTCATGTGCCTTACCGGATTGAAGCTGCATTAGCGTCTCTTTTAATAATCTATTTTAATGTCTTATTCAAGAAGGCATAGATGTCTTTCCACGCTTCATCGGCAATATTTTTCTTATAGCCGTTCTTGTTGCCCGGATTCATAAAGGCATGACCAACTCCCGGAAAGAAATTCACGGTTACATCCAGACCGACCTTTTTTGCAGCCGCATCAAAAGCCTTTACCTTAGAAGGCGGAATAGCCCTGTCTTCATCCCCGTAATTGCACTGAACAGGACAATGAATATTCTTTATTACATTTTCATCCGATGAAAGCTCGCCGTAATTTATCACGCACGTTTTCAGATCAGGCAAATTCAATGCGGCTTGGAATGAATAACCTCCGCCGAAACACCAGCCGATTGAGCCGATTCTTTTTACATCAACTTCCGGCATCTTTAAAAGATAACCGTAAGCCGATTTCAAATCGGTAATTGCTCTCTCCTTCGGAAGCGTCCTTACCAGGTTCATTGCCTCATCAGGTGTGTTTGCAACCTTGCCGCGGAACAGGTCGATAGCTAACGATACGTAACCTCTCTTTGCAAAATTTTCAGTGTTGGTTTTCATCCACGGCGTAAGTCCCCACCACTCGTGAATGACTATTAAAGCAGGCAGCTTTTTATTAGTAACCGGTATTGCAAGATATGCGCTTACGGTATCCTTGCCGCTTAAATATTTTACCGTCATAGTCTTAATCTTATATTCCTTTTTCCCGCTTGAAGAACCGGCAAATGCAGCTACCGGTACCAGCAGGGCAGAAAAGAGAAATGATTTATACACACGCAAAAAGCTCATAGTAACTCCTTCACAAATTTGTAGATAGTTAAATAATTAAAATTTTTGAAAGTAAATGTAGCGTAAGTCTCAAATGTTTGTCTAAAATTTTTTTTTTGATTTTATCAAGTTGAAAAACAATTTTCTTTAATTTTACTTTGGAAGCATTCTTAAATTGTTTAATTGTTGCATTGCTTAATTGTCGTTGACAAGCCTGCTAATGTAGTCCTCTAATTTTGAATTATTAAATAACCATGAATATACCATCTATAATAGCAAAAGAATTAAATATAAAGGATGAACAAGTTGACTCGGTAATAAAGCTCTTAAAGGAAGAAGCGACCATTCCTTTTATTGCCAGGTATCGCAAAGAGCGTACCGGCGGTCTCGATGAAGATTTTCTCCGCAGTATTGAAGAACGGCTAAATTATCTCACTCTTCTGGAAGAAAGAAGAGAAACTATTCTAAAAAGTATCGAGGAACAAGGCAAGCTTACGGATGAGTTGAAAGTAAAAATAACGGATTGCGCAAAGCTACAGGACCTTGAGGACCTCTATCTTCCGTACAAGCCGAAGAGAAAAACACGGGGCATAGTTGCTAAGGCAAAAGGTCTGGAGCCGCTCGCGTTATTCATTCTTGAAAATCCCGCCTTTGACGGAAGCTTAGAAGAAATGCTTTCCGGATTCATAAACGAAGAACTCGGAGTAAAGACTACCGAAGAAGCTCTACTGGGCGCTAAGGATATAATTGCAGAAATGATAAGCGACGACGCCGAAGTAAGAAAAACAGTAAGAGAATTTTTGCTTGAGCAGGCTATAGTTAAATCGGAAAAGGCTAAAGACAAAGCACGGGAAGAAAATGTAAGCGAGAAGCAGAAAGAATAAGATAAGAAAGAGATTTACAAAATCTATTATGAATTTCAGACGGGTATAACCAAGATTAAGCCGTATCAAACACTTGCACTAAACCGCGGTGAGAAAGAAAAGGTTTTAAAAATAAATTTAGGCTTTGATGAGCCGGATGTATTAAAGAGAATCAAGAATAAATTTTTATCCTGCAAAGAATCTGTGTTTATGGAAATTCTGGATTTTACAATTAAAGACGCTTTTTCGCGGCTCATCTTGCCTTCGCTGGAAAAAGAAGCCCGGAACTATTTAACAGAAGCGGCTGATCTCCATGCAATTGAAATCTTTGCATCGAATCTCCGCCAGTTGCTATTGCAGCCGCCTCTTCTAAATAAAATAATTATGGGAATTGATCCCGGATTTGTCTCCGGCAGTAAAGTAGCAATAATAGATGAGACCGGGAAATATCTTGAAGGCTTAACAATTTATCCTCATCCGCCGAAAAATAAAAAAGATGAAGCGGAGAAAATTGTTGTTAAGTTTATAGAAAAGTATAAGGTTGACATAATTGCAATCGGGAACGGAACAGCCAGCAGAGAGACAGAACAGTTTATTGCCGACTTAATTAGGAAGCACAATCTCAACAGCAAATATGTTATTGTTAATGAAGCCGGTGCATCTGTCTATTCAGCATCGGCGGTAGCTAAAAAAGAATTTCCGGATATTGAAGCAAGCCAGCGCGGAAACATTTCTATCGGCAGAAGAGTTCTTGATCCGCTTGCAGAACTTGTAAAGATCGATCCGAAATCAATCGGCGTCGGCTTGTACCAGCATGATGTAGACCAGAAACTGCTTTCGGAAAAGCTTGATGACGTAGTAGAAAGCTGCGTTAATTACGTTGGTGTCGATTTGAATACCGCCTCGGCATCTCTGCTAACTTACGTTTCGGGACTCAACAAGCGCATTGCAGAAAATATTGTCAGGCACCGCGAGAAAACCGGTAAGTTCAAAACAAGGAAGGAACTTCTGAATGTCACCGGTTTAGGCGAAAAAGCTTTCGAGCAGAGTGCGGGCTTCCTGAGAATTCGCGGCGGAGAAAATCTTCTTGACAATACTTTCATTCATCCCGAATCCTACGATGCAACTGAAAGGCTTCTTGATAAATTCAATTTACCGGCTGCAAAGATAAAGGATTCCGGCGCCGTAATTTCGTTAATCGTCAATCAAAAAGGAACAAAAAACTTAGCGGAAGAAATCGGGATTGGAGAGCCGACTCTAATAGACATAATTGAAAACCTAAAAAAGCCTGGCAGAGATCCGCGCGAGGATATACCCGCTCCTATTCTCCGCAGCGATGTTTTGAAGATGGAAGACCTTAAAGAAGGCATGAAGCTGAAAGGAACCGTTAGAAATGTTGTCGACTTCGGCGCCTTTGTGGATATCGGCGTAAAGCAGGACGGGCTCCTTCATATTTCGCAGATAGCAAATAAGTTTGTAAAGAATCCACTTGATATAATTAACGTGGGAGATATAATCGACGTAACGATAATCGGAATTGATATTCAGCGCGCCAGAATTTCATTAAGCATGAAAACGTAAATATTCTTTATAAAAAATTTTTAGGAATTAAAAGAAACAGGACTACGGATTCTTTTTATTATTTTCCAAAAAAATTTATATATTCCGACACAACATCTATAAATTTCTATGATTTATGACTATCTATTAAATACTATCTCCTCAAAGGGAGCCGCCTATTTGGTTTTGCTGGACCCGGATAAATTGACAGAGGATAAATTATTTCTCTTCATACGGCATTGCGAAAAGAGCGGTGTCGACGGATTCCTGGTCGGAGGCAGCTTGATTATCAATGGCGAGTTCGAGAACTTTATAGAGAAAACCAAAGAGATTACCACGTTGCCGGTAATAATTTTTCCGGGTGAAGTTAACCAGATTTGTGAATACGCGGACGCAATACTTTACCTTTCGGTCGTGAGCGGCAGAAACCCAGAGCATTTAATAGGCAAGCATGTGTTAGCCGCTCCCATAATCAAAAAGAAAAATGTTGAGCCAATATCTACCGGCTATATGATTATCGAGTCGGGTGCGGTGACGACGGCAGAGTACATTAGCGGCAGCAAGCCCATACCGAGGAACAAGCCGGAGATAGCTGCTGCAACAGCGCTTGCTGCACAGTACCTCGGGATGAAATTAATTTATCTTGAAGCCGGCTCCGGTGCCTTGCACTCTGTGCCGAATGAAATGGTTAAAGCCGTTACCGACTACTGCGACGTACCGGTAATTGTTGGCGGCGGGATAAAGACTCCTCAATCTGCCAGGGAAAAAGTTGAGAACGGCGCAAAGATAATTGTAACCGGAAATTTCTTTGAAGACGAGGCAAACTGGAATTTAATAAAAGAGTTTGCACAGGCGGTTCATTTGAAACTACCTGTGATTGTTTAAGCAAGCTTTGAAACGTGTTATTGGAAAACCGTTGTTAAGGAAATAAATTTGCGACGAGGAAAGAAAGAAAAATTAATGAAGATGAATATATCAATACCTAATGATGTGAGAAAAGAATATTTATCTTCAGATTTCTCGAAATTAGAGCAAGGCAAACATTATAAACGCGTGGTTTCCAGATCAAATATAGTAATATTTGCTTTTGGTTTTCTTTTCCACTACTAATTATTCGTTTAGGAATAAACTTGGACAAACAAAAATTTATAACAGATTCCCTTACTGAGAGCTCCGAGACAAAGCTTAAGATGCAAAAGGAATGTTCCGCAGAAATTCTCGCTGCTGTAGACTTACTCGTTAATGCTTACAAGCAGGGTGGTAAAGTTCTTTTGTGCGGCAACGGCGGAAGCGCTGCCGACTGCCAGCATATCGCAACTGAGTTGATGATCAGGCTTAACCACGAAATAAATAGACCGGCGCTTGCCGCAATTGCTCTAACAACCGATTCATCCAACCTAACTGCCGGCGGAAACGATATCGGATATGAAAATGTATTTGCAAGAAATGTTGAAGGACTCGGCAGACAGGGCGACGTTCTTATCGCTATCTCGACAAGCGGGAACTCCGGCAATGTTATTAAAGCCGTTGATATGGCAAGGCAAAAGAAGATGAAAACTATTGGATTCTTAGGCGGAACCGGCGGCAAGCTTAAGCCTTTAGTCGATATCGCTGTCATTATTCCTTCATCTAACGTTCAACGAATCCAGGAAGGACATATTACAGTAGCACACATTATGTGCGAACTGACCGAACTTGAGTTATACGGCAACCTATGATTTCCGGATGAAGTTTAAGCCTCTTAAACTCACTCTTGGACTCGAACTCTTACAAGAGAAGCTTTAAGTTCGAGTAAGCGTTTCTGCCGGCTGATCAGAGCTTCGGCTGAGTCCGCTTCCACTTAATCTTATCCCCGACCTTTATATTATACTTATTTGTAAAATCAAGGTTTAATTCTATAACGTACAAAGCAGGTGCTGTTGAGGAATAAGTTTGATCGGAAAGCGTCTGCGTTGCGTGTCTTATAGTTACAATTTCGTCCTTGGAGTTTACAAAGACCATATCAAGAGGAATAAAAGTATTTCTCATCCAGAAGTTCTGTATTGTTTCCTGCGGAAAGACAAAAAGCATCCCGCGGTTCTCCAGCATATGCTTTCTAAACATCAAGCCGAGTTCCCTGTCAAAATCGTTATCGGCAATTTGAATGTCTATTTTGGCTTCTACCTTGCTGCCGGTTGAATCGACAAATGTTAGTTCACCGTCTTTCCTGAACACGTATTCCGAATCCTCTTCTGACTTCTTAAAAAGATTTGGTAAAAATAAATAAACTAAGACACCTAATATCAGCACAGCCGGAATTATTTTGTAAAGGATATTTCCGCTCTTCTTTGGCTGCGGCTGTTGTTTTTTTTCTTTTTGGATTTTCTTTGCCATATGCGAGTACTGTTATTCTTTCATTGGTTGTTTATTCTTTTGGATTATTGATAAGTAAATAATCTAATTAGTTTGATTCTCTAATCTTGAAATTTATATAACCATTAAAAATTTTAACGATAAATTTACGAAAGATAACTCTTATTCAAAGCTTATCTGTTCCGGTTTTAAAAATTCCTGAGCAAAATCCTTTTTGTGCCGTCATTCTGTTGAAATTGTTTTTTCTAATTTCTATAATAGCAAAGTTAATACTATTTTTTAATTCATATGGTGATGTTTTTAAAATCTCATTTCACAAAGAAAAGAATTTTAATGTAGAATTATTTTTTATCCGTAAGTGTATTTGACCGGATACAAGTATGAAAAAAAATTCGAGATATTAAAGATATGAGTTCCAATTTTACAGCCAGGGAAATTATAAAGCTTTCTCCACAACAGGAAAAGATGATCCTAAGCGGATGGGGAAAAGAAACTTTTGAAAACTCCGTGGTTGAAAGAATAACTTATTTGTCGGACGGACTGCATGTAAAAGGCTACCTTGCTTATCCTAAATATGCAAATGAAAAGCTTCCGTGTATTATCTGGAACCGCGGCGGGAGCCTTAATGAAGGGGCAACAGACTCTTTTACGGCAAGAGGAATGTTCGGGCAAATGGCAAGCTGGGGCTATATAATATTTGCATCTCAATACCGCGGCAACGCGGGCAGCCAGGGAAAAGAGCAGCTTGGCGGCGATGATGTAAATGACATTCTAAACCTTATCCCTCTTGCAGATGAAATACCAATCGCCGACAAGAACTCATGGGCAATGGAAGGCTGGAGCCGCGGCGGAATGATGACTTATCTTGCGCTTCTGCGAAATCAGAATTTCTCCGGCATAAAGTGCGTTGTCCTTAGCGGCGCTATTTCAAATCTAAAAAAATATGCCGAAGAAAATCCAGGGAAGATTCTTCTCTATAAAGATTTAATTGACGGCGGTAATTTCGATGAAGAGCTTGAGAAGAGAACGGTCATTAACTTTGTAGATAAGCTGCCGAAAATCCCATACCTTCTTCTGCACGGCGGGAATGATAAGACCGTATCACCGCAGCAAACATTTGATATTGCAAAGAAGATGCATGAATTAAATTTTCCTTACCGGCTTGTCATTCTTGAAGAGGGGGATCATTTCTTAAAGAACCACCGCAAAGAAGTCGATCGATTGAGGAGGTTTTGGTTCGATAAATATTTAAAGGGAATTTAAGCATAGAAATAAAGTTATTCGGGTAAATTGTTTGGTGCCTTCGTACAATTATACCTTTAGCCGCGCAATTTCCATTTCCTAAATCACTTGACAGCCTTATCTGCTGCTTAATTTCTTGTATTTATAAGCCAAAACAACTATTTTGGGATGCTAATTTTTACGGATCGCTTACCTGTTTGCGCTTATCGCAAGCAAAAATTATAAAATAAATGTAAACCGTTTACAAAATGGTTTCACAAGGTTAATTGGAATTATAAGGGATTTAAGAAATAAATACCGCAGTAATTAAATAACCTTTTTTTGAAATGAGCAAAACTTTTTCACAGACTTAATAGAATTGAGGGCATTTGAAATGAGTAATAATAACTCGAAAGATATTATTGATATAGAAACAAGAGAATGGCTGTATTCACTTGATTATGTTTTAGAGCATGGGGGACCGGAAAGAGTAAAGGTGATACTTCAGGAATTACAGATTCGTGCGCATAAAGAAGGCGTTCAGATCCCTTTCTCGGCAAATACTCCTTATATAAATTCTATTCCCAGAGAGGCTCAGCCGCCTTTTCCTGGTGATAGAGAAATTGAAAGAAGGATTAAAAGCCTGATCCGCTGGAATGCAATGGCTATGGTGGTTAAAGCCAATAAATTAGAACATGGGATAGGCGGACATATTTCAACCTATGCTTCCGCGGCTACGCTTTATGAAATTGCATTCAACCATTTCTTCCGCGGCAAAGGCGAAGATTACGACGGCGATCAGGTTTATTTCCAGGGGCATGCCTCGCCGGGATTTTATGCCCGCGCTTTTCTCGAAGGAAGAATTACTAAGCAGCAAATGGAAAATTTCAGGCGGGAGACAAAGGCAGGCGGCGGCTTATCATCTTATCCTCATCCATGGCTTATGCCGAACTTCTGGGAATTCCCTACTGTGTCTATGGGGCTTGGTCCTATTATGTCAATTTACCAGGCAAGGTTCAACCGCTATCTTGAGGACCGCGGGATAAAGAAAACCGGCGGCAGCAAGGTATGGGCTTTCTTGGGCGACGGCGAAACGGACGAGCCCGAAACATTAGGTGCAATTACTCTTGCGGCGAGAGAAAAGCTGGACAACTTAATCTTTGTAATCAACTGCAACCTTCAAAGACTCGACGGTCCGGTTAGAGGCAACGGGAAAATTATACAGGAACTTGAAGCAGCATTCCGCGGTGCAGGATGGAATGTAATTAAAGTTGTGTGGGGAGGCGACTGGGATCCGATTTTTGCCAAAGACGTGGATGGAAAGCTTGTCAAACGATTAGGTAAAATTGTCGACGGACAATATCAGAAATATTCTGTTGAAACCGGTAAATATATACGTGAACATCTCTGTAACGGAGACCCGGATTTAATAAAGATGCTTGAAAGCCTTTCCGATGATCAGCTGAGGAAGATGAAGCGCGGCGGTCATGATCCTGAAAAAGTTTATGCCGCTTATAAGATGGCTCTTGAACACAAGGGATCGCCTACTGTTATTCTTGCAAAGACGATTAAAGGCTACGGCTTAGGCGAAGCAGGCGAGGGCAAAAACATTACACACCAGCAGAAAAAATTAAATGAAGACGAACTCGCGGAATTCAGGACGCGTTTCGGCATCCCGATCTCCGATGAGGAAGTTGCAAAAGCTCCGTTCTACAGACCATCTGATGAAAGCCCCGAAATAAAATATCTCAAAGAAAAAAGAAAGAACCTTGGAGGATATCTTCCTGAAAGGAAGACTACAATTCGTCCGCTTAAAACTCCTCCTGAAGAAATCTTTGAGGAATTCTACAAGGGAACAGACGGCAAGGATGCTTCAACAACAATGGTTGCCGTAAGAATACTGGCAAAGCTTCTCCGCGATAAAGAAATGGGCAAGTTGATTGTCCCGATTATCCCGGATGAAGCGAGGACATTCGGAATGGAAGCTTTATTCCGCCAGGTTGGGATCTATTCACATGCAGGTCAGTTGTATGAACCGGTTGATAAGGAGACGCTTCTCTATTATAAGGAAGCAACCAACGGACAAATTCTTGAGGAAGGGATTACCGAAGCCGGCGCCATGTCGTCGTTTATTGCAGCCGGAACTGCTTATGCAACTCACGGAATAAATATGATCCCCTTCTTTGTTTATTACTCTATGTTCGGGTTTAACCGCGCAGCGGATTTAGTATGGGCAGCCGGAGATATGAGCTGTAAAGGGTTCCTCCTCGGCGGTACTTCGGGAAGAACGACTCTTGCCGGCGAAGGCTTGCAGCACCAGGACGGCAACAGCCACCTGATGGCTTACCCGGTTCCGAACCTTGTCGCTTATGACCCGGCATTTGCTTATGAAATAGCCGTCATTATCCGCGACGGTATCCGGAGAATGTATGAAGAGCAGGAAAAGATATTTTACTACATTACTGTAATGAACGAAAATTACGACATGCCGCCGATGCCTGCCGGTGCTAAGGAAGGAATTCTGAAAGGCATGTACAAGTTCAAAGCCTCGGATAAGAAAAGCCTAAAGCTGAAGGCTCATCTTTTCGGCAGCGGTACAATCCTTAACGAGGTAATTAAAGCAGCGCAGATACTTGAAGATGATTTCAAAGTAGCCGCCGACATCTGGAGCGTTACAAGCTACAAGGAACTTAGAAGAGACGGCTTAGACATCGAAAGATGGAACATGTATCATCCTAATCAGGTTCCCAAGCTTCCTTACATTACTCAAATGCTGAAAGATGAAGAAGGAGTTTTTGTCGCAGCTTCGGATTATGTAAAGACGCTCCCCGACTCGGTCTCGAGATGGTTCCCGCGCAGACTTGTCTCTCTCGGTACCGACGGTTTCGGAAGGAGTGAGAGCAGAGCGGCGCTGCGCGACTTCTTTGAAGTAGATGCAAAGCATATTGTTGTTGCCGCTCTCCATGCTCTTTCTCTTGAAAACAAGATTAAGAGTACCGTAGTTGAAAAGGCAATTAAGGATTACGGCATTGATCAAAATAAACCGAATCCTATTTATTTATAATTTAGAAATTACATGGTTGTAAAATGGCTATTGATATAAAATTACCTGAGCTCGGCGAGAATATCGATTCTGCCGACGTACTTAATGTCCTTGTAAAATCCGGAGACAAAATCGAAAAGGACCAGGGCGTTATTGAGATTGAGACGGATAAGGCTACCATCGAAGTGCCCGCCACTGCTTCAGGTACTGTTAAAGAGATTTTAATCAAGTCGGGCGATAAAATAAAAGTCGGGCAGATTATCCTAAAGGTTGATGACGGCGGTACCAACGGAAAAGCTGCACCCGCTCCAAAGTCCGGCGAGAAAAAAATCGAGGCAAAAAAGGAAGAGCCGAAAGCGGCAGCTAAACCGGTAAGTGTTCCCGCTGCCAAATCGGGCAAAAGTAAGGTTGTAGATATGGCTTTACCGGAACTTGGTGAGAATATTGAATCAGCCGACGTACTAAATGTTTTGGTGAAGACCGGCGGCAAGATCGAAAAAGATCAGGGCGTAATTGAAATTGAGACCGATAAAGCAACCATTGAAGTGCCGGCAACTGTTTCAGGCAGAGTTGTGGAGGTATTGGTTAAACCGGGAGAGAAAGCGAAAGTCGGGCAGACCTTAATTAGAGTTGAGACGACTGAAACCGCAGCCGAAAGCGCTCCTGTAATTGAAGAGGTTCCTGTTAAAGAGACGCCTGCTCAAATTGCCGAATCAAAGTCTGTGGCTCCGAAAGGTGAACGAGAAAGCATTCTTCCCTCAGAAAGAGACCAGCAGCCGCCTGTACAAAAAGGCGCGGCTCCTGCAGCTCCTTCTGTTAGAAGGCTTGCAAGAGAGCTTGGAGCCGATATCAACCAGGTTACCGGTACCGGACCCGCCGGAAGAATTTCGATGGAGGACGTTAAAGCATACGTCAAGAATCTTAGTGAAGGTAAGATAAACGCACCGTCGACCGGCGTTAAGCAGGAGCAGCTCCCGGACTTTTCTAAATTCGGTGAGGTTGAAAGAAAGCCGATGAGCAATATACGCGCTAAGACCGCAGAGCATCTAAGCTATGCGTGGTCTTCAATTCCGCATGTTACCCAGCATGATAATGCCGACATTACAGAGCTTGAGAAGGTTCGTAAAACATTCAACCCGAAAATTGAAAAAGCTGGAGGGAAGCTTACAGTTACGTCAATACTTCTTAAGGTTGTTACTTCTGCAATGAAAGTTTTCCCACAGTTCAATTCAAGCATAGATACGGAGAAGAAGGAGATTATCTTCAAGAAGTATTTCAATGTAGGAGTTGCCGTAGATACCGAACACGGCTTAATTGTTCCGGTAATAAAGAATGTCGACAGGAAAAATCTCGCGGAGCTTTCTGTAGAATTAAATACTATCGCTGAAAAGGCACGCATCAGAAAAACTTCTCTTGAAGAGCTTCAAGGCGGATGCTTTACTATTACGAACCTGGGAGGAATCGGCGGAACGTCTTTTACGCCGATAATCAACTCGCCTGAAGTCGCAATACTCGGGGTATCGCGAAGCTCGCATCAACCTGTCTTGATTGACGGCAAATTCGAGCCGCGGTTGATTCTGCCGCTGTCTCTTTCTTATGATCATAGAATAATAGACGGCGCGGACGCTGCAAGGTTTTTAAGATGGGTTTGCGAGGCGCTCGAGCAACCGATGAAAGTACTTATAGAAGGCTGACTTCGCAAAGAGCATAGGGCAAAGCGCATAGCGCAAAATTACTTTTATCTTAATTGATTTATCTCTTTGCTCTATGCGCTTAGCGCTATGCCTAATATAATTAGATGGAGAAAAATGAACAATCAGAGACTTACAATAATTGGCGGAGGACCCGGCGGATATGCCGCTGCATTCCTCGCTGCCGATCTTGGTATAGATGTTACCTTAATAGATAAAGAAAAAAATCCAGGCGGTGTTTGCCTTTACCGGGGATGCATCCCTTCGAAGGCACTGCTTCACGTTGCAAAGCTGATTAACGAAGCCGAAGAAGCAAAGAACTGGGGGATTGAATTTTCAAAACCTAAAATTGATTTAGATAAATTAAGAGACTGGAAGACAGGCGTTGTAAACAAGCTTACCGGCGGTCTTGGAATCCTTTCCAAACAGAGAAAGATAAATTATATCCGCGGCAAGGCAAGCTTTATTAATGCATCAACCTTGAAGATAGAAAAATATGAAGGCGGAACTGAGGAACATAAATTTGAGAAAGCTATAATTGCAACCGGTTCAGTCATCGCTACTATTCCTTCTCTTAACATCGACAGCAAAAGGATCTTAAATTCCACAACAGCCCTTGACCTTCCCGAAATTCCCAAAAGCCTTTTGGTTATCGGAGGCGGGTACATTGGATTAGAACTCGGCTCGGTTTATAATGCACTCGGCACCAAAGTCTCTGTTGTTGAAATGATGCCCGGTCTGCTGCCGGGAGCGGACAGAGACCTGGTTTCTCATCTTGCAAAGAGAGTTGAAAAGAAATTTGATAAGATAATGATTAACTCCAAAGTTCTTTCAATTAAAGAAGTGAAGGACGGAATAAGCGTAAACATCCAGGACAGCGAAGGCAAAACCACTGAACAGGTTTATGATTACGTTTTAATGTCTATCGGCAGAAAGCCGGATGCGCGAGGCTTGGGATTAGAGAATACGAAAGTTAAAACAAACGCTAAAGGCTGGATTGAAGTCAACAGACAGATGCAGACTGCCGATCCGAACATTTATGCGATTGGCGA
>JBJKRP010000390.1:0-3099 GCA_046704565.1 Ignavibacteriaceae bacterium | reverse complement strand
ACATGATAGTAGGATGCTGCCGCATCAGTTACCGGTGCAAACGTTATCCAGATAAGCTGGTTAAATGCTGCGGCTAACATAAAAACCAAAAGTATAAGCCATCTATAGCCGTATATTTTGTAAGTGGATTGTTTCATGCTGCTTACGTCTCCTTATTTCTTTTGAGATATAACTTACTGAAAAATAATTTTCTGATAATACTGGTATTTCGTTTCTTAATTGGATTAGTCTGTTAGCTGTCGTTAAGAATTGAATATAGAACACTTCTAAAAACAGATAAAATTAATTGTAAGATACAAAAATATTGTTATGTAAATAATGTTAATTGCAACAAAAATAAGAGACGAGAACAATGAATTATTTCCCTGCAGCAAAATTATCTACAGAAGTAAGAATGGAGTAGAACTTTTGTCCGATCTCTGATCGGGACCTCGTCAGGGACGGGAGATTTATTTGCACCTGTCCACCCAGACTTACTCCTCGAAAAGCTCAACTATGTAAAAGACAAAATCAACAAAAAGATCGGGTCCGAAATCCCGTTAGCCGCGATTTTTTCGGGGCCATCGGACAATTAATCCTTCGAAAGACTTCATTAAAAGCTCATCCAGAGTTATTCAATAATTAAGAGATGCAAATATAATTGTGTAATTCCACATCAAGCCCTACCGTTTCCCAAGTATTGCCGGCTAACTCCATAATCTTTGTTAGGCTCAGAGGAACAAAAGCGTCCTAAGCGAACTGAAGAGAAAATAGAACGAGAGAAGTACGAGAACAAAACCCAGCCCGAAATTTACCTTTTTCATCATCTCGTTTGAGATATACTTCTTTGCCCAATGCAGTACATTCGACAGCGTAAAAAGATACGATGCAAGACCTAACCCGCCTGCAAGCAGAAATAATAAATTGATACTGGATGAAAATTCCATTACAAGGTTAAGGTCTTTAATTATCTTCATTCCTTTCAGCCACCAGAATATCATCATCGGGTTGGTAGCGGCAAGAGAAAAGCCGGTAACAAAAGAAAGTCTTTTGCTCCTTATTGCCGTATGAGTAAGATCGAGCATGTTTTTCTTTGCGCCGTAACGGAATGTAAAAAATGCAAGCAGCCAAAGTATAATAGTGGCAGCTAATCCGAATATTGCAATTACGGTTTTATTACTAAGGAAAGGTGCAACCCCGAACAAAGCTACAACGCCGTACATAACATCCGAGCAAACCGAGCCGGCTGCTACCATATATGCAGCGCGCCTATGATTGTTCAATGACCGCTTTGCTATTTCAATTTGCGTAGCTCCAATCGGAATAGCCGTTAAAAACCCCATTATATAAGTAATTAATAAGAATAGAAAAGTATCCATTTCCCTCAAATTGCTTTGAATATTTAATGTGCAAAGATACTATGCTCTTTCGGGAAATAAAACCTTTTTGATGTGGAAAGATGAAATTTTAACTCTGAAATAATATCGTCTACACGCAGATTATCAAAGCATCTGACTTGTTTGCAAGTCTTCGCCATTTTATTAATGCAGGATATATTTCTGCAGACCGTGTTTGCTACGAACGTTCTTGAAAGTGCGTCCTGGTTTGCAGGAAAATAATTTTCCCTCTTTGAATCATAGCCGTATATCGTGGGCGGGGTACTGCCGAAAACCGAAAGGATCGCAGTCCTGTTGTTTAAGCCTTTGCCGGTACTGCGGGAAAACTTGCGGGCTGCTGCAATGTGCAAAGGACCCGTGTCCCCGGTTATAAAGACATCGGACAAGTCTATTAACGCTGCATACATATCCAGGTCCGTTGAAGGCGGAATGACCACTATTTTTTTATGACCATCCAAAGATAATTCGTTCATGATCTTTTTTTCAATCAGCTTTTCAACATGCCCTGCACCGATTAAAATATTACAATTAAGATCCGAAATCTTTTTGAGGAGATCTATCTGGAAATCGAAAGGCATCCTTGTATAAACAGCCGAGGCATCCGGATTAAACATTATAATAGGTATATCAGTGTCTATTTCATTTTTGGAAAGGAAATATTTTGCATTACTAATTGCGTCATCCGAAAGGTATAATTTAGGACCTTTAAATGAATCAATAAAATCTGGGGGAACATACTCCCGTAGTACGTTTCCTATTAACTTATAAGCCTGGTAATTAATATTGTTAACTTTATCATGCGACCTTTCATTTATCATTAACTCCGATGCTACCAGGTTGTAGGAAATTGTTCTCCTATTGCCGAAGATTTTTGAAGAGATCATCGGGCAGTAATTTACTACAAGATCGTAGTCTTTACCGTTAAGTACCTTCTTAAGCTTTGAAAGATCGTTAGCAGTCGGGAAAGGTGCGTGGTTGTATATAGGATATAAGTTTGAAATCTCCGGGTGACCTTCAAGCAGAACTCGGGTGGAGCTTTTTAAAGTAAAGTCTATAATGCTTTCGGGAAAAATTTTTCTTAAAGCTTCAACACCGCAGCATGATATTAAAGCATCGCCTATATTTAAATCAGCAACAACAAGAATATTTTTGAATTGCTTTATTTCACCCGCTTTCTTTCTTGCTCTTTGATGAAGGAATTTTCCAAGAGACTTATTGCCGAGCGAAGTAGTTATAACAGTATTTAGAAATCTGGCTCCTACTTTGGGAAAAATGTCGGTGATACCGCTGGTTAAACCAAAAAATCTTTTAAACTGAACTTCTTTATTCATCAAACTCTTCGTAATCTCACAATTAAAAATAAAAAAAATTGACTATTTAAGTAGTAAAAGAGTTTACGATAATTGTATTTTATTGCTTTGACGCACGGATAGGGCATTCAATGCCTCTACACACAAATTATTTCAGTTCCCGGCATTCAATTAAATTCCTCCCCTTAATACTAAATGACTTCCGGTTAATCACAGAAGAAAATAAAAAATTTGTTTTAATAATATATCATTTAAACGTTAAAGATACAGGCTATTAAAAAAGTATTATTTATCTTCCCTTTTTAATAAACAGCTATCATCACCGGCTAAGAAGATTAAGCCGCATTCTCTTCTACCGCGCTTTCCTGCATCAGGTAGCTGTGCACCGCCGCTGCACACTTCCTTCCTTCGGC
>JBJKRP010000389.1:0-7180 GCA_046704565.1 Ignavibacteriaceae bacterium | reverse complement strand
GCTATTAAGCGAAGGATTCAAAGTAATTTGTGTCGATAACCTAATTACAGGCAACATCAATAATATTTCTCATCTTGCCGGCGACGAGAACTTTTCATTTGTTAAGCATGATATTACCAACTATATTTTTATTCCGGGAAGGATTGATTACATCCTTCACTTCGCTTCACCGGCAAGCCCTATTGATTATTTGAAGCTTCCCATCCAGACTTTAAAGGTCGGTTCGTTAGGGACGCATAAAGTATTGGGGCTGGCAAAGGAAAAGAAGGCAAGAATGCTTCTTGCATCAACGTCGGAGGTTTACGGTGATCCAAGTGTTCATCCCCAGACAGAAGATTATTGGGGCAACGTAAATCCTATTGGTCCGCGGGGAGTTTACGATGAGGCAAAAAGATTTGCCGAGGCGATGACGATGGCTTATCACCGCTATCACGGCGTTGATACTCGCATAGTTAGAATCTTTAACACATATGGTCCGCGTATGCGTCTTGATGATGGAAGAGCGCTGCCTGAGTTTGTAGGGCAGGCGCTTCGCGGCAAGAACCTTACGGTATTCGGCGATGGCTCGCAGACAAGGAGTTTTTGTTATGTCTCCGATCTTGTGGATGGAATATTCAAGCTGTTAATGTCAAATGAAACTGAGCCGGTTAACATTGGTAACCCGGCAGAAATTACAATTAAGCAATTCGCGGAAGAAATTATCAGGCTTACAGGAACTAAGAGTAAAATTGAATATAAAGATCTTCCGGTTGATGACCCGAAGGTTAGACAGCCTGATATCTCAAAGGCAAAAAATATTCTCGGATGGCAGCCAAAGGTTGAAAGGGAAGAAGGCTTACGAACGACCCTGGAATATTTTAAAAAGATGATTTAGTACTTATATAGAAATTTTAAATCCTACATAGTAAAGCTTGATGACCGGTAAGAGATTCACCTCGACAGTGGCGGGAGCTTCAATCCTTATTACTGCCGTTGGTCTGATTGGAAAAGGACTGGGCTTAGTCAGGGAAATCGTATTTGCCGGCTTTTTCGGACTTAACAGCCAGTACGATCTTTACCTGGTAGGAGCCGTTCTCCCCATAACTATAAACACCGTTATCTTATATCTCGGTCAGAATTATTTTATACCAAGCTATAACAAAACCAAAGTCGAGGAGCCGGGTAAAATAAATGCTTTTACCAATTCGACTTTCTGGACGTTCTCCGCTTTCGGCTTGATGCTCGCTGCCGTTCTCTATTATTTTTCTACTGCAATCGTCGGGCTCTATATTCATGATGTATCCTCGTATGATTTCATTTCAGCATTAAATGTCTTTAGGATTTTCTTATTAACCATACCTTTGAATGCGGCATATTCAATCCTGGCGGCTTTTTTACAATCGGAATTTGAATTCAAGTATCCGGCTGTCTCGCAGCTTCTGTTAAACGTCTCAATTATTCTTCTTGTTATATTTTTCTCGAACAAGTTCGGAGTTTATGCTATCCCCGCGGGGTACGTCTTAGGCACAACGGCTCAATTAATATTTTTAGTTACAAAGTCCGCTCCAAGAATAACTTTGAAATTGTTCGGCTTTGCCGAAGGCGGCAGCTTCCGGGCAGTAATAAACAGTTCCTTAATTATAACAATACTGATTGAGTCGATCAGCCAGATATATTTACTTGCCGACAGATATTTTTTCAACGAGGTTCAGAAAGGAGGCATTGCATCCCTGAACTATGCAATGAATCTTTACCTGCTGCCGGTGACAATAATTTCCGCGGCGCTTACAACAGCCATCTTCCCGGGTCTTTCTCAATCCTTTAGCTCAAACACAAAAGAAGATATTCAGAGGAAGCTTGATAATTTTTTCAGAGTTAATCTTTTCATTTTTATTCCGGTGAGCCTGGGATTAATATTTTACGGAAATGTTTTGATACGCCTGTTATTCCAGAGGGGCGAGTTTGATGCCGGTGCTACGAAGATGACATTCGGAATTCTAAAGCTTTATTCAATCAGCCTGGTCTTCTATTCAACTTATGCAGTCCTCAACAAGTTGTTGTACAGTGCAAGCCTTATTAAATTGCTCCTAACCGTTACGCTTGCAGGATGCATATTTAAAATTGCCGCAAACATTTTATTGGTAAAGGATTATTCTCAGAACGGACTGGCTTTAAGCACTACACTTAGCTATCTGTTCTTCTTCATTGCTGGAATGAGCATTGTCTTCTTCAAGTTGAAGCTGAAGCTTTTATATTTTGTAAAGGAATTTTCTCTCGATATTTTGAATAGCTTAATAAGCTATTTGCTTGCTGTTGTACTTGTCCCGCGAAGTTTGTTTACAGACGGATTATTTAATGAGATGTTTAGAATGGCGGTGTTTGTATTTGCCTATTTTATTAATTCTAAGTTGATGGGGCATAGCGCGGTAGATTTGTTCGAAAATTCATTCAGAAGAATTTATCCGATAAACGGGAAAAGAAGGTAAGGCTTGATTCCGCTTTCATATTATATTAAAAAAGATTCGCTTGCTGATAAGCTGATAACGCTGCTTATCTCCGGATTTATATCAGCGGCAAAGTTATTTTCTTTTTCGGCAAAGATCGATAACGGAAAAGTAATAGTAACTGCCTTACACAAATTGGGTGATACCGTATTTACCGTCCCGGCGGTTAAAGCATTGAAAAGAGCCTTCGGCAACGAGCTCACTGTAGTTTGCTACAATGAATCGAAGATAATTTACGAGATTATATTTGACGACCTGAAATATGTTGTCCTTAGAAAAGAGGATTTTCTATTTAGCGGGAGGATTGCTAACTTTAGTTCAAGGAAGAAAATCAGAGACCTTAAGGCAGGAACTATCATAGATCTAACAGGTGCGGTAAATTCCGCCGCTTTAATTCTTAACAATAATGCCCGTAAGATTGCCGGCTTCAACGAAAGATATTTTAAGAAGATATATTCCGATTTTATAACAGTCAGGAAAATTCCCCATGTCATGGATATTTACTTGGACGCAGTAAGGCTTATATTAAAGATTGACGACAGTGACAAACTAAAATATTTTGGTGAGTCGATTAACCCCGACGGAGATATTTTAATTCATCCGTTTGCGGGCTGGAAGTCAAAAGAATGGAGCTTTGAAAAATTTGCTGAGCTTTGCCAACTAATAAGAAAGTTCCGCAAATGCAGCATTATTTTACCAGGGAACCATGCGGGAGAAGAAGCTAAATCTTTTACGGTAGCCAAAAATATTTCATTCATTATTACAAAAGATATCGACAGCCTGATTAAGGTATTAAAGGAAGCATCAATTGTTATAGGCTGCGATTCGGCGGCAGTAAATATTGCAAGTCTGCTCGGCAAGCCGACGTTCATTATCTACGGACCAACAAACCCGAAATTTCATTTGCCTTACGGCGACCATCATGAATATATTTACAAAGAGACTTTGTTATCCCCCAAGCCGGATGAAAAATACGGCGCATCTGATGCCGGGAGAAGAGAACCGGCATACGACTTCATGAAGGATATTTCAGTTAAAGAAGTTTACGAAAGGATTGTTTCTTTTTATCAAAATGTTTTTAATGAAAAATTGGAAAGAATTTAAGGTTGCTTTCAGGCGCATTACATATTGAAAAACCGCTCGTCATTGCTTCACTTGTCTTAGGATTAGCGGCAGTGCTTTTTACGCCGTATATCTGGGTCGGGTTTCTAGCGATTATAGTTTTCATAAGCCTTGCGCTGGTGAAAGATAAATACTTGTTATCTGCTTCAATCATTCTCTTCCTAGTAATGACCAGCGACTTTGCCGCCGGCTATAGAAATTATCTGAACGCCGTACTTATTTTTTTAATGCTTTTCCTGTACGTAAGAAGGTTCGGTCTTTCAGTACAACCGCTTATCAGCTTCCCGAAAGAAATAAATTATTTAATAGCCCTGACGATAATTTCAATGCTTATATCTTCAGCTTTTTCCAGCGATATAGCGTCGACACTGCTTGTAACTTTTAGGCAAATAGTATTCTTTGCCATTGTTTATGTTTACTATGCTTTTATAAAGGAAAAGAAGACGGTTTTTAATTATTTGAATTCGCTTATTGCCGTAAGCGTGATCCTGGGGGTAGTAATTTTTTACGATATTTTTTCTGAAGGACTTACTCTTTTTTCAATCCAGACTCATTCGTTTACGCAGTTCTCCGGGTTATACAGCAACCCAAATGCCGTAGGACTTTTACTCGCCGTAACAATTCCGTTGATGATCTCAATGCTGCTGATAAAGCGGAAAGCCGGATCGAAAATAAAATATTTATACTTCTGCCTTCTTGCTTTTTTATTTATAGTATTGCTGCTGACCGATTCACGAGCATCAATTGGAGCCGTCTTTATCAGCGTTGTCTTTATACTCTGGAGATTAAAACCGCGCTATCTAAAATATTTTCTTATTACCTTAGCCGGTCTGGCTCTGCTAATAATTTTTATCCCGGTTATAAATAAATATTTCGGCATTTATTTTAGAGTAGAAAGAATATTTGAAAATACACGCTATCAAATCTGGACAATGAGCTTTGATATTATCAGGCACAATATGCTTTTTGGTGTTGGTCCTGATTTATTCTGGACAAAGATTTATACTTATCTGCCTGTTATGCTCGGCAGCTTCGAAGCTAATCAAATCTGGTGGGCAAGGAGCGGTGCCGCCCATAACTTCTTCCTTTACAAGTTTGCCGAAATGGGAATACTGGGGCTCCTTTCCGCTGTTTATTTATTTATTGTATATTTTAAAATTGCTTTGAAGGTAGAGAAAGAGGCAAAAAAAGTTGACAAGGAATACTATTACCTTGCTGTTGCACTTACCGCGACCGGATTAGGTTTGCTCGGCAGAAGTTTTCTTGAGGCTACCAGTCTAATTTCAAACGGATGGATTACAAGAGACTTACCTTTCTGGCTGGTGTTTATAGCGGCGGCATACTTATACAGCGATTTTAAGCAGCATAAATCTGTAAACCCAAAATTAAATAACTGAGTGACCGGGATGAGAATTTTAATGCTTGCAAACCCGGCTTCGGCTCATACAGTTAGATGGGCAAATTCGCTGTCCGAAAAGGGGATCGAGGTCTTTTTATTCGGATTAAATAAATATGATGAGACTTTGTACCACAACAATGTAAAGATTGAAACGCTGGTTTTCCCAAATGTTTTTCAGAATAATCATGACGGTTCTCCGTTTAAAATTATTTATATAACGGCTCTGAAAAGATTAAAGCAACTTATTAAGAAGACTAGACCGGATATACTCCATGCACACTATGCTTCCAGCTACGGCGTGCTTGGTGCACTTACAGGTTTTCATCCGTATATAATTTCAGTATGGGGCTCTGACATTTTTATTGTGCCCGAAAAAAATATTATCAATGCAAAGATGATTAAGTTTTGCATTGGCAAGGCAGACAAGATTTGTTCCACAAGTAAAGTAATGGCGGAGAAGACAAAAAAATATACCGCTAAGGAAATTGAAGTAATTCCTTTCGGAATAGATACCTCCGAGTTTAAGCCCGTTGCTCTTACACCTTTTAGGCGTGAAGAGGCAATAGTTATTGGTACTGTTAAATCATTAGAAAAGAAATACAATGTTGAAAACTTGATTAAGGCTTTTAAAATAGTGCGGGAAGAAATGCCGGATAAACATCTTGAGTTAGTTATTACCGGCGGAGGCTCGCAGCTGCATTATTTGAGAATGCTTGCAAAAAAATTAGGCATCGAAAAGCACGTCCGGTTTAACGGTTTTGTAAAGCATGATGAGGTCTGGAAATTCCATAATATGCTGCATATTTTTGTTGCGTTGTCGGACTATGAAAGTTTTGGCGTTTCTGCATTGGAGGCTTCGGCATGCGGCAAGCCCGTCGTCGTTTCGGATGCCGATGGGTTTAAGGAAGTTGTTAATGATAACGAGACGGGCTTTATAGTTCCGAGGGGAAACATACGCAAGGCTGCGGATGCTATTTTAGCACTCGCGGCAGATGAGGTGCTGAGGAAAAAGATTGGAGATGCCGGCAGATCGCATGTTCTTAAGAATTATGATTGGACAGCAAGTGTAGCCGGAATGATAAATGTTTACGAACTGCTTACTATGAATCGATGCTGAGCTTATGGAAAGTATATCTGTCATAATTCCATGTAGAAATGAAGAGAAATATATCGGGCAATGTATTCAATCATTAGTCGATATGGATTTTGAAGAAGATAAGATGGAAATAATAATTGTTGATGCTGAGAGCAGCGACAATTCATTAAAGATTATAAAGCAGTACCAGGATAAATATACTTTTATTCGTGTGTTAAAAAATCTAAAAAGATATACGCCGTTCGGGCTGAACCTGGGGATTAAAAATGCGAAGCACGAATTTATAATGATAGCGGGTGCGCATTCAGTGTTCTCCAAAGAATATCTTCGCGAGATTTTTTCTGCTATAACTAATCTAGGTGCCGATGTTGCCGGTGGCGTAATGATTACCGGTGCAAAAAATAAAAACAGAAAGACGGTATCGATTTGCAAAGTGCTGTCGCATAAATTAGGTGTGGGCAACTCATTATTTAGGACCGGTGCGGCGAAAACAATTTTAGTAGATACAGTACCGTTCGGAGTGTACCGCAAGCAGCTATTTGATGACGTTGGTCTATATAATGAAAGATTAATACGCAACCATGATATTGAATTGTCCGGGCGTATTATAGCTTCCGGGAAGAAAATTTATCTTGTGCCTTCTGCCGAATGTACTTATTACGTTAGAGAGACATTTTCCGGCTTAGCTAAGAACAACTTCGCAAACGGGCTTTGGAACATTTTAACGGTTTATATTACGTGGAAAATTAATTCGATAAGTCTCCGGCACTTTGTTCCATTAATCTTTTTACTATCGTTAATCCTTCCGTTTATCCTGAATATTTGGATTCCGCGGGCAGCGCTTTTAGCAGCGTTAAGTTTTGCGATTTATATCCTGACAGTTTTAATTACCGGATTGCGGATTAATAATAAAGATACTTCTTACTATTTTATCGTAGTTACCTTTTTTATCCTTCATTTCTGTTATGGATTGGGTTCTCTAACGGGATTATTTAAGTTCAATTATTTATTTAAAAGAAATTGAATGAGATCGGAAATCTATAAAGAAAAAATTGCATCAATTCTTAAGACTCGACCGGA
>JBJKRP010000388.1:0-7135 GCA_046704565.1 Ignavibacteriaceae bacterium | reverse complement strand
CTTTGTAGCTGCAGGTTACAACTGCAGCTACAAAGTGTTTGCTCTCAATTAATGCATTAAGCGAGGGAACTGCAAACTCCGGAGTTCCCATAAAAACAATTTTCATCTTAAATATTTTATCTTATGGCATTAAACGAGTTGATAATCGGCGTCTTCCGTTACAGGATACTGAAATTGAAGTTTTCTCTTTTTTATCTTGATTATATCCTTGTTTACTTTTTTCTTTAATTCAGGACCGATAAGATCGGTAAAAAGAATAGCCTGCAGATGGTCAAATTCATGCTGTACCACTCTAGCAAGATAATCTTTTGCGTCGATAGTATGGTCGACAAAGTCGGTGTCCTTATATGAAATAGTCACAAATTCGGGTCTATCTATTTCCGCGCGTATATCGGGAATGCTTAAGCAGCCTTCCTCCATATTTACTTTTTTTTCCGATCTAAAAGTTATCTTAGGATTTATAAAAACTATAGGCTTATCTTTTTCGTGTCCTTCAACTTTAGAAAGATCGACAACGAAAATAGATTTATCCGAACCGACCTGGTTGGCAGCAAGTCCAACTCCATTAGCGTTGCGCATTGTCTCGAACATATCTCTAATAAGCTCGATAGTTTTTATATCAATTTCCTTTAGCTGGCTTGCTTTCTTCCGCAATATCTTATCGCCGATTAGATTTATAGGCAACAGAGCCATTCCTTCTCCTAATTCTTAATGACTTAAAAATAAAAATTTAGAATTCACAAATATTTTTATGCGTTAAGTTAAATAATTAAATGCGAATAATAAAGTCTTCTTTATCAATAATACCTGTTTAATACAAGTGCTGTTTCAAAGCCTATTTGTACTGCTGTGTCAAAGGTCATTGTATGCTTTTTATATCTTGAATATTTAATTCCATATTTAAATGTTTGGGCAACAATTTTAAGGCAGTACGTATAGAAAATTTTTAAGGGCTATTTCTCAACTCAATTTTGGTTTAGCCTTTAATAATTAATTGTACGACTGCTTTTTTTATTTTAATATCATTTTAAGGATCAAACAATGAACATTACCCGGAGGGATTTTTTTAAAAAGGCTGGTCAGGGCGCAGTTATTATAGCCATTCCGGCAATCGCAGGCTCTATACTGGAAAGCTGCAACAATAACATTACCAATCCTGCTGCAAACAGCTCTTCACTGTCCAACGTAAACGGCACTTATTCAAACGGAATAGTCAAACTTTCCGTAGACTCATCTTCACCTTTGGCTAAGTCCGGTACCGCCGCAATGCTGAATTTTTCAAACGGACAATTACTTGTAGATCATCCTTCCGGAAATTCTTTTAATGCACTTTCACCGATCTGTACTCATCAGGGATGTTTGATTACCAACTATGATTCAGGCAGTTCTCAGTTTGTCTGCCCTTGCCACGGATCCAGATTTAATGTTACTGGAGGAGTCGTTTCAGGTCCCGCCGCCTCTCCTCTCCAAAGCTATAAGGTTCAATTCGTTAGTAATACGCTGACAGTAAACGTAGGATAAAAATCCCTTGTAGTTAATATTAAGGCGCTGTACGAAAAATTCAAGCTTCTTCGATCAAGAAATAATTAAAAAGGAAAGTTAGAGCATCCTTGCTATTAATTCGCCGATAAAATATCCAACAGCGGCAATACCGAACCCGACAACAAACATGTCGAAGCCGCTTCTAAAAATTCCTCTGCCGGTAAAGAAGCTTCGAGCTGCACCGACTCCGAAGTGCGCCAGCATTGCGATTATGAACGCGGTCCAAATCGCCGGCTTACCGCTTAAAAAGAAAAAAGGAGCTACGGGAATTATGGCGCCTACCGCCGTAGCCAACCCGGTTATCCATCCCTCCTTCAACGGACTGACGTTTTGCTCGCCAATGCCGAGCTCTTCACGCACCTTTTCCTCAAGAGCCTGCTCAGGATTTTTCATTACTTCAACAGCAAGCGCACTTGCTTCTTCAGGGCTCATTCCTTTCGATTCGTAAATTAAAGCAAGCTCCTCTGTTTCAAGTTCCGGCATTAGAAGTATCTCTTCGCTCTCCATCTGCTTTTCGTGGTCGTAAACTTCTTTCTCGCTTATAGCAGCAAGATAACCGGAAGAACCCATTGAAAGAGAATCCGCTATCATGCCCGAAATTCCCGATATTAAAATTACGTGCGGTGCTACGCTGGCTCCTATAACGCCGGCAATCAATCCGAAGTTTGCGGTCAAGCCGTCATTAAAGCCATAAACGACATTGCGAAGCAATCCGCCTGACTCGGATTTATGCCACGGCTCATCACTCGTTCCTTTTATAGTCATAAGCTTTCCGGCATGTTCGGCAGAGTCTTTTGCAAGCCTGAGCGCAATATTTTTTGTCGACTCGTCTTTGCTCTCCCTGTAAAGCCCTAAGTAAGATTTTACCTCTGTTGATTCTTCCTTCATCAACGCCCTGGATAAAATCCAGGAACCAAATTTTTTTGATGCCCATGCAAGCATCTTCGCCTGGGTTGACGGCTCTAACTTCTTTATCTCAAGGTTATTCTTCTTTATCAAGTCGCTCCATGCAATAATATGCTTGTCTTCTACAGAAGCCAACTTCAGATAAATTTGTTTTTTATTTTCGTCGCTTATCATCCCTGCAAGAATTCTATATAGGTAGGCGGCATCCACTTCTTCCTGTAGATGATGATGCCATACTGATGATTCTTTTTTGCTCATAAAGTTATCTTCGTAATATTCTAAATTATATTTTATTGATATGAAATTTATAAATAAATATTTTACCCGTAAAGGGTTAGCCGTTCTATTTAGGAAACGTAATGATAAATTCGGTGCCTTTGGCTCTGCTTAATTCAATTTCGCCTTTAATCTGGTTTACCAGTGAGACTATTAGCTGCATTCCAAGGGTTTCGGTCTCTCTAAAATCCAGATTTTCGGGGAAACCAATACCATTGTCTTTTACCGTTAAGACCACTGTACTTTCTGCAGTCGTTTTTAATGATACTGAAAGTACCCCTTTGCAAATTTCTTTTTGATCTTCCATAAACGCATGCTTTAGCGAATTGGAAACAAGCTCGTTTATTATCAAGCCGATGTTCACGGCAAAGTCTACAGTTAATTCAATGTCGTCTATGTCGAGTTCTAATCCTATGTTATTATGATTGAACCTATACGAGTTTATTAGGTTTACAACAAGCTCCCGGACATATTCGGACAGGTTTATGTGAGAGATATTTTTTGAAAGATATAACTTCTCATGCACTAGAGCCATAGATTTTATCCTGTTCTGGCTTTCTACAAATATTTCCTTAGCCTCGCTGTCTTTTATATATGATGTCTGAAGATTAAAAAGGCTGGAGATTACCTGCAGATTATTCTTTACCCGGTGATGTATCTCTTTCAGAAGGACAACCTTTTCTTTTAGCGAATTCTCCAACTGCGCCCCGGATAATTTTCTTTCCGTAATATCCCTGGCAAAGGCGCAGTAGTATTTTTGACCTGCAAATTCAATAAAGTTGAACTTAAGCTCAACATCAACCGTCTTGCCAGCCGAATTATGGAACTCTCTTTCAAGAGTAAACTTTTCCGGCAAGGATTTTTTTAATAATCTTTGCAGACTAAAATCCGGGCACACAATGTTGAAGTGTTTTCCGAGCATTTGTTCCTTCTTATATCCGAGTTTGATGCAGACTGTCTCGTTGACGTCAACGATTGTTCCGTCAAGCTTTATCCAGAATATTAAGTCTTCCGCATGGTCAACAGAAAAGCGGGTTAGCTTTAGCGCCTCCTCGTTCTGCTGCAGCTTTCCAAAAAGTACATTGAAAGGGTCTTTCAAGCCGGAAACTATTATCGCTTTATATATTAAATAGAAAGAGAGTATCTTTAATAAATGCCCTATTAGATTTGCAAAATCATATACATTTTCATAAAACGTAAAAACTATCTCAGACAGGACTGTTATTGCAATTGCCGTTATAACAAGATTAAAGAGATGTCTTTCAAAATAAGAACGCTTCTTATTTAGAAGTATGATCGACATAATCAGCATAAAAGAAATAATATATTCGCTGACCTTTTTAAATAAAGTCAATCCGGTTCCATCGATGTAGCAAACCGGAAATATGCGCCAATAAAAGATTGAAGCAAGCGTTAAAGCAGTAACTGCCGAGTATATTGAAATCAGGTAATGAATTTTAATCTTCCTGCTTATAAGAAGCGGAGCCAGCAGGAACGTAATGCCCTGCATATACCTTGCAGCAATCCAAAGCTGTGTTGGTAAATTTGTGGACTCGTCCGGGATAATGTCTATCCCCTTATAGGTTAGTGCGTGAATAAAATCCAGGCATGAAACAAAGATTAGAGCTACACCTATTATTATAAAAAAATTATTCTCGATGTACCTGCGCGAGTTCCAGACTACAATAAAAATTCCGCAGGCAATAATTATGCTGAAGCCTTCGGCTATACTGTGAAAGAGAAGGTAATTGAAGTTACCGATTAGAAGAAGTGAAACTACAAACAATAAAGATAGAAATAAACCATAGAGCTTATCCATGGTAAAATTGGATATTCGAAATAAATTGCCCAAATCATCTTTTAAGGCTTTAAGACCTGTTATCATCTTCCCCCAACCTATCTTATTAAATTAAAAATCGGTAATAAACCTAATTATTAATTTTCAGTTCTGCAACAATTTTTCAGACAAGAAGTTCGGAATTGTTAGATTGTTTCGATAAAAAGTAAACTATTGTTTGACAGACGGATTATTCCATCATTTCAATTATGCTTGTTCCGTTATCTATTGGCTCGTTTTCTTTTGCGGTCTTTATTTTGGGAACATCAACCCTTTGAAGTATAATCAACCCGGTAAGAAAAAATAAACCGATAGCAAGTGCGGCTATACGCTGATTGGAAAGATCGGCAACTATTCCGTAAAACAACGGACCAACAACCGCAGAAGATTTACCGAAAAGTCCGTCATAAAAACCGAAGAACTCCGCTTCCCTTTCCTTAGGCGTAAGCAAAGCCATTAAGCTGCGGCTGCATGACTGCGATGAGCCGATTGAGAGCCCTGCCGTTAGTCCTACCAAATAGAATTGGAAAACATTCTGGACAAAGAAGGCTCCCACAACAACAACTAACCAGATTATTAGAGTAATGGTTATTGTTTTTTTTGGTCCTATATGGTCCGAGATAATTCCGAAAACAAACGCTCCGCCAACTGCGGTACTCTGGACAATAACGAAGAAGTAGATTACCTGGTCGGTGGACATCTTTAATATGCCGGACGCAAATATTGATGCGAAGGCAATTATAGTAAGTATTGCGTCGTTATATAAAAAGAAAGCCAGAAGAAACCTTGAGATTGACGGGTACTGTTTATGGATGAAGATTGCTTTTAAAGTCTCTTTACTTTTATTCATTCCAATTCTCATTGCATTCTTCCTAACGGGAGAAGTAATCTGCGGCTCGCTAACAAAAAGAAAGATAGGAAGAGAAAAGAACATAAAGAAGACAGCCGCAACAACAAACGAAAGTCTTATATAAAAATAATAGCTTGGAGAAGATTGAGGAGGCAGCATTACCATAATTATTAATAAGACCGCAAGAGCACCTACATACCCCATAGCAAAGCCGTAGCCTGAGACTCTGCCGAAATTCTTTTTATCGGTAAGGCTCGGAAGAAATGCATCATAAAATACCAGCCCGGATTCAAAGCCGATATTTGCGAGAATAAATAAGACAAGTCCCAGCATTACATCGCCTTGCTGCACATAAAACATAAATGCGGTGCAGATTACCGAAAGAAGCGTAAACATCAACAAAAATCTTTTCCTGTTCCGCGAGACATCCGCTACGGCTCCTAACGGCGGACTCAACAGCGCAGATATTATCATTGAAATACTTACAGCTAAACCCCAAAGCCACTTTTTTCCGCCTGCAACATGGTACGAAAAGTACTTGGAATAAATAACCGTTACGATTATTACTGAGAATGCCGTGTTTGCAAAATCAAACAGCGTCCAGAAGAAGATCTTTGATCTGGATTTCATGCTTGAACCTGCATTGGTACCGGTTCAATCATCATCATAGTCATTTACTTCTTCTGTCTTGTTTTGTTTCGAAGGGCTTTCTTCAATTAATCCCCTGCCGGTTTTATTAAGATTGCCGGAATCTTTGAGATCGGACAGGATTGCATCCAGTATGCCGTTGATAAACTTGCCGCTGCCGGCGGTGCTGTATATCTTCGCAATTTCAATGCATTCGTTGATGGAAACTTTAGGCGGAATATCAGGGAAATATAAAAGCTCGCAAATACCCATTCGCAGAAGAAGCTTGTCAATAAGTGCAATCCGGTTTAGTTCCCAGTTGTTTACTCTTTTCTTAATTTCTTTGTCAAGATCGTCTTTGTAAATCAATATTTTATTTACAAGCTCGTCGGCGAACGTTTTGTCGCTTTTATCTTCTACATCGTCGAGTATGGCGCCTTTTAGGGCTTCGAGCGACTCTTTATTCATAGTATATGCGTAAAGGATTTGCAGTACCTTTTCCCTTACAATTCTTCTTCTGAATACTTTGGGCATTTATTGAACAGGACCTTGATTTATAACTCTAAAACTAATTTTCCTTAATGCGAACTTAATTATTTTTGTACCTCTTACAAAATCCAACGATTCAACAGCAGTACCAATATATTTGTACCCGGACTTGAGCTTAAGCTTACGTTTGGGTTCCCGTCTATTCAGATAGTTTAAGTTCAAGTTTAAGACCATGTCCGGAAAAGATAATTTTTACAGTGCAAAAAGCCAGAAAACAAGAAGCGCGATGCTTTCCTTGAATTTATAATAAAGATTATGTTCAAATCTAAATTTAAGATCGGAAGCGGCGAGACCGGCTTTTACGCCGAAAAAGCTGCATATTTCATGCACCCTTGTAAGATGATAAGAATCGGAGACAATAATTATTCTGCCGATACCTGGCTTGGTCATAATGCTGTCTTTAATATACCTGATCTGATCTGCGGTAGAAACGGTATTATTTTCGAGCCATATATCTCTGGAATCAATTCCGCTTTGCTTGATGTAATTATCGGCAACTTCAGCCTCTGTCATTTCGCCGGGTGCATTGCTTCCCGTAAGCTGTATTT
>JBJKRP010000387.1:0-3303 GCA_046704565.1 Ignavibacteriaceae bacterium | reverse complement strand
TCAAGTTTTGAAGACGACAAAGGGAGGTTCTGGATTGGAACCGGTGTAGGTCTTGATTTATTTGATAGGAGGTCCGGGAAATTTTATACATTTAAAAATAATCCCGAGAACCCGAGCAGCATAAGCGAGGACCAGATTCAATCTTGCATTCTTGAAGACAAAAATGATAATTTGTGGGTTGGTACCTGGAACGGATTGAATAAACTTGATTTATCAAATGTTCCTTTGAAACCGCCTTATGGTAAGCTCTCCTTTATCCATTATGTTCATATTGCAGATAATCCCTCAAGTCTAAGTGATAATAGAATAATTTCTATTGCTGAAGATAAAGTCGGCAATCTCTGGTTCGGAACTTATGGCGGCGGATTAAACGAACTTCCCGTCTCGCAGCAGGGTAAAAACGACAGCAGAAGTGCAGAGTTTGTCAATTACTCCGTTAGAGAAGGATTTTCGAGCAATATAATTTACGGAATACTTGAAGACAATGAGGGAAATTTGTGGCTAAGCACTGATAACGGCTTATCCAAATTTAATCCCAGGACAAAGGTTTTCAGGAATTATTATCAGAGCGACGGCTTGCAGGGAAACCAGTTTTTTTGGGGCGCATGCTTTAAGGGTAACAAAGGTGAGTTGTATTTTGGAGGAACGAATGGACTGAACGCTTTCGATCCTTCAGAGCTGAGAGATAATCTGCATGTGCCTCCGATTGCAATAACAGACTTCCAGATATTTAATAAGCCGGTACCTATCGGGATTAAAGGCTCACCGTTGCAGGAATCCATTGAAGCGACAAAAGAAATCGAATTGTCTTACAGTCAGAATGTCTTTTCATTCGAGTTCGCTGCACTTGATTATACATCGCCGGGTAAAAACCAGTATGCATACAAGATGGAAGGATTCGACAAGTACTGGATCAAATCCGGAAACCGCCGGTTCGTAACATATACAAACCTCGATCCCGGAGAATATACTTTTAGAGTTATAGGCTCGAATAATGACGGCGTGTGGAATAATACCGGAGCTTCGATAAAATTAATTATTCTTCCTCCATTCTGGAGAACGTGGTGGTTCATTATTCTTTCTGTACTCTTGATCGGAGGATTCATTGCCTTCATAATTACATACAGGGTAAAAAATCTTCTTGCAATAGAAAGATTCAGAACAAAGCTTGCAGCCGATCTTCACGACAACATTGGCTCAAGCCTGACTGAAATTTCTATCCTAAGCGAAGTGATTTCCAAAAAGCTTGAATCGGTTGGAGAAGATGTAAAGAGACATTTAAAGATGATTAGTGATAATTCTCGTAATTTAATAGACAACATGAGCGACATTGTCTGGCTGGTTAATCCGAATAGAGACTCGCTCTATGATTTGATAATACGCTTAAGAGATACTTACACGGAATTGTCTTCATACGCCAGCATCTCCTTCAGATCCGAAAATTTGAAATCGCTTGAAAAGGTTTCGCTTTCAATGGAATACCGTCAGCACTTATATTTAATCTTCAAAGAAGGAATCAACAATAGTATTACGCATAGCTGCTGTACGGAAATATCGCTCGATGCTTTTGTAAAAGGCAAGCGCCTCGAAATGGTTCTTAAAGACAATGGAAAAGGATTCAGAACTTGCCAAAAGTCAGGCGGTAACGGGCTTGAAAATATTAAGAGAAGAGCCGACGCCATCGGCGGTACAATAAATATTTCATCCAGTGAGGGGGAGGGTACAGTGCTTCAATTTGTAGGGAATATTTTATGAAATTACAAGATTGGAAAATTGTTAGACTGCAAGATTGAGGAAGATGAGATGCTAATCCTGAATTTTGAAATCATGCAAATATTTGGTTGACAATGTAAGTAAGCAGAATTTTTTTTAATTTACAGCCGATAAAATTAGGAGTTAAGTGATAAGTGTAATAGTAGTTGAAGATAACGATTCGATAAGAGAAGGTTTAAAATTATTAATTGATGGAACCGACGGCTATTCATGCATCGGAGCCTTTTCGCGGTGCGATTTCATGCTGCACGAACTTGCAAAGCTGAATCCCGATGTGCTGCTGATGGATATCGGCTTGCCTGGTATGAACGGCATTGAAGGAATAAAAAAAGCCAAAGCGATCCTGCCTGAGCTTACGATTTTAGTGCTTACTGTTTATGAAGAAAATGAACTGGTCTTTGATGCGCTTTGTGCCGGTGCTTGCGGGTATCTTGTTAAAAAAACACCCCCGTCAAAATTATTAGAAGCAATACAGGAAGCCTATCAGGGCGGTGCGCCAATGAGCGCAAATATTGCCAGAAAAGTAATTGATTTCTTCCAGAACAAAAAAGCTCCGTCACCGCAAAAACCGCAGAGCGTTTTAACCCCGAGAGAAAAAGAAATCTTAACGGGTCTTGTTGAGGGTAATAGCTTTAAAGCACTCGCCGACTCAATGTTCATAAGCGTGGAAACAGTTCGGTTTCACTTCAGAAATATTTATAAGAAGCTTCATGTCCACTCACAATCAGAAGCCGTTGCCAAAGCCATTAAAGAGGGCATAGTTTAACTTAAAGTGCTGCGGTAAATCAATAATATCAGTTTTATGTCGGACTTATTGAATATTGGAGTTACGGATTACGGGCAGTACCTATTGTTCCAATTCTTAATTTTTCCATTCAAATCCCGAAATAGCTTTAATCCATGAATTATTCTTATGACATTAACAAATTCCTTTCTCCACCCATTTGGGTAGTAATAACATGCAAATCATTCGATTAAAGTTTAAAATACCTTCGATTGTGTAGTAGCCTCAAATTAACCTTACCCATAGATTTACCCTTGGATTTTGAAACTTGATATTTGGAATTTTAGTGATTAAGGTTGTTGTTGTAGAAGATAACGATACGATCCGCGAAGGACTAAAAATATTGATAGACGGGACTGCGGGATACAACTGTATTGCTTCTTATCCGAAATGCGAGACAATGTTGAAAAGCCTTGAGAAGCTTAACCCGGATGTATTGTTGATGGACATCGGACTGCCGGGCATGAATGGCATTGAAGGCATTAAGCAGGCAAAAAAAATATTGCCTGAGCTTACGATTTTAGTTCTTACGGTTTATGAAGAGAACGATTTAATTTTTGAAGCTCTCTGTGCGGGCGCATGCGGATATCTTGTTAAAAAAACTCCGCCTTCAAAGTTGCTTGAAGCTATAAACGAGGCTTACAACGGCGGCGCTCCGATGAGCTCGCATATTGCCAGAAAGGTTATTGATTTTTTCCAGCAGAAAAAACAAGCCTCTCCGACAGGCTCGCAAAATATCTTAACAC
>JBJKRP010000386.1:0-6978 GCA_046704565.1 Ignavibacteriaceae bacterium | reverse complement strand
AGTGAGATTCGTATTCGACAAGCTCACCAAGAAGCTTGTCCCGAACAATTTGTTTAACAGTAAGGAAATCCCCGTCCCATCTTCTGTTCTGAAAGACAGTTAGTATTTTCTTTTGCCGTTTTGATAGCTCAATTAAATCTTCGGCTTCAGACGCAGAAGCCGTGAACGGCTTTTCGACAATGACATGCTTGCCGGCTAACAGAGCCTGCTTTGTCATACTATAATGAAGATGATTAGGCGTATTGATAATTATAAGCTCAATATCTTTATCGTTAACGACTTCTGAAAAATCCTTAACAACCTGAACATAAGGATAAAGCTGCTTTGACTTTTCTCCATGCCGTTCAACTACCTTAATCAAATTAAAATTAGGATCCGCATCCAGAAATGGTGCATGGAAATATTCTCCCGACATTCCAAATCCGACCAGAGAAGTATTTATAATTTTACCCATAGAACCAGCTAAGATATTTCGTATTTGTCATCTCAAATTTAAAAATGAAAAGCCTAAAAAGCTTTATCCGGGTTTAGAAAAGATGCAAAAGAGATTTTCCACACATTAAGGATTAACGGCAGAGTCCAGTATGGATTTGACTAAATTAACGAGGGAGGCTTTATCAATAGGCTTTGCAAGATAGTGAGTCATTCCTTCGGCAAGAAAATTATTCTTATCGTTAGGCGCGGCAAAAGCAGTCAGCGCTACAATCGCAGTGCTCTCATAGCCGTTAAGCTTTCTAATCTCCCTTGATACTTCAATACCTGAAACACCGTCGCCCAGGTTTATGTCCATCAAAATAAGCGGGTAGAATTTTTGTTGTACCAATGCTAAAGCAGCTTCGCCGTTTTCGGCAACATCAACAATACAAACTTGCTTCAGGAAATACCTGGTAATATCTACACTTGATTTATCATTTTCTACAAGAAGAACCGGGGGCAAATTTTGGTGATCCTTTTTTATCCCATCCATTTTTGTACATGAAAAATTTCTTCCGTAAGAAAATCTTAAGTCTCTGTTGTCAAGAAAATCACTGTACAGTAAGACTTACAATTTCTTTTTGTTATACTTACAAAATTTTCTGTTCATTAGCAACTGTTAAAAAGATTTCCTTTTAGCTCAGCAGCAGCTTGCCGGCAAACAACAGGAAGACTCTATTAAAAGAAATTTTTCATTAAATTCGTTATGGTAATTTCGATAAAGTTTGTTATAAGAATTTGAACAATTATAAGCTAATAATTCAGTACGACGGGACAAACTATTCCGGGTGGCAGATACAGAAAAATGCGCAGACGATTCAGCAGAGAATTTCCGATGCTGCCGAAACACTTTTAAAAGAAAAAGTAAATCTGATCGGTTCCGGCAGAACTGACGCCGGCGTTCACGCATTGGGTCAAACGGCAAATTTCAGAACTGAAAGTAAAATAGATACAGGCAAGTTTCTGTATTCTATTAATTCAATTCTTCCGCAGGATATTTCAATTATTAAAATGGAAAAGGCTGCCGAAGAATTTCACTCAAGGTTCGATGCCAGGGAAAGAAGCTACATTTATTTATTTTCGAAATTAAAGACGCCGTTTTATTTCAGGTATTCGTATTCGTATCCGGGCAGGATCGACTGCGCGAAGCTGAATGCGCTTAGCGAAACATTTTTGGGTAAAAAGGATTTTACTTCTTTTGCAAGAAAGAGTGCAGAGCCGGAAAATAAAACATGTAATATTTATAACATACACTGGAAGCAGACCAACGGCTTGGTTATTTTTAAAATTGAAGCGGACAGATTTCTGCACGGCATGGTAAGAACAATTATCGGAACTCTGCTTAGGGCAGCCGGCGAAAATTTAGGTCGGGATTTTTTAGACACGGTGCTAAACTCACTGAACAGAGAAGCGGCAGGAGAAGCAGTTCCGGCAAAAGGATTATTCTTGTTCAAAGTTAAATACTAATATGATCGATTTGAGTTATAAATCAGTTCTGATTACCGGAGGTTCAAATGGTATAGGCGAGGCTTGCGTTAGGTTGTTTGCAAAAGCCCATGCACAGGTTGCTTTCACGTTCAATACAGACTCACATTCTTCGGAACGACTCGTAAATGAATTATCCCGCGAAACCAAAATTAAACCGTACAAAGTCGATTTGATGGATTTCAAACAAATCGATGATCTCGCAGAAAAAGTCTTTTCGGACTTTGGAAAGGTTGATGTTCTTGTTAACAATGCCGGCTGTTGGAAATACGGTAAAGCGGACGAAATGAGTCTTAAAGAATGGGAGGAAACGATCAGGATGAATTTGACCGCAGTATTCCTTCTTACAAAGCTTGTAATACCATCAATGAAGAAGAATCATTTTGGAAGAATTATTAATATCGCCTCGACTGCGGGGCAGAGAGGCGAGCCGTTTCATTCACATTATGCAGCCTCGAAAGGCGGGATAATTTCTTTTACAAAATCACTTGCCTCCGAATTAGGAGAATTCAACATTACTGTTAACAGCGTTGCACCGGGCTGGGTTGAAACCGGAATGACGAAAGATGTATTCTCAAACCAAGAGTACAAAGAAAAAGTACGGCAGGAAATCCCTTTAAAAAGAATTGCTCTGCCGGAAGACATTGCCGGTCCGGTATTGTTTCTTGCCTCTGACCTGGCAAGGCACATTAACGGCGAAATTTTGAATGTTAACGGCGGCTCTGTTTTATGCGGATAATCGAAAGGTAAAAAATGGAAAGTCTCTCACAGCTTCATCCACAGATTGTTCACTTCCCTATTGCGTTGTTCTTCGTTTATGTACTGCTCGAAATAATCGGCGCGGTTTCTAAAAAAGAATTTTTCTCCAGGGCGGCTCACCTTATCTTGTTCCTTGGTGTGCTCGGCGCGTTTGCTGCAGTGCTTACGGGAAATTCTGCCGAAGACGCCGCAAGAGAGTTAAGTAAGGAAGGAGCCTCAATTCCATTTAAAGCTATTGAAGAGCATTCAGACTATGCAAATTTCATTATCTGGTTTTTTGCGGGTCTGCTGGTTCTGCGGACTTATTTCGTATTAAAAAAGAAATTTACCGGAGCCATAAAATATCTTTTTGCTGTTCTGGCAATAGCCGGTGCGTTTTTCGTTTACAGGACCGGATACCTCGGCGGCAGGCTGGTCTATAAGTACGGCGTCGGAACAGATTTAAAAAAAATGGAACTCAAAACTCCAAGGTTAAAAAGCGGAGAATAGAAAATTGTGGACAACAGGAAAATTCTTGTTCAAATTATTTTAGCCGTTTTTTTTGTAAATGCCGCAGGTCTTGTTCTCCGGCATTTCAATCTTGACAGCTATATAATCCTGGCTGGCTTTCGGTTTCATTTAAGCCTGGTACTTCCCATATTTTTTATTTTCAAGTTTATAGATTTTGAAAAGCTCAAGCAGACACTACTTCATCCGGCATACAACAAAACTTTCCAGCCGCTCGGATGGATCTTTTTGCCGATAATAATTTTGCTCGCGGTGCTCTTTTTCTTCAAGAAGATTGAGATAGGCGACCCGGATTATTTTTATGAGTTCGGATTATCCTCGGTTGTTGATTACCCGATCTATTTCGTCTGGAACTTTCCGCAGCTTCTAACGATTTCCGCCTTCCTGGTTCTTATTCAACCTTCAATTAAGTCCCGGTTCACAGCAACTGCCGTTATTTTATTTTCTCTTTTTGCATTTGAATTCATTCCATTAGGAAAAGCCGAAATTGACGTTGCCGGATTGTTATCGCTTCTGTTTGCTTCCGTGCTGACCGGATTACTCGTTAAGTATTTTCAAAACATATACTGGCTTTCGATTATTATCTTTACTGCTTTTTGGGCAAACCTTTTATCGTTCGGCAGCAGCTCGCCTGTAATGATACATACGCTTTTTGCATCGCAGTATGAATCATGGGACGGCTTCTTCGAGACAGCAAAGAATTTACATATATATCTTCTGCCATTTCAATTGTTCTTAACAGCCGCTTTAATTTATTTATCTTCACTTAGGAAAAGCCGGAACGTGTAATCATTTTACGGAAAGATTTAATTTTGTATTTTTAGTTGTTTCAATTCAAATTAAATAATGAAAAAATTCTTAATAACATTTTTACTGTTAACCGGCATAAGCATTGCACAGAGAGGTCCGGTAGACAAGGCACGCGGCGTATTTATTGCATTCGCGGTGGGACCCAGACTTCCTATAAATTACTTTGCAAATTCAACCGATCTTGGATACGGATTTAATGTTGAGGTTGCCTATACAGATGATGAGTATCTCCCATTTTTTGTTTTTGCAAAAGTCGGCTTCGATCAGTTCCCCGGCTCGCAGGTATTTTATGAGGCAACGGATTATTCCAACTACTCAACAAACATGCTGCCTGTCAGCCTCGGAGTAAGATATTACTTCAAGCCGCTTGTAGAGAATATTGTTCTGTTCATGCCAATAGTGGAGGTGTCCGCCGATTACGCGTACTTCCAGAAACTTCATCAATTCAAGTTGTCCTCCGGCAAGAGTAATTACATCGAGGGCAATTCCAAGATTGGATTCAGCGCCGGCGTCGGGCTTTCAATGTTTATGATGGAGATACTGGCATCATATAATTTTTACCAGACTAACCAGTTTTTATCTGTAGATTTAAAAGTAAGGCTTCCGCTTTACATAAATTTATAGGAAAGGAAAAGATATGGAGCTTAAGAACTTGCTGCTCGAAATATCAGGGCAGATTGCCGTTGTTACTATAAACCGGGCTGATAAACTCAACTCACTCAATAAAGAGACCATGCACGAGTTGAAAGAAGTATTTACCTCGCTCCGTTCAAACGATGATGCTGCGGCAGTTATATTGACCGGAGCCGGAGAAAAGGCATTCGCCGCAGGCGCGGATATTTCCGAACTTAACAGGCTTGACCCTATCACTGGGAAAAAGTTTTCGGAAGAAGGACAAAAAGTTTTCAATACTATAGAGGAAATGGAAAAGCCGGTTATTGCCGCGGTAAACGGCTTCGCACTTGGCGGCGGCTGCGAGCTTGCGCTTGCCTCTCACGTCCGGGTTTGTTCCGGTAACGCACTGTTCGGTCAGCCTGAAGTAGGCTTGGGATTAATTCCGGGCTACGGAGGAACTCAAAGATTGGCAAGGCTTATAAACCCGGGGAGGGCAATGGAAGTAATCCTTACAGGCAATATGCTTGACGCAAACGAGGCACTCCGTATAGGACTTGTTAATCATGTTTATTCTCAGGCAGAGCTGATTACAAAAGCAAAAGAAATGGCAAATAAAATTATATCCAAATCGAAAAGTGCAGTTAGGCTGGCAATAAAATCCGTCAATGCTGTTAATGAATTATCCTTAAAAGAAGGACTTGACTACGAAGCCGCAATGTTTGCTTTAAGCTGCGGCAATTATGATTTCAATGAGGGCACCTCCGCTTTTCTGGGAAAAAGGAAACCTGCTTTTAAAGATAAATAAGACGGCATAACGGACTTATGGAACCCTTATTGTTAAAAAAAAGAATAGCTCAAATTCTTTTCGCGATTTCTGTAATAATTTTAGCTGCTAACGTTGCTGCCTCAAAACTTATTAAGCATAACATGAACGGTAGCCTGAAAGACGACAGCGCAAATCAAATTAAACAAACTTTTTTAAAAGATTTAAACGACTTCGGTTTACAGAAGAACTGGATCAGAAGAGAGGTTGAACATTCTCCGGCAGATAATTTTTATTCCTATAATGTCCAGGTCCCTAATGACCTGCCTATTCCCGTTATCCTATCAGATATTTATGGCTCATTCAAATCTACCGACGCTTCATTGAAGTGCATCGAAAAAGTTATCGGAGGTAGAACAATTTTAAATATTTATATCGACAAAAGGCTCAAATTAGTTTCACAATTTGATTATGATAAGGATATAAGAAGGAATGCCGGGAACGTGGGCTTGATTGTTTACGGACTTGATCAATTAAATCCTAAAAGCGCCTCGGAAATTATCAAATTCCCGCAATCCTTTGTTGCGGCTATTATACCTTCAAAGTCGTCAACGCAGCTTGCAGCAAACCTTGCCGCCAATAGAAAACAATATGCAATACTCCTTAACGACAATATCAAAGACATCGAGTTCCAGTTAAGCAAAAATTTCTCGGACTACCGGATAAAGACGGTTGTAAGCTCAATTGTAGGTGCTTTCCATGATGCAGCCTTTTTTATCATCGACGACAATTCGAGCCTGTATTCATCTCCAGCCTTTAGTGTAATTAAAAATGAATTTGCGAAGAGAGGGATTAAACTCGTACACGAAAGTACACAGGCATTAGTACCTGATGGAAGCAGCAGCGAGGTTAAGAAAAATTTCAGGAAGCTTGTCGTTGCCGAGCGTCTCGGCGATAACAAAATAATCTGTGTCAATGCGGATAACTTTACTCTGCTTGAACCGGAAATCTTCAGCCTGATTAAGATCGGCTATAAGTTTATCAATCCGACTCTCATCATGAAGCCCGGCTCAAAAGACCTTCCTCTCAATCCCTAAGGGAGCCGTTAATATCCGTTTCTAAAATCTCGCCGTCAAAATCTTTAAACTGTTCCAGCAGCCTTGTTTTATCTCCCACAATCACCGTTACGGATTTTTCCGGCTGGATATATTTACCGGCAGCAGAATTAACATCATCCATCCCGATCGACTTTATATTATCAATGTAATTGTTAAAGTAATCTTCCTTCAAAGAATGAATAACCAGCGCCATCAGGTTGGATGCTATCTGTTTGTTGGTCTCGAAGTTTGATGGAAACTTTCTTATGATTGACGACCTGGCGAATTCAAATTCTTCATGTGTTTCGCCGTCTTTGATTCCGGCAAGCTCGCTGAAGATTTCCCTTACAGCGTTAGCCGTATTTTCAATACCAACCGAAGTGGAAACATAAAAATAAGCCGACTTCTTTAAGTAATTAAATCTGGAATGGGCACCGTAAGATTAGCCTTTTTTCTCGCGGAGGTTCA
>JBJKRP010000385.1:0-2939 GCA_046704565.1 Ignavibacteriaceae bacterium | reverse complement strand
CTTAAAACCCGTAAGTGGCATGAGACAGAAGAGTCTTTGAAAAATATGGTTAAGGCTGCTTTGATTTTACGAAGAATGACAAATATTAAAGAATGACTTTCCATTCTAATTATTGGAGCAGTTAAATTCTATTTTTAAATATGGTGCAGCCATGGAAGAAGAAAATATTACCAGTGATGAATTTGAACAACAGATAAAAATGTTCCTGGATGATTTTATGCTTGATATGTACAGAGGGAACGACCATATCATCGCCAGGAAATATTTCAACGATTTATTCCATAAGCTGCTGCCAAAATATTTTTGCGCTTGCGAAGATATAGATAGTGAGGTTGAATCTAAAAATTGATAGAAGACGGGTGTTACAAGAATATTGTTATTCTCGGAAACAACGGAACCGGTATTGACGCCGCTCTTAAATTGAGCAGGCTTTTTAAGAGCCATTACAATATTAAGATACATTTAATTGACAATAGACTTAACTTAAGGAATCACCTTGCTCTCAAATTCTTTACGAGAGGCTTACAAGAGACGTCTTCAGGAAATCAATTAAAAAAGAATCTGATGTACCACCGTGGTACGGTTACAAAAGTCGATCTGATAAATAGAAAGATTTTTTTCGATGGCGAAGAAATTCTTTTCAGATTTATAGTCGTCGATATAACTAACAAAAATTATTATCGATTTATTCAAACGGATATTAGAAACTCCGGTAAAGAAGAGCGATTGAAGGTTGACGATTTTTTGAGGGAAACGGATTTGCCGTTTGTCTATGTGTTTGGAGATAATAATTTTAAAAGATTAGATGCAGGCTCATTTATCCCGGCGGTTAATCCGGCTGAACAAAAGCAGGAAATTTTAATTGCCCGGAATATCTTTAATGAGGTGTATGGTTATGAAAGGATTATGCAGACATGAAAAAGAGAAATATGCTTATTGACTGCAGAGGTAAAAACTGCAGCCCGGATTACGATGAGATTGAGGAAAATTTTAAATCGATAAACGAAGGGCAGGCTATTCGTCTTATAACCGATTCGAACCCTCAAAAACTGTATTTTAAAATGCTTTCAAAAGAACGTGGTAATTTTTATTGGGCGTTGTTTGAAGACGGTCCGAAGGAATGGGACGTGCTGATTGAAAAGGTTTCTGCAATTTAACTTGAGTTAATTGCATCATTACCATAAAATCTGGTTTAGGTTATATTTGAGTCAATTTAAAAATTACAGGATGATGTCGATATGCCTTTGAAATTACAAATAAAAAAGCATGAGCTTGTCTCAAAGTATCTGAAAAGCATTACCGTCACTTCAGGACGTGCAAGATTTTTCAGTCTGAAAGAGCTTGAAAGAATGGGCAGCAATATCCACAGATTGCCTTTCTCAATCCGAATACTGCTCGAAAACATAATGCGGAACTTTAACGGGTTCAGCGTTAATGAAGAACATCTTGAGACAATATTAAACTGGAAACCGGCACCTGCTGCCAAAGAGGTTCCATACTTACCTGCAAGAGTTTTAATGCAGGATTTTACCGGAGTTCCTTCGGTTGTCGATATCGCTTCAATTAGATCGGAAGTTGCACGGAAGGGAAAGAACTCTGGAAAGATAAATCCGCAAATTCCTGTTGATCTGATTATAGATCATTCGGTGCAGGTAGATTACTTCGGAACTGCTTATGCATATCAAAAGAATGTTGAGATGGAATACCACCGGAATAGTGAAAGATATTCTTTACTGAAGTGGGCAAATTCATCATTTAAAAATTTTAGAGTGCTTCCCCCCGGAATGGGAATCTGCCACCAGGTCAATCTCGAATATTTAGCAAGCGTGGTTAGCATAAGAGACGGGTTTATTTTCCCCGACACTTTAGTCGGTACCGATTCGCATACTCCGATGGTAAACGGAATCGGAGTTGTCGGCTGGGGAGTAGGAGGTATTGAAGCGGAGGCGGCAATGCTCGGGCAGCCTATTTATATTATGCTTCCCGAAGTAATCGGCTTGAAGGTTACTGGAAAATTACGCGAGGGTACAACTTCAACAGATCTTGTTTTATCAATTGCAGAGCTCTTAAGAAAGCAAGGAGTAGTTGGTAAGTTTGTTGAGGTCTTCGGAAACGGATTAAAAAACCTTACTGTTCCCGACCGTGCTACAATTTCAAATATGTCGCCTGAATTCGGATGCACTATAACTTATTTTCCTCCGGATGATAAAACCCTGGAGTATCTAAGAATAACCGGCAGACCGCAGAGCCATATCGATACGGTTGAAAAATATTTAAAGACAAACTTACTTTGGAGAGAGAACGAAGATTCAATAAAATATTCTCATGTTCTGAATTTGAAATTGGAGGACGTTGTTCCATCCATTGCGGGTCCCAAAAGACCGCAAGATAAAATTCCGCTCGATAAAGTAAAGACAGAGTTCATCGAGATTCTTAAAACCAGCTTTGAGAGAGAATATGTTTCCATAGAAGATCGCGCCGAAGGCAGGTGGCTGAATGAAGGCGGTCATCTCGAAGAAAACATTTCTATCCAAAACGCCGGTGGTCTGGCTGCCGCGGATGTGGAAATTGAGACTGTTCAAAAGGTAAAGAACGATTTGAAGAGCGTTAAAATAAAAGTGGACGGGAATGAATTCTTTCTAAGCGACGGCTCTGTTGTAATTGCCGCCATAACAAGCTGTACCAATACCTCGAATCCAAGTGTTATGATCGGCGCAGGATTGATTGCAAAGAATGCCGTTGAGAAGGGACTTAAGACAAAACCGTGGGTAAAGACAAGCTTAGCTCCCGGTTCAAGAGTCGTAACCGAATACTATCAGAAAGCCGGCTTGATTCCATTTTTTGAAGCTCTTGGATTTCACGTGGTAGGATACGGATGCACTACTTGCATCGGCAACAGCGGGCAATTGCCTGCTCATATCAGCAAGGCGGTGGTGGAC
>JBJKRP010000384.1:0-2658 GCA_046704565.1 Ignavibacteriaceae bacterium | reverse complement strand
ATTGAAAAGTATCTGAAAAACGGCGCCCTGACGTGCAGCGATGCGGCGATACCCGTAACAAACTTATTGAGCTTGGTAAAATATTCCGGAGCCTGCTCTCCAAACTTCATGAATGATCCGATTATAAACGAGGAAGCGCCCCAGAACAAAACTCCGATTATAAGCAGGTCCAAAAAAATAACGACAAACAGCGGGAAATGCTTTTTCTGCAGGAAATCATTAAGCGGCGAGAAAATAAAAAACAGGATGTAGGCTATAACAAAGGGTATGAAGATATGGTTTAGTTCCTTTAAAACTCCTGCTATAACCGTAACTCCTATTATTACAATAAAAAACCTTACAGTAGCATCAATCCCGAATCTTCTCGCCATTACTCAGCTCATCTTTTTTCTCATGCTAAACATAAAAATTAATATCCTAAAACGGAAATCATAAGATGTTCCCGGCTAAGCCTGAAGGCGTTTGAGGTGTTGTTAATAAGTATTTGAACAGCTCCCACCTTTTCCCGGGATGATTTTCCGTACCGCCGTTCTTGTCAACATAATCCTCAATTATTTTTTCGCCTGCATTATAATTGATAACGTAGCTTCTATACTTTAAAATGAAGCTTAAAAAGTGCTCTGCCTTTGCGGGAGACATAAGGCTGTACTTCTCAAGCCAACGCAAAGTCTCCTGTTTATTCCATTTACTATCCAGAAAGTTTCTTGCCGCCTCGTTGCTTGCAAAGCTTAGCGAATCAACAAAGTCGAGAACTTTATTATATTCATCCGCCTTATCAGGATTAATCCCTGCTATGGGGAATAAAACATCTTTCTCAAACTTTATCTTTTCGTTCCCGGGGAAGAGCATCTTTATCCCGAAGTTTGCCGTACCTTCGGCAATTAAAGACTGCGGGCTGAACAGCGGGTAAACAGTAAACTCCATCCAGCCTTTTCCCTTTACAAGATTTTCTTCCAGCAGCGTATTATAAACGTGATGACCGGGATAACCCTCGTGTGCAGCCAATTCAATCGCGCGGTCAATATAAATAGGCAGATCGGTGTTTACCTGTATTAAGCTGAAATAGTTTCCTTTATACCAGTTATATCCGCTCCAGGGCTTGTTGGTTACATATTCAACCTTGAAATTCTCTCCGGCAGGAAGTTTAATATGTTCTGCAGTCCGCTTGCGGCATTCTTTAATAGCCGCGTCAAACACCTGCTGAAGCTTGTCTTTAGGAATTATAAATCCCTTCCTGTAGTCATCCAGCCTTTTAGAAATACTTCCATGCCCGGGTAAGATTTTATCGAGCTTTTCAAGAATAGATTTAAAATGATCCTCCGTATATACCGGCGCCTGTGCGTCGTAAAGAGCCTTGCTTTCCTGGTCGAATGAAAATGATCCGCCTCCAATCATAAACAGCTTTGCTTTTACCGCCAGAAGCTGCTTATATAAAAATCTATAACGAAGTGTTTCAAGATTGTCTGCCTTGTAGTCTTTAAGGGCATCAAGGTTGTTAAGAAGACTATCGGTTTCAGCGCTGCATGCTTTCTTTAGTGAAACCGAATCGGCAGACGTCTTTAAAATATCATTAGGCTGCCAATCTTTTGGTCCGTAGTAAGCGTCGACAAAGTCGCCGTCCAACTGTCCTATGCTTAAAACGAGCTTTACGTATTTATCTGCTATGTTATCCATTTTTATATCCAAATCGCTTCTGCTCTGGTTATTCCTCTTTCCGCATGAAGAGAACGTTACAAGCAGCAGAAAGAAGATAAAGATTTTTTTAGCCGTCATCAAATTTTCCAATTATTCTTAAATCAAAATTACGACAAAATGAATTAAGATTTTTTAATTGAAATGACTTTGGTAGACAGCATTGAAAAATTAATTGTTATAAGCTGCTAATCTTTAATTCAAGTTAATGCTTTAATAACGATTGCAGATTGGTCGTCCGCCTTTTTACCGAAATTATTTATCTGTTCAAAGATATATTTGAAGATTGCATCCGGATATTCAAAATGTCTGTTTAATATTAATCCTTCTACATTATCCAATCCGAATTGATTGCCGTCCTTATCCATTACTTCAATTATCCCGTCGGTTAATAATACAAAAATGTCCCCGGCAGAATAATTTATAAAGCTGCTGGCAAATTGGAAGTCTTCTTTAACGGCAACCGGAATTTGTTTAATTAATAATTCCGTTACAGTTTTAGTTTCCTGCTGAAAATGTAAGATAGGAAGGTGCCCGGCTGTTAAAAACTCGATCTTATTATCCGGATAAAATCTAATAACGCTGCAAGTAGCGAACATATTCGGCTTTTTCAGCTTGCACAGTACTTTATTAACTTCACTGATTATTTCTACCAATGATTTTGTTTCGGAGAGCTTTGAATAAAAAGCTGACTTAAACATACCCATCAATAGTCCGGCATCAATTCCATGCCCCGATACGTCTGCAATATAGGCGGTTGTAAAATCATCATTTTTAATTAAGTCAATTAGATCGCCGCCTATTTCAAGCGCGGGAGATGAAAGACCGTAAGCGCTTAATTTGCTGTCACTGTATTTAATTTCAGGTACAAGGACTTGATGCATGCTTTGAGCCAGATCCATCTCGGTCTGCATCCGGATTTGCTTAATCCCTTCGCTGCGGATAAACGTAATAAAGAAAATGTAC
>JBJKRP010000383.1:0-15063 GCA_046704565.1 Ignavibacteriaceae bacterium | reverse complement strand
TTCTTACTTTTGCATTGGCTATTGTGTTGACTTCCTTCCAGGGATCAATACCATAAATAAAAGATGACTTACCGAGCCTCTGGGCAATCTCAACTGCAGGAAAGCCGGAACCACTGCCAATATCCAGAACCTTCATCCCCTCTTTCATCTCAATCAAATCAAGTAATCTAAATCCAAACGGAGCCGACCAAAGCGGTAATTCATCTATGTCTGAATTAGACTTATCACCTTCCGGGCTGATTTTGCGCAAAAGCTTTTCCTTCATTTTTTGCTTTCCTTCTTACATGAAAAGAAATTATTCCTTTCAGCAACTTCGATAAAAAAAATTTTAATCCAAAATCTTTTTTATAAAAAATTAATTCCGGTTTAAGCACTACCGTTTTTCGTGGGTAAACTTATTTCATTTAACAGCGTGAGTAAATTTATGGATACAAATTATCTTACTTACTTTAACTCTGTACCGCATATCAAAAGGCTCTCTTATTTTGACCGCAATTTATTCTTTTAAACATTTTGTATTGTAAATTTGATAATTAATTTTGAATCAGTTTATAAGACTAAATACTTTACAATGGACGAGCGCACATTACAAGTTCAGAACCTGTCTAAAAGATTCGATGATTTTAAGGAACTAATTTTTTAGAGATGATAATTTTAATAATAATTGCAGCGAAGCTATACTCTTCGGTTGCAAGATAATTTTATAAGGAGTTAATATGCCGCAAGAATTAAAAATAAACATTGAGAAAACTGCAATCGTAGTAATTGATCTTCAGAAAGGGATTACTCAAATGCCGGCGGAGCCGCACTCTGCAAAATCCGTAATCGAAAATTCCGCCCGGCTCATTGAAGCCTCACGCAAAAACGGAATGCCTGTCTTCTTAGTTCACGTAACTCCTTCACCCGACTTGAAGGACGCACTGCATCCTGTTTCGGAAACTTCATTTCCATTGCGGGGCTATAATCCCGAATGGAGTGAATATGTTCCCGAACTCAATGTTCAACCGGGAGACTTCCAGATACTAAAGCATCAGTGGGGAGCGTTTTACGGAACCGAACTCGACCTTCAATTAAGAAGAAGAGGGATTGACACAATTATACTTTGCGGTATTTCAACGAATATTGGAGTAGAGAGTACGGCGCGTTTTGCCTATGAATACGGGTTCAGCCAGATATTCGTTACGGATGCCATGGCTGCCCGCTCTAAAGATGAGCACGAATTCCCTATAAAATATATTTTCCCCCGGCTGGGTTTAATCCGCAATACAGCGGAAGTCTTAGAAGCATTAGGCGGTAATTAATTCTTCATCTTTATCGCGGCAAGCTTAAGCACAATTTTAACATCGCTCTGAACATTCACGTTTATATGGAGACCTCTGCCTTCAACAAACTTTTTTGCGTTTTTCAGTTCCGATTTTATGTTTTCTGGAAGCTCGCTATTCTCGACCGCAGTAACGGCTCGATCCCCGAAAATAAAGGAAATTCTAAAAAATTTGTCGCACGGAGTAAAAAAGAACATGTTTCTGGTTCTGCTTACAAGTTTCATAACCCACCAGGTATTCTTTCCGTAATATTTCCACTCTTCGGTTAAAGTCCCGAAATCTTTTTCAAGATTTGACTTTATATCTTTCCAGTATTTAAAGGTTGTCCCCAAGGCATCGGCAAGCATTCGTTTATCAGGTTTGACATCGCTGTTTGTAAAAATTCCATTTTGCATTTACCTTCCTCCTGTTCCTTTTGTATTAAAAATCAAATAGATCTATAATAACTACAATTGAAAGTTAGGAAAATTTATTATCAAGAACCAGCATCATTTGAAAAGTATCGGAAGTCTTCGCTCAAGTTCTCCATGCTGCCCTGTTCCGAATTTTACCTTTAAGTTCGTAGCCGCTTCGAGGTTTATTTCGTGAAAATTCTTAATAACTTTTAATCCCCGGAAATCATTTGGCTTAATGATTGAGACTTTAAGCCTAATTTTGCAGATAAGACAGTGAAGGAATAAATTTCTGTTAATTCGAATGAAGTGCGAAGAGGGAATCTGTCAAATTAAAATTCATTAGGAATTATTTCTTTGTCCAGCAATCCTTAAGTGTTACGGTTCTGTTGAATACAAGCTTTTCACGCGAAGAATATTTTGTATCAACACAAAAGTATCCCTGGCGCTCGAACTGGAATCTGTCTCCCTTCTCTGAATTCTTTAAAGATGGTTCAACTAATGCATCCGGGATTATTTCTAATGAATTCGGATTAAGTAATTCAAGAAAATCTTTTCCTTTATCAGCGTCCGGCTCTTCTACTAAAAAAAGTCTGTCGTAGAGTCTGACTTCAGCCTTTACGGAATGAGAGGCTGAGACCCAATGAATTGTACCTTTTACTTTTTTCTTGCTTGTGCCCGATCCGCTTTTTGTTTCCGGATCAAACGTGCACCTAAGCTCAGTTACTTCGCCTTCGGAATTTTTAATTACTTCTTCGCATTTAATAATGTATGCATATCGAAGCCTGACCTCGCCGCCCGGAATTAAACGATGATATCCTTTAGGCGGATTTTCCATAAAGTCAGTCTTTTCAATAAAGATCTCTCGGGAAAACGGAATCTTACGTGTTCCGGCTGTTGAATCTTCGGGATTATTTACCGCGTCAAGTTCTTCAACTTCTCCTTCCGGGAAGTTAGTAATAACAACCTTTAACGGTTTTAGCACAGCCATTGCCCGTTGTGATTTTTTATTTAAATCTTCACGGATAGAAAATTCGAGAAGCGCATAGTCGCTTACTTTGTCACGCTTTGCAATCCCGGAATTATCTGTAAAGTTTCTTATCGCTTCCGGAGTATATCCTCTCCTGCGTAATGCCGAAATCGTGGGCATCCGCGGATCGTCCCAGCCGTCAACGTAATTTTCCTGGACAAGCTTCAGCAGCTTTCGTTTGCTCATAACGGTATAGTTCAAATTGATCCTTGCAAATTCTATTTGCTGAGGATGATAAATTCCAAGCTCGTCGAGAAACCAATCATAAAGAGGACGATGGTTTTCAAATTCGAGCGTGCAGATTGAATGAGTCACCTTTTCTATTGAGTCCTCCAGACCGTGAGCCCAATCGTAAGTAGGATAAATACACCATTTAGTCCCATGTCTATGATGATCTGCATGGACAATACGGTACATAATCGGATCGCGTAGATTCAGGTTCGGCGACGACATATCAATTTTAGCTCGTAAAACTTTTTCGCCGTTCTTAAATTCGCCCTTACGCATTCTTTCAAATAAATCTAAATTTTCTGCAACACTTCTGCCGCGGAACGGGCTTTCCTTCCCCGGCTCGGTAAGGGTCCCTCTTAACTTTCTTATATCATCAGCGCTCAGGTCATCCACATAAGCTTTACCTTTTTTAATCAGTACTACTGCCCAATCATACATCTGCCCAAAATAATCCGAAGCATAAAAAATCCTATCCTCAAAGTTTCCGCCAAGCCATCTTACATCCTCGATAATAGAATCCACATATTCGGTTTCTTCCTTTTCAGGGTTTGTATCGTCAAAGCGTAAATTGAACTTCCCGTTATAATCTTTTGCAATTCCGTAATTAAGGCAGATTGAAGCGGCATGCCCTATATGAAGATAGCCGTTAGGTTCCGGGGGAAATCTGGTATGTACCCGCTTATTGAACCTGCCGGTTTCCATATCCTCATCAATTAATTCATATATAAAATTCTTAGGTTTTCTTTCAGATAAATTTTCGGGGATATTATTGTTTTCGTCCATAATATTTTTTTTATTAAGATTTTGATTGCAAAGTTAAGTAAATAAAAAATACACGCAAATTCTATATTCGTCTTGATAATAAAATAAATAAGGCATAGATTTACGACGCAAATTTCGAAAGAAAAATTTTCTTTTTGCCGAAATGGCGGAATTGGTAGACGCGCTGGACTCAAAATCCAGTCTGGCTCACACCAGGTGCCGGTTCGAGTCCGGCTTTCGGTACGATTTAAAGTCCCCGCTCACTGAACAACGCAATGCGATTTAGATGTTCAGTGAGGTTTGCCCTTCCATTATTTTCTTAGAGCCTTGTCGGCTATATCGGTCCTGTAATAAATGTTTTTGAAACTAATTTTTTCCAGGGCGCGGTATGCCTTCTCTTTAGCCTGCTTCAAATCATTGTCTTTTACAACAGCGGTAACTCCCAAAACTCTGCCGCCGTTCGTTAAGATTTTACCCTCAGCTTCTTTAGTGCCGGCATGAAAGACAACAATATCCTCTTCTGTTTCTTTGAAACCCGTAATCTCAAACCCTTTTTCATAAGTTTCCGGGTATCCGTTGGAAGCCGCAACAACGCACACAGCAGCCCCGCCGCTATATCTTACAGCATCTTTATCCAGATTCCCTTCAGCAGCAGAATAAAGTAATTTTAAGAAGTCGCCCTCCAACAAAGGCAGTACTGCCTGAGTTTCCGGATCACCGAAACGGCAATTAAATTCCACGACCTTAGCCACCGATTCCGTTATCATTAAGCCGCAATACAAACATCCGTTGAATTTTCTATTCTCGGTTTTCAATGCTTCAAGAATAGGTTTAATTATATTGTTTTCTACTTCGTCTAAGATGGTTTTCGTAACTACAGGCGCGGGAGAATAGGCGCCCATTCCGCCGGTATTCTTACCGGTATCGTTATTACCTATTCTTTTATGGTCCTGTGCGGAAGGAAGGCAAACAAAATTATCTCCGTCGGTTATTGCAAAAATCGAGGCTTCCTCCCCTTTCATAAATTCTTCGATAATTAATTTATCACCCGCGGCACCAAAAACTCTATCAAGAAAAATTTCATCAATAGCTGTTTCAGCTTCGGAAATATTATTACATATAAGTACGCCTTTCCCGGCGGCGAGTCCATCGGCTTTTATTACACACGGAAACTTTTGGCTATGTAGATATTCCTTAGCATTACTCAACTGATTGGAATTGAACTCGGCATAAGCTGCGGTTGGAATTTTGTAATCCACCATTAGACGCTTCGCAAAGGATTTATATGCTTCTATCTCGGCTGCCCGTTTATTAGGACCGAATACTTTCAAACCTTTACTTCGGAGATAATCAGAGATGCCATCTACAAGCGGCTGCTCCGGTCCTACAACTACCAGTTCGATCTTGTTATAAAGACAAAATTCATGTACGGATTTAAAATCGCTTAAATGAATTGAGACATTTTCTCCGAGAAATTTTGTTCCCGGATTTCCAGGTGCTATGAAAAGTTTGTCCAGCAGCCCGCTCTGAGATATCTTATATGCTAAGGCATTTTCCCTTCCGCCCGACCCTATTAATAAGACATTCATATAATCTCTTCCTTTACTAAAAATTGAAATTGCTTTGTTAAAAGTTCTGTTAGAAAATCCCTTCTATGTTTTTCAACAAACTCTTCATCCGGAAGAGGTAAGCTGCCTGCCAAATACAACTCATATACCTTTAAGATTGTATTTTTTATTTCATCCACATCGTCCGGCTTGGTAATAAATGCAGCTTTGTATTCCAGTGCCGAGGATTTTAATGCACCTTCAGGGACAGAAGCAATTATCGGCTTTCTTGTTCCAAAATATTCGTAAAGCTTCCCGCTCGAAATGGTATCGGCATTTCTGGCATTACCAACCATCATCCATAGTACATCGCTTGCCATGATTTTATCCAAGGCATCACTGTGGTTTAAGTATCCGAATTCCTGAACAAATCCCTGGAGATTTAATTTTTTAATAAGCTTCCTATTTTCATTCCTAAGGTAGCCTATAAAACCGAGTTCAATATTTGCAGTAACGTCCGGTCTTTCAACAGACAGTTTCTTGAATGCCTGAATAAAATATTTTGGGGTAACAAAATCATAAAATATGCCCGAATAAGTTATATGCATTTTCTCCTTTGACTTCTCCGCTTTTTTTAAATTTTTAAAATCAGCCGGGTCATAGCCGTGAGGAATTATATAGATATCCTCAAACGTAAGGAACTTATAATTATCAAGGATTTTTTCCTTCATCTTCCTGTTCGTCGCAATTATCTTTTCGGCTGCTTTAAGCGCTTTATACTCCATATTCTTATGAAGAAGCTTATGCAATGGCGTTGGATAAAATGCAAACTGGTTGCCGTACCACAAATCCCGGTAGTCGATTACCAACGGAATGTTAAATTCCTTTTTCAGCTTAACAGCCATATTTATCGAAGAAAACGGAGGCGCGCTGACAAACAATAAATCAAATTTCTCTTTGGCAATTATTTCTCTTGCTTTTTTAATTGCCTTCTTTGTCCAAGAAATTTTATTATCCGGGAAAAAGAAGGTATAAGTAAACAGATGAAAAATCTTTCGAATAATTTCAGGGGGCATCTTTATAGTCCCCTTTCTAGATAGTAAAGAGTTGACATCATTTCCGCCGGTTCTTACAATTCTTATACCTGCCGATTCGGCTTCTTTTAACAAAGAATTATCGTGAGCAAAATAACCGGTGTTTGCCGCGGTAAGAACAACAGGGTCCCAATTATAGTCCTTCATATATTTGGTAAACTTTAGTGTTCGCTGAACGCCGCTTAAGCCCATCGGCGGAAAATAGTAAGCTATAACAAGTACTTTATACATCCTTTTAATTCGTGTTCATGCTAAAATAAAAATAAAACAACCCCGGATAATACCCTCCTTATTTTTAAGTGTGATAGTTCGGAGCTTCTTTTGTATTTGTGACATCATGAGGATGGCTTTCTTTTAATCCCGATAAAGTAATCCTGATGAATTTAGTTTTAGATTGCAGTTCTTTTACGTTTCGTACTCCGCAGTAACCCATTGCGGCTCTAAGTCCGCCCACTAATTGGTAAACAGTATCGGAAAGAGACCCCTTATACGGCACTCTTCCCTCAACGCCTTCAGGGACAAGTTTAGCAATATCATCCTCCGCATCCTGGAAATATCTATCTTTGCTGCCTCTTTTCATTGCGGAAAGTGAGCCCATGCCTCTGTAAATTTTAAAACTTCTTCCTTCAAAAAGAATTTTTTCGCCCGGGCTTTCCTCAACTCCTGCGAAAAGTCCTCCGATCATTACCGAATCTGCTCCGGCGGCGATCGCTTTTGGAAGATCGCCGGTTTGTTTTATACCGCCGTCAGCAATCAGTTTTATCCCCTTACCTGCTATTGCCCTATGCACCTCGGAAATAGCGGTGACCTGTGGAACTCCGACCCCGGCAACAACCCTGGTAGTGCAGATGGACCCCGGACCGATCCCGACCTTAACGGCATCTAACCCACAATCTATAAGATCAAGTGCCGCCTCATAAGTCCCTATATTCCCAGCAATAATCTGCTCATATTTGAATTTTTTTCTGGCTTCTTTTATTGTTTTCATAACCCCCTGCGAATGACCGTGTGCAGTGTCTATCACGATTACGTCTGCTCCGGCTTTATATAGTGCTGCCATTCTATCGAGAGTGTCAAATGTTACTCCGACTGCTGCTCCGGCTCTAAGTCTGCCGTGCTGGTCTTTGCAAGCATTAGGGTGCTTTTTCTTTTTCTGAATATCTTTAAAAGTTATTAAGCCCTTTAGTATACCGTTCTTGTCAACAACGGGAAGCTTTTCTATTTTATATTTCTGAAGAATTTTTTCAGCCTTTTCAAAATCGGTATGCAGCGGCGCTGTAATTAAATTCTGGCTTGTCATCAGATCTTTAACCTTAAGTTTTTTATTAGGCTCAAAACGCAGATCACGGTTGGTCAATATTCCGACCAGCTTTCCATTGTTTTCAACTACAGGTATTCCCGAGACACTGTATTTCTTCATTATATCCAATGCGTCGCCAATTGTTTGTCCCGGAATAAGAGTAACGGGATCTCTAATCATTCCACTTTCCGATCTCTTAACTTTATCGACTTCATTGCATTGAGCATCGATAGTCATGTTTTTATGAATTATGCCTATTCCTCCCTCTCTTGCCAGCGCAATTGCCATTGCCGATTCAGTAACAGTGTCCATGGCAGCAGAAATAAGCGGTACATTTAACTTTATCTCGGGCGTCAGGTAGGTCGCAATGTCTACCTCTCTCGGAAGGATTGATGATTTACCGGGGACAAGCAGAACATCATCAAACGTTAAACCTTCTTTAATTAGCCAAATATCTTTCATAAAGTTTCCTTAATGTTAAAAAAATTCCGTTAAAAGCATGGAACTAACCTATTCATAAGCCGGGAACCCGGTTATATCCTCGCCAATAATTAAAGTGTGCATCTCATGCGTACCTTCATAAGTTTTGACCGATTCCAGATTAGCTGCATGACGCATCACCGGGTACTCATCTAATATACCGTTAGCGCCGAGAATCTCTCTTGCTATGTGTGCAATTTCCAAAGCCTTCTCACAATTATTTCTCTTTGCTAATGAAACTTGAGTATGCTTTAACGTGCCTTTGTCCTTCATTCTGCCAAGCTGCAAATTTAATAATTGAGCTTTAGTTATCTCGGTCAGCATAAAAACCAATTTTTCCTGGGTCATCTGAAAGGCAGCTATTGGTTTATTGAACTGTATCCTGGACTTTGCATAATCCATAGCAGCATCATAACACGACATCATTGCACCTACTACGCCCCAGGCAATTCCGTAGCGGGCTTGATTAAGGCACATCAGCGCATTTTTTAAGCCGCTGGTTTTAGGAAGTATATTTTCTTCGGGCACAAATACGTTATCAAAAATTAATTCTGATGTCACGCTTGCTCTAAGCGAATGCTTGCCTTTCATCTCCGGTGCGGTAAATCCTTTTAAACCTTTTTCAATTAAAAATCCTCTCACCGTTCCGTTAAGTTTAGCCCATACTACAGCAACGTCTGCGATGGTTCCATTCGTAATCCACATTTTGGCACCATTAATCAGATAGCCTCCCTCTACCTTTTCGGCTTTGGTAACCATTCCCGCCGGGTTAGAACCAAAATCTGGTTCTGTTAATCCGAAGCATCCTACTTTTTCTCCCTTTGCCAACAAGGGCAGCCAAAATTCTTTTTGGGTATCGCTTCCGAAGGTAAAGATAGGATACATTACAAGCGCACTCTGAACGGATACAAAGCTTCTAATCCCGCTGTCACCCCGTTCAAGTTCCTGCATTAACAAACCGTAAGATACATTGTTCAGCTCTGCACAATTATATTTTTGCGGAAGAGTCGTTCCAAATAGGTTCAGTTCAGCCATCTTAGGGACTAACTCAAGCGGGAATCTTCCTTCGCGGTTATACTTTTCGATTATTGGGATTACCTCGCCGGAAACAAATTCTCTAATCGAATCTCTGACCATCTTTTCGTCGTCGGAGAGGAGCGAATCTATTTCAAAATAGTCTACTCCTTTGAATAAATGCATTAGTTCCTCGTTGCTGAAAATCTGAAAAACAAATTTAACGGATATGATTTAGACAAGCAATTTTTCAACCGGCAAGTTTTTTACAATAGTCAAACTGGTGAATGTGAATTTATCATTTAGTATTTTTGTCGTCGGATAGTACGGAAATTATTTATTTCAAGGTTAATGAAAATAGAGAATATCGTCCCCGGAGAGATGAAAAAGATACTATGTATTAAGCCGCGCGGTATAGGCGACATAGTGCTTTCAACGATTATTTTAGACAATTTAAAATCTTATTTTGAAGGTGTAAGGATCGACTATCTTACAGAAGACTTTGCCAGGGAAGCCGTTGAAGATAACCCGATGATAAGCAAAGTGCTGACAATGGAGCGTACCGGATTCCCACTTAAAGTCGCCTGGAAAATCAGAAAAGAAAAATACAACATGATACTTGACTTATGGTCAAACCCGAGAAGTGCTCAAATAACTTTCCTGTCGGGCGTTAAGTATCGCGTCGGTTATAATTATCGCGGGCGCCGCTATGCATACAATATTCTGGCTACCTCTGAAAGAGGAGCGCACCATTCTGCAGAGCATAATCTTGAATTGCTTAAGGCTATCGGAGTTCCCGTTGTTTCAAAGAAGATACATTTTTATTTAAATAATGATGACTTGAGTTTCGGAACTGAATTCGTCGAAAAAAACTTTAACAACTCCATAACCTTAATTGGAATAGTTCCTTCGGGCGGATGGCAGTCAAAACGGTGCGACGCTTCCAAATGGGTTGAAATCTGCAGTGCACTTCACAATAAACTGAATACCGGATTTTTAATCTTGTGGGGTCCGGGAGACGAAGAAGACGCCGAATATATAAAAAGCAAATTAAAAAATACCGCAGTTATGGCACCTCCTACTTCGGTAAAACAAATGTCAGGACTTATTAAAAGCTGCGACCTTGTAATTGCCAATGATTCCGGTCCTATGCATATTTCGGCAGCACTGGGAGTGCCTACGCTGGGTCTATTTGGTCCTACTAATCCATTAGGACACGGACCTTATTCCGACAATTCTGATTTCGTTGTTAGGAATGATTTATTTTGTATTAACTGTAACAAGCAGATCTGTCCTTACCGCCACGAATGTTTTGCCGATATGCCGGTTCAGGATATTATTCTTAAGGCAGAGGCTCTGCTTGGAAACAACCGCAAAACGATAGGTCTTAATGAAAAGGATTGAATTTTTCTTTAAGAATATCCTGCTCAAAATTTTACTTAGCTTACAGCATAAGCAAAATTACGGTAGGGAAAATAAATTTGATGAGAAGTCAAAAATCCTTTTTATAAGATTAAACCGTATCGGCGATGCACTTGTTACCACGCCTCTGCTGCATGAGATTAAAATGAAGATTAAGGCAAAGATTTATGTCCTTGCTGATAAAAAGAATAAGGAAGCATATCTGAACAACCCGGACATAGATGAATTGATAATCTTCGAGAAAGGATTAAAAGGATTTTTTAAAGTTCTCAATTTAATAAAACGGGAAGGCATTCAAACTGTAGTCGACCTCCACGATGACGTTTCCACAACTGTGAGTTTTCTAATTGCGCTATGCACTGCCGGGAACAAATTCGGTCTTGAGAAGGATAACAAAATTATTTTTACGAAGACTGTACCACGACTTAATGCAGCTAAGTATCATGTAGTAGAACGAATTTTTGAGCTAACGAAACTCTTCGGCATAAAACCGGAAGCCCGGGACATTCATATCATCTATCAGCCCGACAGCTTATCTTACAAAAAGGCTGAAGACTTCATCCGTAAGAATTACACGCAAAAAAGATTTATTGCCGGTGTGAATATCTCGGCAGGAAGTCCTTCCAGGTTCTGGGGAATTGAAAATTTTAAGAAGCTCTTAAATTATTTTTCCCTGTCAGGGGCAGATATTGTAATTCTATCTTCGCCGGGAGATAAAGAGACCGCAATGCAGATTACGGACTCACACTTTATTTATTATTTATCCGAGACCTTTAGTGAATTCGCGGCAATGATCTCAGAACTTGATTTCCTTTTTACGCCTGATACAGCGGCAATCCATCTGGCATCGGCATTTAATATTCCCTCGTTCGGTGTTTATGTTAAGTACAAGACAAATGATATGATCTGGTCGCCGTACAATACTAAATTTGATTGCGTAATTACGGAAAAGGAAAACCTGTCGGGTGTTCCGTTCGAAGAAGTCATTATAAAGCTGAAGCCGTTTACTGAAAATATTTTCCGGGAGAATAATGTTTACCGCCAAAGCTGAAATAAATCCTTTTTCCCTTGCCGCAAGGATTAACCGACCGTTAATACTCGACGGCGCAATGGGAAGCTTGCTGCATCAATCAGGAATTAATTCTTCCGGTCCATTATGGATGTCTTATGCAAATCTTGAATATCCTGAAAAAGTTTTAAAGATTCACCGGGAATACATAAATGCCGGTGCAGATATAATTACCACCAACACATTCAGAACAAACCCCGCCGCAATTAAAGCTTCGGGAATAAAAATAAACTCTCAAAAGTTTGTCCGTGAAAGCGTAGCAATTGCAATTGAAGCGGCTTCAACTCTGCCTGTTTTCATAGCAGGTTCCAATGCGCCGGCGGAAGACTGCTATAAAATAAAGAGAGACCTGTCCGGCAAAAAGCTGGAGGCAAACCATAAAGAGCACGTTTCGCTTCTTATGGAAGCAGGCTGTCATTTTATCCTGAACGAAACTCAAAGCCATTTTGACGAGATAAAAATTATTTGCACGTACTGCAGCCGGAATAACATTCCTTATGTAATCAGCTTCTTTGTTGATGAAAGGCTCAAGCTGCTTTCCGGCGAAAAGCTGCCGGAAGTGATTAAATTTTCTTTAGATCATAACCCGATGGCTATCGGAATAAACTGTATAAAAGGACAAACCTTTTTCCATTATTTCGATAACTCTGAATTCGACTATAACTGGGGGGCTTATTTGAACTGCGGCGGCGGAAACTTCTCCGATGAAAATATTTCCTGCGGCGTTAGCCCCGGCGAATATCTTACATCCGTAAAAAAAATAGTGAAGAAAAACCCTTCATTCATCGGCGCGTGCTGCGGCTCTTCGCCGGAACATATTAAGAAGATAAAAAAATTTTTAGATGGAAAAGTTAGAAATTAAAACTCCGTGCAAGATAAATCTCGGTTTAAAAGTTGTCCGTAAAAGAAGCGACGGCTATCATGATATAGAAACAGTTTTCTATCCGATTAATCTTTTTGACAGAATAACTTTTGAAGCCTCTGATTCATTTTTATTCAAAACAAACAGCAGTCTGATCAATTCCGAATCCGGCAATACGGTTCTTACTGCCGTTAAAAAACTGGAAGCATTTACCGGGAAGAAGCTGAATGTAAAAATAATTTTGGAAAAGAATATTCCAATCGGTGCCGGTTTGGGAGGCGGAAGCTCCGATGGTGCCGCGGCATTATTAGGGCTTAATAAGCTTTTCAATTTAGAATTGAATGAAACCGATCTTAAAAATAGCGCACTTGAAATTGGTTCCGATACGCCTTTCTTCTTAAAACCGGCGCCAAGTTTTGCGGAATCAAGAGGCGAAATATTAAACCAAATTAATTTTTCTACCGGCTATCCGGTCCTCATAATTAATCCGGGTATTCATGTTTCAACTAAATGGGCGTATGAAAGTTTGGACCTTGGGCTAAAACCCGTAAATCATCTTGATTACGATTGTCTTTTCAGTAAGGATTGGGAAAGGATAAAGAAATCTCTAACGAATGACTTTGAGGAAATTGTCTTCACGAAATTTCCCGAAATTCAAAAAATTAAAGAAATCATGTACGAAGCTGGCGCATTATTTTCTTTAATGACCGGGAGCGGCTCGACGGTATTTGGAATTTTCCCGGACATCTTAACAGCGGAAAAAGCTGTGTTAAAATTCCCCGATAATTATTTTACTTTCATTCAGGAATGAAATCAAGAATTCAGCTAACCGCTCCTTCGGCAATTTCAATATAATTCCTTGAAGCATCAAGCTTGAACATTATTCCCAGCGGGATAGTTACGTTATCTTTCACATGTCCGTGCTTAAAATTGTATACTACCGGTACTTTGAGGCTTCCGAAATAGTCCTCTATAACTTCTCCAAGCGCTAAAGTTCTTTTTGTCGGATCCGTCTCGTTGCAATCAATAAAAGCACCCAAAACTACTCCTTTAACATGATGTAAAACCTTAGAGAGTCTCAGTTGGTTAAGCATTCTGTCTATCCTATAAGGCAGTTCTCCTATTTCTTCAATAAATAAAATCCTGTCTTTCATATCGGGAAGGTAATCGGTCCCAACAAGTGAAGATAATAAAGCTAAATTTCCGCCAAGAATTCTTCCTTTAAATTTCCCTTTTTTTAATGTTGAAACCTTTTCTCCGTCAGGCAGGCTTATTTTACCGTAGCTTTTGTTGGTGGTAATCAAGCTCCAAAATATTTCTTCGGTGTATTTGCTTACTTCGCCGGAAAAATCAATTGAAACCATTGGACCGGCAAATGTTACCAATCCCGTCTTAGTAAAGAACGCCAATTGTAGCGCGGAAATGTCGCTGTATCCTACAAATATTTTTGGATTCCGCTTAATCAAATTGTAGTCAATCTTATCAAGCATCCGGGTTGAGCCGTAGCCGCCTCTTACACAAAAGACGGCTTTTATGTCCTTGTTCTTAAACATCGCGTGAAGGTCTTCAAGCCTGTCTTCCGTGCTTCCTGCAAGATAGCCATGCACTTTACCGACATTCTTTCCTACTTCTGCCCGGTATCCTAAACTTTCAAGATATTTTACGCCGCTTTCAATTGTTGACAAATCATCCGGAGAGGACGCAGGCGATACTATGCCTATAACATCTCCTTTTGCCAATCTTTTAGGTTTAATTATTTTCATATCATCCCGTTTTATTAGTTATTTAGTTTACTTAAATTGAACTATAAATTGAATTCTATTTTGCTTGAAAATCTCTATTTTAAAAAGAACCCGGAGATAGCTTTTATGGCGTCAACTAACAAGTTGAAAAATAACAACTTACTTTTTAAGAACAAAGTAAAAAAAATAAAATTACTTCTGACAGACAATGATGGCGTTTTGACCGACACGGGAGTTTATTACTCCGCAAAAGGTGAAGAATTGAAAAGATTTTCTATTCGAGATGGTATGGGCGTAGAACGATTAAGGGAATTTGTTTCAGTTGAGACGGGAATTATAACCGGGGAAATTTCAGGAAGTGTGCTAAAAAGAGCCGAAAAACTCAAAATTTCCGAACTTTATCTCGGCGCAAAACAGAAACACATCCTTTTGAAAGAAATTCTTAAAAAAAATAAGCTGAAAGCCGAAAATGTAGCTTATATCGGTGACGATGTTAATGACGTTGAGCTTATGAAGCTGGTGGGAGTTACTGCGGCGCCCGCCGATGCTATGCCCGAAATAAAAAAAATAGTAGATTATATTTGCCGGAATAAAAGCGGCAACGGCGCCTTCAGGGAATTTGCCGAACTGATAATTAAAATAAAACTTGCCGGTTCCAGAAAATAATTTTTCTTGTCTTGTTGCGGACAATCCGCAGCAGAATTATCTCCCTGCTCATTTCATTGTCGGATAATATCTGTCTGGGAATTGGGAAGCTTCACGATCAAGAAATAAACGACCGCCTAAATTCCAGCGG
>JBJKRP010000382.1:0-8701 GCA_046704565.1 Ignavibacteriaceae bacterium | reverse complement strand
GACCTATTATACCGAAGATGATCAAAAGTATAAACCCTATTCTGAGCATCTCTTTCGATTCGCCGAATAGTATAATACCGAGTACGGCAGTTCCTACTGCACCAACGCCCGTCCATACCGCATAAGCGGTACCCACGGGCAGAGTCTTAAGTGAAATCGAAAGCAAGTAAACGCTGCATGCCATTGTTACTATGGTAAAAATGCTCGGGTAAAGCTTTGTAAATCCATTTGAGTACTTCATGCCGACTGCCCAGGCTGTTTCAAACAGTCCCGCTATAAATAAGATTATCCAATCCATTCTTGTTCCAAGTTACTTGATTAAAAAGAGAAATTTACTTCATCAGAAGCTTGATTTTATCTTTTAGTATTTCTATAGCAAGATCAATTTCCCGGAGATGGGTTCTAAAAGAGCAGACCGCCATCCGCAGGGTAAACTTTCCGTTAAGTATTGTTGACGACAGGAATACTCTTCCGTCTTTATGAATTTCTTCTAAAAGCTTTTTGTTAAAGATATTTGCATCTCCTTCCGGCGGAACAAACCCGAAAGTAACTACCGATAGCTGCGGCTGCGGACCAAGCTCCACATTTTCAAACTCATTTAGCTTTGAGTAAGCATAACGTGCAAGCTGAATCTTTTCTTCGAGCGCGGCGCTGAACGGCTTTGTACCGAGAAGCATCAGAGGCAGCCACAGCCTAAGACCTCTGAAATGCTTTGAAAGCTCAGGCGATAGATCGGCTGGTGAGAGCTCCTCGTTCTGTGCAAGAGCATCCTGCATATAGCCAGCCTGGTAGCTGAAAGCATTGTAAAGCAGCTTCTTGTCTTTTACTATAACGGCGCCGGAACCGTATGGAAGGAATAATCCTTTGTGCGGGTCCATTACAATTGAATCGGAGTTATCCAATCCTTTTAAGACTTGCTTACCGCTTTCACTTAAAACAAAGAACCCGCCATACGCCGCATCAATATGATGCCATAGATTATGCCTTTCAGCGATGCTTCCTATTTCTTCGAGAGGATCGACTGCTCCTACGTCAGTTGTACCCGCAGAAGAAACTACAAGCCATGGTTTCAGTCCTCCTTTTTTATCCTTTTCAATAGAGCGTTCAAGCTCAACGGGGTCCATTCTAAAAAGTTTGTCTTCGGCAATAAAGTGCATGATACATTCGCTCAAACCAGCTATCCTTAGCGCCTTCTCTACCGAATGATGAGTTTGAGCAGTAAGATATACCACCGTTTTCTCAATCTCTCTTGCCTTTATTTTAAAAGCTTCGCGTGCGGCAACAACCGCAATAATATTTGATATGCTTCCACCTGACGTTAAGTTACCTGCAGAAGATTCCGGATAGCCGATTATACCTGACATCCAGTTAAGTAAATGGTTTTCCATCCTAACAGCGCCGGGAGAAGCGAAGAAAACCCCGGCATACCGGTTTGTAATATCTGCCAGAAAATCTCCGAGTGCAGAATGGTAAATTCCGCCGCCGGGAATGTAGCCCAGGTGTCCACCTGACGCGGGATTTATGCCGGGAGTATCGATATTTTCTTTTAAGATTGAAAGCATATCAGGAATCTTTTTAGGCATATCCGAAATTAGATAGCTATAAATTCCCTTTCCTCTTGTTTCGATCGCATTAAAAGTCTTTGCTAAAGAAATTGAGTTAATAAAATCTTCGGAGTAATCTATTACTTTTTCGAGCAATATTTTTCTTTGTTCGGAAGAGGGTTCAAGGAGTCTGGAAATTTTTTCGAGCTCTTTAATTCTGTCAACCATAGAATGCATTAGGGAAATTCAAATATTTTTTTGGACGGCGTGAAACTAAAAAAACAATTGGAAAGAACAAAGTAAAATTTGATAAGTCAAGCCTGCCGCCGGTTTATCGAGCGGCAGGCTAATGAAAGAGCGGAAATCAGATCTGCGAAAGCCGTTTCGGTCCTGCTTTCAGAACTTCTTCGGAGCTGCCTTTGGCAAACAGCTTAAAGTTCTCAACAAACCTTGCCGCAAGGGCATCATACTTCTTCCAGTACTCGTCCTTGTTTCCCCATGAACTGGAAGGATCCAGCACATCTTCGGGAACATCCGGGCAGGTAAGCGGAACTTCAAAGCCGAATAGTTTGTCTTTTCTATATTTTACCTTATTAAGCTTGCCTTCCAGCGCAGCATTTAAAAGGTTTCGCGTATGCCGGATGCTGATCCTTTTACCAACGCCAAACCTGCCGCCGACCCAGCCGGTATTTACAAGCCAGCATTGAGCGTTATGCTTTAGCAGCCTTTCCTTCAGCAGCGCAGCATAATCAAAAGGATGACGCACCATAAACGGTCCTCCGAAGCAGGCGCTAAAAGTAATCTGCGGCTCAATGCCAAGCCCTATTTCGGTCCCCGCAATCTTCGAAGTGTACCCGCTGATAAAATGATATTGCGCCTGTTCAGGACTTAATTTTGCAATTGGGGGAAGTGTGCCTGTTGCATCGCAGGTCAGCAAGATAACGTTCTTTGGATGGCTTCTTACATATCCTTCGTGAACAACATTCGGAATAAAATCCAGCGGATAAGAAGCGCGGGTATTCTCGGTTACCGAATCATCATTCAAATCAATCCTGCGGGTTACCGGATCGTAAACAACATTTTCAAGTATTGTCCCGTAACGTTTGGTCGTAGCATAAATTTCCGGCTCGCTTTCTTCCGAAAGACGGATAACCTTTGCATAGCAGCCACCCTCAAAATTGAAAATGCCGTAAGGGCTCCACCCGTGCTCGTCATCGCCGATAAGTCTGCGTTTCGGGTCTGCGGATAAAGTAGTTTTACCCGTTCCGCTTAATCCGAAAAACAAAGCTACATCGCCGTCCTTACCAACATTTGCAGAGCAGTGCATAGGAAGCACATCTCTGTATGTAAGAAGATAATTCAGAACAGTGAAAATGGATTTCTTAATTTCACCGGCATAAAGAGAGTTCGCAATAATGGCAGTACGCGCATCAAAGTTCAGGACTATCCCGGTCTCCGTCCTGGTACCGTCAATTTTAGGATCAACTCTAAATCCGGGCGCAGCAATTACAGTAAATTCCGGAATAAACTTCTTTAGTTCATCCGGGTTGGTTGTTGTAATGAACATATTTCTTACAAACAAACTGTGCCATGCTTTCTCAGTAATTATTCTGATTGGCATGCGGTAATCAGGATCGGCACCCACGTAGCAATCCTGGACAAAAAATTCTTCCCCCTGTGCATAAGCCTCAAGCCTCTGCATTAAGGAATTAAATTTTTCAAGATTGAATGGACGGTTGTGAACGCCCCACCAGATATTTTTATCGGACGATTCCTCGCTTACAATAAACTTATCAGCGGCGGCACGCGCAGTATGCTTACCGGTTTTAACTATAAACGGTCCGCCTTCGGAGACATGACCTTCATTCCGGAAAACAGCCTCTTCATAAAGAGAAGAAATAGGAAGATTCCAATAAACGCGGTCGAGATAATTAAAGCCGTGGTTTGATAAACCAAAATCGGAAGCTAACTGCTTTGCTTCTTTACTTGCCGGGGTATTGAATTCAAGATACTTGCTCATGACCAATCCCTCACTAACTTCCTGTCGCCTATGTACAACTCATTAGGCGAGTTCGGGTCCAGCGCCCATTTCATTCTCTCAATGCCTTCTGTAATTTCCTTAATTGTTCCGCAGTAGCTTAATCTTAAATGCCCTTCAAGACCGAACTCAGCGCCGGGAACCGTAAGTACCATTACTTTATCAATTAAGAATTCAGAGAGCTTGTTGGATTTTTTTTCATAGACACTAAAGTCAGCAAAACAATAGAAAGTTCCATCGGGTTTGGTAACCTTAACTCCCTCAAATGAATTTAGCAGATCAATCATAACATTGCGGTTATTCTCAAGAGTAAGTCTCAGGCTTTCAACACCCGATTGAATACCGTTGAGAGCGCCCACGGCAGCCTTCTGAAGAAGCACCGAAGGACCGGAAGTCTGGTGACCTTGAATATTCGACATTGCTTCGATAACTTTTTTATTACCTACTGCCCAGCCGATCCTGAAGCCCGTCATTGCATATTGCTTTGAGACCCCGTTGATAACAATTATCTTTGAATTTTCGGATTTGTCTTTGGCATAGTCGTAACAGTTGATCGGTTTCCTTCCATCGAATATTAAACGATGATAGATGTCATCCATTATTAGGTAGATATCTTTCTTTTCGCAGAACTGAACTACGTCCGAAATAAATTCTTCCGAATACATTGCGCCTGTTGGGTTGTTCGGGCTGTTGATAAGAACGGCTTTGGTATAAGATCCGACGCGTTGTTCAATATCCTGAATTTTCGGATAGAAAGTTCCGTCATCCGGCAAAGCAGGAACTCCAACAGCACCGCATAGCTTTGCCATCTCCGGATAGCTTACCCAGTAAGGAGCCGGGAAGACAACCTCTTCCTGCGGGTTTAAGATCGCCTGAAGTGCGACCATGATAGCCTGTTTAGCGCCTCCGGACGCGATTACATTCTCCGGGGCAACGGTTCGATTATAGAATTCCTCGGTATAGCGAATGATGGCTTTTTTCAAAGCGGGAATACCGTCGGCAGGTGCATACCTGACTTCAGCGGTATTTAGATGCGCAGCAGTAGATAGGATTGCATCCATTGGTACTTTACTTTTAGGTTCGCCGCCGCCAAGGTGAATTACCGGCTCACCTTTGTCTCTTAGTATAGCTGCTTTTTCATTAAGCTTAAGAGTCGGCGACGCACTAATAGATCGTGCGATTTGACTTAGACTCATTTTAATCCCTTAATTTATATTGTCCTTTTGTATATAATATTTACAATTGCAAATTTATTCACGAAAAATTGAGAATCAAGAGTCATAAAAAATAATTGTTACTATTTCTGCATATTATTCAAAATAGCCGCATACTTTACCCAAAATTATTTTTGATGAACAGAGATTATAAATTTAAAAGCCTTCCGGTAATTTTCATGTTTGAATTACCGGAAAGACTTTATTAAAACTTCAAGATTTCAAAAATGATTTTTATTTCGGAGACGGTCCTTGAGTTACCTGGACAAAATCCGAAGGACGAACCCACTTCTTAAAAGCATTCATTACATCGGCGGCATTCAAGCTTAAATATTTTTTAGCCGCAATTACAGGCTCATTCAAAGGAAGATCGCTTAACGACCGGGACAATAGCCCTCCCGCGATACTGCTTAAGCTTGATTCCGATAAAGGAATTTCTCTCATCAGCATCGCCTTTGCCTGTTCAAGCTCATTTGAAGTTACGGGAGTTGACTGCATCTGTTTCAAGTCCCGCCGTATAATTACTCTTGCCTTCGAAACATTCGGCGGATCACAGCCGTAATTAACTTCATAAGTCGATCTTGTTTTCCCTATGTTGAACGAAGAAGAGACATAATAAACCAGCCCGCTGTTTTCGCGAAGGTCTTTGTAAAATCTTGTTGCGTAGAAAGCACCGCCTAAAACGTGGTTGCCAAGCTGAAGCGCATAGTAATCCGGATCAGAGCGTGTAAGCTCAAGTGTTTCGGCTAAAGTAACATTATCCTGTACGCGGCTTTTATCAGGGACCTCCGATGTTGAGGGCTTATTTGCCGGAACAGACGGAAGCTCTGTTTGAGGCTTTTTTCCTTCAGCCTTCCAACTCCCGAAATATTTTTCTATAGTATTCTTTGCGCTGTCGGGAGAAATATTTCCGATTATTACGATTGTTGTTAAATCAGGTCTATAAACCTTATGATAATAATTTTCAATGTCTTCCATTTTTAAAGAAGAAACTGTCACGGGCGTAGTCTGTCTTTGAACGGGATCGTTCTTAGGGTAGAGACCTGCAATCAAAGAGCGGCTTGCAAGATAATCCGGGCTCTTAAGCTCACCGGCAACCGTTGCAGCAGTCTGCTGCTGAATTATTTTAAATGCATGTTCAGGGAGCCCGGGATTCAGTTCATTATCGGCTAAAAGCTGAACGCCTCTGTCGAAATGGTCTGCGAGAACGCTGACTGAAAAGCTTGTACCGGCTGATTCATCCGCGCCAATATCATCAAGAGCTTTCTGATATGCTATTCTGTCGAGCGTCTTCGATCCGTACGGGAACAGTTGATCTAAAACGCTCGAAGCACCATCCTGCCCTTCGGGTGTTTCCAGATTCGAATTATTTTTTATTCTTCCATAAACGCTTATAGTATTGCTTATATTTTCGTGCTGAACAATTAATTTCAACCCGTTAGGAAGTACCGACACAACAGGGTTGACTACGGAAGCAGGCACTTTAAGTCTGCCCAGAGCTTTCTCAGCCCAGGACGGAAGAGCAACAGCTTTAGGATTCTTCGGCGCAAAAGATTCCTGCCCTCCAAACCCTTTTTTTGAAATCGGCTTGCCTGACGATTCCGGTGTTAGAACTGCATAGATTGCATGCTCCGGATTTAAATATTTCTTTGCTGCCATGTTTACTTCGTCAACGTTAACTTTTTCAAGCATTGACAAATCTTCGGCAGGAGAATTTCTTCCCTCTACGGCAAGCGCCTCTGACCAGACAGAAGCAAGACCTGATACCGAATTTTTCTGAAACTCTGCATCGGAAAGCTCATGTCTCTTTTCAGCTTCAACAAGCTCTTCGGGCAGTCCTTTCTTAATTTGATCATTTAGAATCGATTGTAGCTGATTGATCAGAGCTTTCGAATCAGCTCCTTTCGGAAAGACAGCCAGCGCAAAGCCAAGCCCTGATTTAGGCAGGTCGTCATATTCAAATCCCGCATAAAGAGCTTTGCCGGTTGGAACCAGCTTGGAATATAGATCTCCTCTCTGGTTGCTTAAAACATCCGATAGTATCTGGGCGGCAGCATAATCAGGGCTGTCTGAGCCGGGCATCCGGAAGCTAATGATTGCAAGCCCGTAAGGCAGATCAGTGTTCAAATGTAAAGTATCCGGTGCTACCGCTTCCAAATTAATTTCAGGTTTATCCGGCAGCTTCTTTGAAGGAATATCTTCAAATAACCTCTTAACTTCGGCAAGAGCAGACTCAGGCTGGACATCACCTACGATAACTAAAATTGCATTGTTAGGTGCATACCAGGTTGTATGGAAGTTCTTAAGAAGAGCTCCGGTCGTCTTATTAAACGAAGGACGCGTACCAAGCGCATCATGCGCGTAAGGCGTACCTTTGAACATTGCGGCAAGAAGATCTTTGTAAAAAACATATTCGGGATTGGAAAGATCCTGCGCAACCTCCTGTTCAATTGCACCGCGTTCATTCTTCCATAGAGAATCTGTGCAAAGCAGACTCCGCATTCTTATCGATTCAATATGCAGCGCAACATCCAGGTCTTCCGACGGCACTGTGAAAAAAAACTGGGTAACAGACTGTCTTGTATCTGCGTTAAAATCTCCGCCCATTGCTGCGGTAATATCTGCAAGCTGGTCGGCAGAAAGACCCTCGCTGCCGCGGAACATCATATGTTCTAATGCATGAGCCGTCCCGGGAAATCCTTTCGGAGCCTCATTAGAGCCGACAAGATAATTTATTTCGGTCGTAACAACAGGTGCTAAAGCATCACGGACAATAACTACCCTAAGACCGTTCTTCAGGGTAGAACGCAAGATATTGCTTTCATCCGATTTGGATTTTGCCGAGGAAATGTTAGACAAAAATGATATTGCAACGAAGAAGAATAAAATAGAAAAGACTTGTCGGGGTATTTGATTAAAAAAAATTTTACTTAAACTATATTTATGCATAACCATCCCTAATTTTTATTTGAAAATTAAACAATACCGGGCAAAGAGATGTACGTATCAGATCACAATTCGGTATTAGTCTAAATAATCCTTCAGATATTTCCCCGTCCACGAATCGGAATTTTTGACAATATCTTCAGGAGTTCCTGTTGCTACAACCTCGCCGCCTTTCTCGCCTGCTTCCGGTCCTAAATCAATTATATAATCCGCACATTTAATTATCTCAAGGTTGTGCTCAATAATTACGACTGAATTATTTCTTTCCAGCAGAAGGTTGAAGCAGTTTATCAGTTTAGAGATGTCGTCGAAATGAAGACCGGTAGTCGGCTCATCAAAAATAAAAAGCGTATGCTTGCTCTCTCTTTGTGCAGTTAGATGAGCAGCAAGCTTGATTCTTTGTGCTTCCCCTCCGGAAAGAGTATTAGAAGGCTGACCAAGCTTAAGATAACCGAGCCCAACCTCAGATAACAGCCCGATGCCTTTTGAAATCTTTTCGTTTTCATTAAAAAACTCTACGGCTTCATCGACCGTCATCTCAAGTACATCGATAAGGTTTTTCCCATGGTAAGAAATCTCACGTATTTCTTTTTTGAAGCGTGTTCCATTGCAGTCATCGCATTCAAGATATAGATCGGCAAGGAACTGCATTTCAACCTTGATGTATCCGTCGCCTTGACAAGTTTCGCATCTGCCCCCCGGCACGTTGAACGAAAAGAATCCCGGCTTATAGCCGCGCGCTCTGGCTTGATGGGTAGAGGCAAACAGCTCTCTAATGTGCTCGTATGCCTTTATGTAGCTGATCGGGTTTGAGCGGGGAGTCTTGCCTATAGGAGATTGGTCTACAATTTCAATGTCATCTAAAAATTCATCTCCTTCTATACCGGTGTACTTCCCGATCTTCGGCGGGATTTTGCCTAAGCTTTTTGCTAAGCCTCCGTACAAAATATCATGAATCA
>JBJKRP010000381.1:0-3005 GCA_046704565.1 Ignavibacteriaceae bacterium | reverse complement strand
TTTGGACTGTAATTCCTTTTAGGCAAGTTGGTAAAAGATATTTTTATTATTTCTATTTTACATCGGTAGCTGATCTATCTACTATTTATTTGAGAATTCTTTTCCATTCCAATTCAAATTTCTTTTATGTTCCCGGCGCTTTTTTATTACTTATATTCGTTCAAGATATTTCAGTTATAAAAAGATATAAATTATTTTTATTAGCCATTCTAATGGGAATAAGTACACTTTCTTTTTATGCTAACTTTGAGACGCTTTACCTTTTCTTTGCCGGAATTCATGCATTGATCTTACTAACAGTACTAAAGGCTTTTATTCGTTTATATTTTAATAAAGGTATAATAAACCTATTTATTTTGATTATAATTATGGATGAATCTATTACAGTGTTAAATGCTTTGGGTTTAACCCACGGCGCTGCAAATAATTATTTCTATTTTTATGCTACCACCGCCTTCGAAATTTTAATCGGCTTATTCTTCTGGATAAAGGAAGATAATCCCAAGCTTCAGATACGAATAACCTAATTCTTTACCATTAACACCTAACTTCAGTTAGGTGGCTATGATGTACATTACTCTTTAATAAACTGTAATCCGTATGCTTTAATAAATTCCTCGTATTCTTCCGCAAAAGCTTTCTTCCTATGATGCTCTTCCTGCCTTTCAATATATTTTACTACCTTGGTTACGTTTGATTCCGATACTGAAAAAGCACCATATCCTCTTCCCCAAGAAAACGTTCTTTCAATTAATTTATTTTCAGTAATCCAATGCGAAGAGCTTCCCTTAAGCAGCTTCATTACCTCCTCCATAGTATAGCTTGTCGGTAAATCAATCAACACATGCACATGATCCGGGTTAACATGATTGATCCGCATAAAAATATTCCTGGACTTTGAGTAATCATAAAGATATTTAGAAATCTTAAGCTGTGTTTCTTTATTGGAAATTATCCTTTCTTTGTTAAGAGTTGACCATATAAGATGCAGCCAGCATCTGGAATAAGAGTGTAGTGACATTTCTGCCTCCTGTAAAAAATGTATTGCTGCTGGTAAACTGTTGAAACAGTTTCTAATATCCTGCTCATTCTTTTTCACCGCAATAAATTGCGGTGTTAATATTCTTGCTGTCAACTGTATGAATATCTGTCTAATGATTTTTCGAACAACAGCAATGAATTAAGTTGTTATTTACTATTATGACATTTGTCTCCTCATTACCCTCACTCCTGCCTGCACGTAGGCAAACCCGAGCTCTCTCCCAAAGGAGAGGGCAGGTCATCAGACTCAGTTAGGGTTTGTCCGAAAGACCTCGGCGGTCTTTCGAGACCGACGGGCTGGACTCTAACGAAGTGAGGGATATTTGACTATGACCATCTCCATCCATCATTAACACCTAACTTTAGTTAGGTGAATAACGCTAACAAAGTAAAAAAACTCAGTAACTGTTTCAACAGTTTCCCGGCGACTTTTTACAGCTTTCTTTTTAGTATAATTTGGAATGCTGTAAACCGTTGAAACGGTTATCTATTTTTTGTGTTACGCTTTTTTCACCGCAATGAATTGCGGTGTTAGCCGTTCTGCTGCGATTACCATTAACACCTAACTTCAGTTAGGTGATAGCGGCAGAGAAAGGGCGCCTCCGCCGCTAAAGACAACTAACCATCCGCCTTCCGCTTTTAGCGAGACACGCCTTCGGCGGTTGACGGGACCTCGTCTTCGACCGGCAAACAACAAACCATTAGAACGGCGCCGTAGTTGTTACCGCGTTACTCCATGCGCCTTTATCCTCGCCTCTGAAGGCACGGACCCTTATCCAGTACTTCTTTCCCGGAGTTAAGTTATTGAATGTATGCTTGGATGTTTTGCCTGAGGCTCCGGCATTCGTCCAGCTATCCGGATTATCCGCAGATATCTGGAATTCATAGCCGGTTGCAGACTTAACGCGGTTAAAGTTTACGTCAATCTCGCCCGGCTCGTCTCCCGTTGCCGAGGAAAGATTCGTAATCTGCTCTATCGGAGCCGGTACGCCTTTCTCATCGGCTAACGGGTAGCCGGTAGTTAACAGGACGCTGACGTCCTGCGATTGACTGTTTATGTAATTTACGATTGCCGCATCTGCAAGCTCCAGCTCGTTCCTTGCTGCATCGCGCTCTTCAACCGAAAGCTTTAGATTGTCCTTTGCTGTGGTTACTCCGCTTTCTTTCGCCTCAAGTTCGGCTACAGCCGTACTATGGCGTGTGAGTAGATTGCTGTCAACCTTAACCTTTGCGTTCGGGTCGTTCAGCTTGCCGCTCCGGTCTTTACTCGTTTGAATTATCTCCGGAACAGGTTTGTCGTTTAGTGCACTTTTGACTTTAGCCATGGATCCCTCCATATTTTGTTTGGAATTAAGTTAATTAAGTATTACTCCCGTGCTCTTAAAACACAGGGTGTAATTTTATTGCTTTTGGCAGTCTCTAACTCTCTTCAACAAATGACTAATTATCTCATTTTTGATCAATTTCCGCATTTTTTTTGGCAGGAAATCAAAATTCCTTGACAGGAAATTTGATTGCCTGTCAGGGAAACTTGGTTCCCTGTCCTGGATTTATGATTCCTTATCCTGGATTTTTACTTCCTTGTCCTGGAAACTTGATTTCTTGTCCTGGAAATTTCATTCCTTATGCTGGATTTCATTTTTCCTGTACTGGAAACCATTTCTCCTGTCCAGGATTTATGGCTTCCAGTTCTGGGTTTCAGATTTCCTTTCCTGGATTTCAGATTTCCAGTTCTGGATTTCAGATTTCCTGCTTATGAATTGCCAAGCCGTAGGACAGGAAAGAAAATTCCAGTCTTGTAATAATATGCCTCTGTCTAAAAAATATTATAGATTGATAATGGGTAAAAATTTTTTGATAGCTCCCCGCCTGTATACAATTCATTGTGCAGTAAAAATAGAAAGAGTTCGGTCAAGCAGGATATTGAATTATTATCATCACCCGGCGTAACTACAGAATTATGA
>JBJKRP010000380.1:0-3600 GCA_046704565.1 Ignavibacteriaceae bacterium | reverse complement strand
ACGGAGCTTCTAAAAGTTGGGTCTGTAGTTAACTCGATATAATACTTTTCAGCATCTTTAATTTTATTCCATTTAAAAGTATTATTTGTATCCACTCCAGTCATAAAATCAGATGGATAATCTAAAGTTGTTTTTCCAAAATAAGATGTACCGTTAGTAAGAACAGGGTTACTCCATGTAATCCAACTTGAAAGATTGATATTATACGGGCTGTCGGCTATGGTATCCGTATTTACGGTATCTATGCCAAGCATAAACTTGTCTACAAACGCCGTAATTTCGGGTATCTGGCTGTTTGGAACCTGGCAGTGGTTATGTCCGCCAACAATTGAAAATCCAAACCTATCGGAAATACCTAAATCATTATAGACCTGCTTAGCAGCCTTACTTGCTACATAACACGAAGGATTTGACAGCCATGTATAATTTGGGTTTGCAGTTACATACAAAGCACGAGGTGCAACCATTGCCAATAACTCATTATGGTCTTCCGGCATACGGTAGACATTGTCACCGGCAAATTGTTTCATGGAATTCTTAAACCAATTATAATCCGTGTTATCTATTTCTTCCACATTAGTACCAGCACTGAAATGCGAATACCTCCATGATGTGGCGCCGCCTCCGCCTGATTCCAGGGCAATAGTAAGTGCAATACGCTCGTCAAACGCCCCGGCAAAGAGTGCCATTTTGCCTGCATAAGAGCAGCCCATTACCGCTAAATGTTTTAAATCGATAGGAAGAACATTCTGAACCAGCTCCAAACCATCAATTAAACGGCTTACACCCCAGGCCCATGCGCTGTATTGTCCTGTATTATCAGTGTTAAGATCAGGGTAAAGCCGGTAGTAAGGATCCGTATTTGAAGGGCTGCCGTAAGTTGTTACCTGGTTATGGATATACTCGATTACTGCTATTTTGCGGTCGGTAAAAAAAGAATTCGGAAGTTCACCTGCACCCTGGCCCGGAACGAAATCCATTCCTATAATTGCCGGAAACGGGCCGCTCCCGGATGGAAGGTAAATGTGTGAAGTCAGCGTGAGTGTTTTACCGTTCTTAGTAACTTTCACAGTAAGAACGCTATCGGAATTTGAAAAACCTGCAGTAACCGTATCCGGTCTGGGCGGCTTTTCACCGATTTCATAATTCTGGATCTGATCACCTATCTCATTACGCCGGTATTCCCAATCGGAGTAATACTTTATGCTGCCCCTGCCGTCTGCCCACTCAAACGGATCCGGTAGTGCCTGATTAATTGGAAGTTCGTAGAAAGAAGGCATATAAGGAACCGGACAGTTTACCCCTGTGTTTTCAACATTATAGACGAGAGGCATTGTTTGAGCAAATGTATTTATTAATAAACCCATACTTATTAATAGTATCGACATTAATATTTTTTTTACTTTCATTTTCTTCCTCCCAACATTGAATTAAAAATATGACATAACTATTAACTATAGATATAATTTTTCTTGATTTAATTTGCTTTACTAATCTTTAGTAACTTAGAACCATGCTGCTTTACATATAAGGATAATTCATTTTTGTAAACTCCCATATCTTTCTTAGCCCAAAGATCACGCACTTTACAAGTGCCGCTAAGACCCAATTGTTTGAAGTTTATAGATATCTTAACAGAATCCTTAGGATGCGAGCCAGTAGGATATTTAGTAAATACATGGAATTTTACGGTTGCCCCTTCGGGATGACTTACAGATTCATTATCAAGTCCTGCTATTGATGTAAAGGTTTCATAACCTTCCGGTATATTATACTCGATAATTGAATTTGCATGAGTACCAATACCGTTAGCATATTCTATATTATCAACAATAAGTTTATTGCCCTCTACACTCTTGTTTAACGAAGCACTTCCCCAGCCTGCAGTAGCCCTTAACCATTTAATACTTGTTAAATCTAAAGTTCCATTTTTACCTATAAGTCTCGGTTCAATCCAATCCGCATGATCCCAATTATTTCCATCACCGCCATCTGTAACAACAAGATAAAGCTTTTTAGCTCCTGCAATGTTTACCTTAACTTTTGTGCTTTGATCTCCCGGCTTATATGTAATAAGTTTACTATTCCATAAAGCTAAACTATCTTTTATTGGCTCTTGATCTGAGGTATAAAAAAGAGCAACATATTTATCATTGGATTTTATATCATCTGCAGTCCATGCAATTTCCCCGTCCTTATCAAAAAGGAGTTTGTTATTTTTACTATTTTTAAGAACAGAAAGTGTTTCACTATTGGATATCAAATTTAAAGTGAATTGATCGTTGTCAGGTAAATTTCCGCCAAACATAAGCGGCGAGCGGCAAATCAAAAAGAGTGACATTAATGTGTATTGTTCAACTTTCGTAAACCTAGTCATGCGGTTATTACCACGTTCGGCTCTTATTCCGATCCTTCCCAAAGGAAGCATATCTCCATCCGGCCAATGTCCCGACCCCATAAATGGAATCCATTTTTCAAAAAGAGAAAAATGTTGATTTATTTGAGACCAGTTATCCCAAAAGTCTCCTATAATTCGCCACATATTTGCATGCGTGCTAACATGTTCAGCATCTTTAATTGGAGTTTCACCAGGAGATAAGCTTAGGACTATTGGGCGTCCACAGTTATCAATAGCTTGACGAATCATGTCAATTTCTTTTTCATGATAATAAGGATTGGAGATGTCATCAACCTTTACAAAATCAACACCCCACGATGCAAAAAGTTTAAAGACTGAATTATAGTATTCCTGAGCTCCTGGTTTGGCTGCATCAACTGTGTACATGTCGTTAAGCCAGGTACATAATTCTTTCGTGTTGTAAATCTGTTTAGCAGTATAATTTGTACCAAGTATCGACGTGTTTCTTTTAACAGCTAATCTCGGAATGCCGCGCAAAATATGAAGACCAAATTTAAGTCCTAAACTGTGAATGTAATCGGCAAGCGATTTGAAACCTTTTCCATTTGCAGAAGAAGGAAACCTGTTTACTGCCGGCAGAAACCTTCCGTATTTATCCATATTTATGATAGGATTTTTTTCATTGTATCCGTGAGTTGTTGGATTCTCAACATACCAACGAGCGTCAATTACTATATATTTCCATCCGAATTTTTTCAAGTGGGCAGCCATATAATCTGCATTTGCCTTGACTTCCTTTTCAGTTACAGTTGTTCCAAAGCAATCCCAGCTGTTCCATCCCATCGGAGGAGTATTAGCCCAGGAATAAAATTTTTCCTGAGCATTTCCAGAAGAAAGTGTAACAAATAAAATTAGAATAAAAATTATTTTACATCGGATTATGAGTTTCATAATAATCTAAATCATGTTTTGGTTTCTCTAAGCCGGGCGGAATAGGCATTTTTGAAAAAGTCTGGAAATACAATACACAGCCCTCTCTCCACTTTACAGCATCTTCATGCTGTATTTTTAAAAGCATCTTTACTGAATTAAATTCTTCAACATTTATTTTCCATTTAAGAGAATTCCATGTGTTCTGAATTTTCTCAACTCCTTGAACCCCTTTATAATAATGAAAGCAAAGCTCATCCCAGAGAGTTTTTCCTGATTTCATACGATATGTCCACGGTACATGATGGAAC
>JBJKRP010000379.1:0-3675 GCA_046704565.1 Ignavibacteriaceae bacterium | reverse complement strand
TATCTCTCCCAATAAACTCGTATGCCTTTTTCGCCGCTAAGGTATTTAAAAGAAAAATTACCCTGATATGATCTTGATAGAGCTTCGCCGATTCTCCTTGCAATATGAACCCCGGTTGTAGTCAAGTGAGCAATATTTTTCTCCAGCTGCATAGAAATAATGCGTTCGAGCGGTCTTTCGTTCTTTTCCAATCTTTCGGTGTTGCGTATAAGGTTAGCAATTTCTTGTTCGTGCCCTGCAAAAAAATTTCCTTTAATTTCTATAAAGCCAGCCGGGTAGTTGTCGTTTATTCTTCTACAAGCCGGGCACATCGTTTTAATTGAATGATTCTCCACTTCATTCCATGTCCATCTGCCGTTCATAAACGTAGCGCCGCAGGATGAGCATAACTGAATAGCCGGGAGGCTGTTTTTGCCCCTGTAAGTGTCTTTTCTTTTTTCTTTTATCAATTTGTCATTTCGTTTCTGTGAACTTCTTATTCTCATAACTACTCCTCGCTAAATATTTAAGGATACAATTTGAGTTTAATTTAACTGATTTACCGGCGTTATCTAAAACTGCAACCGGCGTACTTTGAAATGAGCTGTGTTATTACCATCTGCCTCCTAAATTAGTTCAAATTTTGAATTGACATTTTTGATTTAATAGAAGAAACTTTTCCCTTGCCCTCCTTTAAGTATTATAAACTTTAATTTGATATGAGAAATAAAAATAGACTTCAAAATAAGAATCCATTCTTTTGTTGACGGCAATGTAGTTTTCTTTTCTTGAATTGTCAACTAAAAATTTTAAAGTTCTTTTTGGAATTGATTAATTCCACAACACTAATATTCCTTATATTTAAAATTGAAAAAAATGATTGTAGTAAAACAAACTTATGCCGACACTTCACGGAATAGTTGATGTCTATATTTACCGTAACAACGAATCAGGCTACAGTGTAATAAAACTGGAAGACGGTTCCACTGCAGTCGGAGTTCTGCCTAAGTTCAACAGCGGTGAGGCTGTTGAGTTTAACGGCGAGTGGATTACTCATTCAAAATTCGGCAGGCAATTTAACGTGGAGAATTTTAAGATGAGCCTGCCTGCCACCCGTGAAGGCATAATAAAGTTTTTGGGCTCAAGGATTATTAAAGGCATAGGTGAAAGAACCGCAAAGAAGATTGTAGATAGGTTCGGCGAGCAGACGCTTGATATTTTAGATAACAACATAGAGCGCCTCCTGGAAGTAAAGGGATTTTCAAGAAGAAAGGTTGAAGAAGTTCGTAAAGGATGGAAGGCACAGCAATCTGTGAAGAATGTAATGATAGCGCTTCAATCTTTGGGAATTACTTCCGGCATTGCCATGAAGATTTACAAGACTTACGGTGAGCAGGCTGTAAATATTGTTAAAGCAAATCCATATCAATTAACTTATGATGTTTGGGGTATCGGCTTTAAGCTTGCAGATAAGATAGGCGGAAGCGTCGGAATAAGCCGGGACCATCCTTTTAGAATAAAAGCGGGAATAATCTTTGTCCTTAATGAAGCAGGAAAGAGCGGTCATGTTTATTTACCCGAAGATGAATTAATCAGCCATTGCAGCTCCATGCTTGATTATGAGCTTTCGAAATCCGATCCTATGCTTACCGACCTGGAACGTGAAGGGCAAATAGTTATTAAAGACAATAACGTTTACCCGGCTGTCCTTTTTTATGCCGAAGCCGGCATTGCCACATCGATCAAAAAAATAATAATCGCAAAGCCTCATCAGACATTTGAGATTGAAAAGTATTTAAAATCCATTCCCGAAAGATTTTCCGAAGAACAGATACAAGCAATAAAAAGCTCGGTCGAAAATAAAATTCTTATACTCAACGGCGGACCCGGTACCGGGAAGACAGAAACTCTTAAAGGCATAATAAAACTTTATGACGTTCTTGCAGGCGGTAAAGAAAAAAGCACAAAAATTCTTCTTGCGGCGCCAACCGGCAGAGCTGCTAAAAGGATAAGCGAAGTAGTAGGTCGCGAGGCAAAAACAATCCACCGCATGCTGGAGTACAATCCAACACTTGGAATATTCGGTTATGATAAAGAGAACAAGCTGGACGCTGATTTGATAATTATTGACGAAGTGTCGATGATTGATACTTACTTGATGCATCATCTTCTTGAAGCAGTAGGGGAAAGCACTGTACTTATACTTGTCGGCGATACAAACCAGCTTCCATCGGTTGGTCCGGGCAATGTACTCCAGGATCTTATTAACTCGGGGCTGATTCCCGTTGTTACACTAACTAAAATTTTTCGCCAGGCAGAGCAGAGCAAAATTATTATAGCCGCTCATAAAATAAACAAAGGGTTGCTGCCTGACTTTTCAATTAAAAAAGAAAGCGACTTCTTCTTTATTGAAGAGGAGGACGATAAAAAAATTCCACGGCTGATTTTAGACTTATGCAGCCGCCGTTTACCCTCAACATACAATTTAAACCCGCTGAATGATATCCAGGTGTTAAGTCCGATGCATAAGGGAGATGCGGGTACCAGCTACTTGAATATTACCTTACAGGAAGGTTTAAATAATAATCCGGTTTTATTAAGACACGGAAGCTTTACTTATAAAACCGGCGATAAGGTAATGCAGTTAAAAAACAATTATGAAAAAGAAATATTCAACGGAGATCTCGGGATAGTACTCGGCGGTAACTCTGAAAAAAAATCATTATCAATTGAGTTCAATGGTAAGCCATTTAAGTACGATGCCTTCGATCTTGACGAAATTACTCTGGCTTATGCAGCTACGGTGCATAAAAGCCAGGGGAGTGAATACCCATGTGTAATACTTGCATTAACTTCATCGCAGTATGTTATGCTTCAGAGGAATCTGTTGTACACGGCAGTAACGCGTGCAGTAAAGCTGATGATAATTGTCGGGTCAAAGCGGGCTTTGTCTATGGCTGTCGGCAATAACAGAATCAGCAAAAGATATACTACGCTGTTTAAGTAAACTCAAAACAAATTATTTCTATTTAAAATTTGTTGAGCAAGCTGAAGGTACGCCTGTGAGCCGCGCGATTTAATATTATAGAGTACTGCTGGTCTGCGAGAAAATTCGGCTTCCACAAGGTGTGTATTCTTGGGTATTACAACATTAAGAAGCAGGCTGTTGTAGCAATTTAAAAGCTCTTTATCGGTTTTTATCCATGCTTTGGTTCCCGGTTCATACATTGTTCTTAAGATACCGTCAATTTTTATTCGGGGATTGTACAAGCGTTTTATCCAGCCGATAAAATCCAGCATCTTTCCCAAAGCAAGCAAAGAAAAATTTCCCGCCTTAACAGGAATTAGTATAGAGTCGGCTGACGTTAATGCGATGGTTGTCAATCCCTTTAAAGCCGGGGGACAATCTATTACAACATAGTCGTACGAATTTAATTCTGGTGAATTCAAAATGTTTTTAAATACAAAGACATAGCTGGTTAATCTCATCAATCTTTCTTCAACATCCGGGGAGGAAATATCGGAAGGAATTACGTCTAAGCAATCGAGCTCGGTTTTATATATAACATTCGAAATTGATTTTGCGAAGCTGAAAACTTTGAAGATGCCGTCGGCAGCTTTCTCTTTTGTAAATCCAAGGTAACCCGAACAGGAAGCTGCGGCATCGAAATCAATAAGGAGGGTTTTTTTCTCGGC
>JBJKRP010000378.1:0-19649 GCA_046704565.1 Ignavibacteriaceae bacterium | reverse complement strand
GAAAGACTTAACGCCTTGCGTGAGGAACAGCAGAAGCAGAAACTTCCCCAAGCCAGGTATGACAAACATTGCCTTTATTTAAGCAAAGATGAAATTAAAAAGAACCTTGCAGACGGCATTGACAAAGTTGTCCGCCTGAATGTAGAGCCGGATCAGAGAATTATATTTGAAGATATAATACGCGGAAGTGTAGAATTCGACAGCAGCAACGTAGACGACCAGGTCTTGATTAAAAGCGACGGCTATCCTACATATCATCTTGCAAATGTTGTCGATGATCATCTTATGAAGATTACTCATGTTATCCGCGGGGAGGAATGGCTTTCATCTACTCCGAAGCATATTCTGCTTTATAATTTCTTTAGTTGGGAAAAGCCGCAGTTTGCTCACCTCCCGCTTCTTCTTAATCCCGACAGGTCGAAGCTGAGCAAGCGCCAGGGTGACGTTGCAGTTGAAGATTATCGCACAAAAGGATACCTGCAAGAAGCGCTTGTAAACTTTGTGGCGCTGCTCGGCTGGAACGCGGGAGATGATAGAGAGTTTTATTATTTGAACGAACTGATCGATAAGTTTTCTCTTGGGCGTGTAAATAAAGCCGGCGCTGTGTTTGACGTTGAAAAGCTCAATTGGCTCAATGCCGGGCATCTGCGCAAAAAGCCCGCAGAAGAAATACTTCGTATGCTTAAGAATGAAATTGGTAATTCGCCGTTCGCCGTTCGCAATTACTCCGATGAATATTTGCTGAATGTAATTTCTGCAATGATAGAGAGGGTTTCATTTGTTGCGGAATTCTTATCTAAAAGTCCTTACTTTTTTAAAGAGCCGGAAGCGTATGAACAGACAGCGGTCATGAAAAGCTGGAAGCCCGAAACTCCCGGGCATCTGGAAAAGTTAAGCAGCTCGTTCGAAAAGCTGGATAATCCTTCAAAAGAAGATTACGAGCATGCGCTTGCACAAACAGCCGGAGAGTTAAATACCGGGAAAGGTAAGCTTATCCATCCTTTGCGTTTAGCTGTTTCCGGTATGAGTACCGGACCCGGTATGTTTGATATTCTTTTTATCCTCGGCAAAGACGAGGTCATCAAAAGAATAAACCGGGCTGTTAAATCAATTAAAGTCTGACGATAAAATCATTAGCGTACCGATATGCTTATTCTTTTAAAAAGCAGGATGCAGGTCAAATTTATTTATCGCCTCCGATAACAACTGTCCACGGTCTTACCTCCCAGCTTTTGATCAGTCCGTTTAGGACATACGGATCATCCTTCACAAACTTTTCTACCGCTGCTGAACTATCTGCCTTAAATATCAGGACAGCCTTATCTGCCGGGTCTGCTAAAGCGCCGGCTAAAACAAGTTCTCCCCTTTGATAAGCTGCGCGGGCATATTCAAGATGTTTCTCTCGGTAAGGGACGCGGCGCTCAACGTAATTTTCAGCTGTATTATAAAATAAGATGTAGTACATAGCAGCTCCTATTATTTATAACTTTCAAAAAAAGTTCAGAAAATGATAATTTAATTCTACGTAAGAACCTTATCATCTTTTCTGTCAATTTATTCAAGAACAAATTCTTTAGACAGGTTTGAAACCGTCACCTTAAATTTTCCGGGCTCAACAATTCTTTTATTATTTCTTCCGATGAAAGAAAGCTGACCGGGTTCGATTGTAAACTTTACCGTTTTGGTTTCGCCGGGGTTAAGAAATATCTTCTCGAAGCCTTCAAGCCTTTTTGCAGGGAGTTCAATTGAGGCATATAAATCCGAAAGGTAAAGCTGTACGACCTCTTTACCGGCTGCCTTACCGGTATTTGTAACCTTTATTGAAGCCGTAATGCTCTCGCCTTTATTGATTTTATCTTTATCCAGGGTTAAGTCGCTGTATTTAAAAGTTGTGTAGCTTAAGCCGAAGCCGAAATTCCATTGAGGGTTATATGAGTTCCCGTTTTCTTCTTCCATAGGAGTATGGTCGTAGTGGTAAAGTGCATTCGGAAATCTTGGATACGTTACTGGAAGCTTTCCGCAAGGATTAGCATCTCCGAAAAGTATGTTTGCAATTGCACGCCCTCCTTCCATACCCGGCAGAAAGCCTATCAATATACCTGACGAGCCTTCTACTATTTTGTTTATTACGCGCGGTCGCCCTTCAAGCATAACAAGAATAACCGGCTTACCTGCAGACATAACTGCCTTCGCAAGCTTTATTTGTGCGCTGTTTAAGCTAAGGTCATCTATATTACCGGGAGTCTCTGCATAAGCTTTTTCTCCGAGACACAGTATTACGGCGTCAGCCTTCTTTGCAGCGGCTGCTGCGGCGTTAACATCAAGCAGCGAATTAAGTGTTGAGCCGGGGACATACGTTACATTATCTTTCCCTATTTTTTGCTTGATAGCTTCCAGCACTGTCGGTTTATCTTTAGGATAAGCAGCATCGTCGTCTCCCTGCCATGTTATAGTCCAGCCTCCGTTTAAGCACGATAAACTATTAGCCGTCGGACCGGTTACAAGCAGCTTAGTGTCCTTTTTCAAAGGCAGAATATTATCATGATTCTTTACAAGCGTAATTGATTCTTCAGCCGCCTGTAAATTTATCTTTTGAGAGGATGGTGAGTTAAACCCGGCTAAAAGCTTCTCATCCGGGTATGGATTATCAAATAAGCCAAGCTCATATTTTACTCTTAAAATTCTGCCGACTGCATCGTCAATCCTTTCCATCGGAACTTTCTTCTCTCTTACCAGCTTTAACAGGATATCATAAAAGCTGAAATCGGAAGGGACCATGCTCATGTCAACACCAGCCATTACAGCCATTCTTACGGCTTCTTCCGGCGAAGAAGCAACTTTATCACGGGTGTAAAGATGCTCAATGTCTTGCCAATCCGAAACGACGAAGCCCTTAAATTTCCAATCGTCCTTTAAGACTTCGGTAAGCAGATGATAGCTTGAATGAACCGGAATCCCGTTCACTTCCGAAGAATTTACCATAACGGTCATCGCCCCTTCTTCAACACCCGTATGAAACGGCGGCAGAAAATATTCCTTCATCATCCTTTCGGGAATCCATGCCGGTGTTCTGTCTTTTCCGTTTAGCGGGAAGCTGTATCCTGCATAATGCTTTAAACAAACGGCTACTTTATCCGGCAAGCTCATATCATTTCCCTGGGCTCCTTCAATATAATTTTTCCCCATCATGCTTACTAAGTAGGGATCTTCGCCAAAAGTCTCATAAAGTCTCGACCACAAAGGCTGTCTTCCCACACCCAGCACCGGGTAAAATATCCATGGTATTCCCGAGGCTCTTACTTCAAACGCCGTAATCTCGCCTTCCTTCTTTACCAGTTCCCGGTTAAAAGTTGCCGCCATATTTATAGGCTGTGGAAAGATTGTAGCATCCTTGGTGTAGTTGGCTCCGTGAATCGCATCTATGCCGTATATAACGGGTATCTTTAAGCGGGTTTCTTTTTCGGCAACATCTTCAATTTCTTTAATTACACTGCGCCAGTAATTAACCGAGAAAGCGGTATCATTAATATTTAGAATTGAACCGACATGGTATTTAAGAATTGCCTCCCTCAGCTTGCTTAAGTTAATCTGTCCGTTCTTAGCGCCTCCAAAATCGGATACGACTTGAATAGTAACCTGGGTCATTTGCCCTATTTTCTCTTCAAGGGTCATCTCTGACAAAAGCTGCTTTATCTTTTTATCAATTGTCGTTTCGTCTGTTCGCTTGCCGTAAGTTCTGCCCGGCAATCCGATAAGGCAGATAGAAACGAAATAAAGAATTATTAAACACCTTGTTTTATTTAGAAATTGTATCGCCATGGCGGACCTAATAATTTATTTAAATTACATAGTGAATATACCTCAATTTTTTTTAATGATCGATTGTCTATTTAAGTTATTCCAAAGACAGTTCTCTTTCGCTAAGATGGGGGTACAACATTTGAATAACAAATAACTTTTAGAAAGGAATAAGGATGCAATGCTGCTATCGTTTAGCGGAATCAGCATAGATCTGAAAGCACTCTGACTACACTCTGATTATACTCTGAATGCACTCTAACTGAAATGTAACCGGTCTATACCAGGTAATAAAATTTTATTCTCACAATCCTGTATTGGTCATATATATGAGGGATAGGAAAAGATAAGCCGGCAGCATTCGTTCTCTAACAGCCGTAAGTCACTATCTATTCTGCTTATTGCCGTTACTTTCTCGCCAGCCAACTTTCCGGGTTCTGCTTTGTCCTGGAGTTCCATATCTCGAAGTGAAGTATGTTCCCCTCTAAGCTTTCACCAACTTTACCGATAACGGTTCCCGCCTTTACCCTGTCGCCTTCCTTTACATAGATATCTGAAAGATGGCTGTACACCGTCCTGTAATCTCCTTTGTGTGTTAAGATTAAAACACTTCCGTAGCCGGGGAGCCAATCTATTATTGATACGACACCCTCGGCAACAGCATGCACATCAGCCTCGGGGGTAGTCTTAATATCAATACCGTAATTTAAAGTAACAGTATTTAGTTTTTCATTACGGTTCTCCCCGAAATCTTTTACTACTCTTCCTCTGCTTACCGGCCAGTTCAATCTCCCCTTTAACGCTGCGAAAGAAGAAAAGCCTGCTGTCGACAAATTAACATCGTACGGCTTTTCCTCAAGAGGTGTACTCTCTTCAACAGTCTTTGTACTTGAAACATTTTTGGGAATAGTTTTAGACTTTAATTTTGCAAGCCTTATTGCTTCAGCCTCAGCCTTACGCCTCGCCTCCTCTTCCGCAATCAGCTTATCTATAATGTTTTGAATTTTTATTTCGGCATTCCTCTTTGCTTCAATCTCGCTTCTTAACGCTGCCTTATCATTTTTAATTACGGATAAAATTTTCTTACGCGCCGTCCGCTTAACATCCAGGTTATTTTCTTCGTCCGTTTTTTCGGCAGCTAAATCGGATTTTTCTTCCTTCTCTTTTACTAATGAATTTTTAGCCGCAGTTAAGTCGTTTTCTTTTTCCTTTAGTCTTGTTATATCCCGTTCTCTTTGTTCCGAAAATTTTCTAAGATACTTATACCTCAATAACGCCTGCTCAAACGAGGCTGCGTCAAGTATACTTGCCCACTCATCAACCTTTCCGTGTTTGTAAATAGCAACAACATACTTAGCATAATTTCCCCTCAATTCTTTTACTTCTCCTTTTAAATCGAGTATGTTCTTCTGGGTCTGTGAGATTTGCTGTTCTTTCAACCGCTCTTCCGCCTTCAATTTATTAATTAAGTTATGAAGAAGAAAGCTTTGACGGTTATAATTATCTAATACGGCAAATGATTCTTTTTCCCTTGCGGACTTTTGTTTTAGCTCGCTTTCAAGCTCGGCAATCTGGTCTTTAATCTGAGCCAGTTCGCCTTGCTTCAGCTTTATTTTTACGGTGCCGCCGGCAGGCTGCTTCGTTGTTTGTGCGCTACAAAAAACAGAATAAATAAAAATAAGCGATAGAGCCAGGATTGATATTTTTGTTGCATAAACCGGAAGAATCAAGACAGATCGAAGACTGTGAAGTAGCAGATAGAATTTTTTCTTTTTACTAATAAGCATATTACCATTTGATGATTGTTGCATCTTCAGGTATATTAAAATCAATAAACGCTCCCGGAACGTTTGCTTTCAACGTCTTGTATTTAATAGACACTGCTTCATCCTGTCTCTTATCCTGAACATCTATCGAATAAGGTATAGATACATTTTGAAGAAAATCAAAGTCGGAATACTTACCGTCAAGGAGAACATTACCGGAAGCATCCGTAGTTTTAAAGTTAGTAATTCCAAGGTTTCTAATATCAATCATGTATTCGGTAGTTGTATTGGTAACTGAATCCACGTAGGTTAAAACATACTTATCGTAATCTACGGAATATTTTGTCGGAGGATGGTATAAATGCTTTGTCAGGTTTACGGAACCTACAAAAGCATCTATAAGGTCGCTAAACGGAAGGTCTATCCTGAAGATATTTTTCAACACATCTTCCGTTACCTGCCCCTCATAAGCCGTATTATGAAGCGCATCATAAAAGACAAAATTGTTATTGGTAACTAAAGCTTCGGCAAGCTGAATTCCGAACGGTCCCATTATCGTTAAATAAATAGAGTCGGGCTTTATAAGCGTGATCTGGAATGTTGCCTTGTTGTCCATCCGCGGCGATTAAACAAACAGAGTACCGGTCCCCTCATAGTTTCTAATGCGTCTGCGGTTAACTTCCAGTTTAGCAACCAATCTCTCAGCCGGAAGTATTTCAACTTCACCGGACGGTTTAGAGGGCACGCATCCGGGAATTAAAAATATAATTAAATATAATAGTACTCCGGCAAGAGCGGTAATTAGAACTTTATTATGTCTGATTAAAATATTAGATCGCTCTCTAATAACTTCAGCAGAAGATTTCTTCAACTTTCACCTTTCTCTATTTTTTGTTTAAGCGCGTCATTGTCCTTGTTCAGCTCAAGAGCCTTCTTCCAGGTTGCAACCGCTTTCTCCTTTTCGCCAAGCTTGTATTCTATATCTCCAAGATGTTCCCAAAGATCTGATTTTGTTCCGTCAATCTTTATAGCTTTCTTTGCATACTCTACAGCCATTTTATAATTCGCCATCTTATAATAAACCCATCCGATCGTGTCAAGGTAAGCGGAATTCTCCGGCTCCTTGGATACGGCTAACTTAGCCATCTTCAATGCCCTGTCCAGATCAATACCTCTTTCGGAAAGAGAATAAGCGAAATTATTATTGATAAGCGCATTCAACGAATCAATCCCGAGCGCACGCTCATAAAGACTATCGCACTCATTCCACTCCTTCTTGCCGTCGTAGATTAACCCGAGAGTGCCCAACAGGTTAACGTCATCCGGTGTGATTTTAAGAGCCTTGTTCAGGTAAACAATTGCTTCGTCATTCTGCTTTAACTGGCTCAGCGTAAAGCCGTATGCCGACAGCGCTGTCGGATCGTTCGGCTTAAGCTCGACTGCCTTTTTAAGATATGGTTCGGCTTCCGTATTTTTATTATTCTGTGCAAGAGCCAAGCCAAGTATCAGGTTTACCCGGAAGTCTTCCGGGAAAGATTGAACAGCCTGCCTCATTACAATCGCTGCTTCGTCGTATTTTTTATTATCAAAATACAGACCTCCCAGCCTTACCCAGCCTTCAACGTTCCAGCTTGCAAGCTGTGTTGCCGATTTGAAATAGCCAATCGCAGCAGTGTCGTTTTTCTCGTCGATCGCAATAGCGCCAAGGTACATCTTTACCTGCCAGTCTGTTGTATCCTTGTTTATTTTTGTAAAGAATTGTTTGGCAATCGGAAGAAGGGTACTATCCCTAAATGACTGCTCGAAGTACGAAGCGCCAATTCTTATCTTTGCTTCCAGCGGAATATCGGAACGGTTTAAGATGTACGAAAACTCCTTTGAGGCATCGTCCCATTTATTTTGAGCAATAAAGATTTGAGCCTTTCTCTGGTGGGCATCAATATCGTCCGGGTTTGCCTGCAGTACATCGTTTATCGTTTTTAAAGCCTCGTTGTACATTTTTGCCCGTATATAATATTCGGCAAGCAGCTTTTTTAGTTCAGAATTGTTCGGATCGATAGTAAGTAATTTTTGAATAGAAGATGCGGCTTCCTTAAAGCTTCCCAGGTTAGCTTCAAGTTCCGAAACACGCATTAAAACATTCCAGTCGGGTCCGATAAACGCCGTTATCTTATTATAAATATCAATTGCCTTTGAGGGTCTGTTGTTTTCATAAATCCGGGCAAGCTGGTAGTAGGCGTTTATGTCCGTGGAATCCATCTGAATAATTTTAGAAAGCACAACTGCTGATGAGTCGTACTGCTTTGCCTGCGCATAAACATCCGAGAGAAGATTATAATAGTCGATTTGACTCGAATCAAGCTTAACCGCCATCCTTGCAGCAGGTAATGCAAAAGATAATTTATTTTGATAAAGATAGCTCTTAGCAAGCGCATAATACACCCCGGCTTCAGGTCTGATTTGAAGGACATGATTATACAGCTTTATCACAGTATCAAAGTCGCCTTTTGCCTCAGCAATCGAACCGTCTATAAATTCGTTCGTAGCCAACATCGACGAATCACGCGCAGTAGATTTATATTTAAAGAAATTTCCTCCGTTGTCTTTCTCAACTGCTTTTTGTGAAGAACAACCGTACAATAAAAACGTTATGCAGGCAAAAGCCACTAACTTTAACATACAATCCCGATATAATTCAAGTAATAATAAATATAACGGTGCAATTTATTTCTTTTACGGCAAGATTAAAACTAAATTATCCATCACCTTGTCCACAAGCATAAAGGAACAACCAGCCGTCATGCCGCAATTAACAAACATCCGGCGCCAAATTCCAAATAGCAGCACGGTTCCAAACAACAGCGCGCAGCCGCCAATCTTGCTTGCAAATATAGTAAACAATATCTTTGTAAAAATCATTTTATGCTATGGAAAAATTTGATCTCGGATTGGCTTATATCTGGGAATATGACGCCGATTTTTTTGCTCTAATTGAAAATATACTGCATGACGCAGGTCTGACTACGTTTTTAGTTTCTTACCACAACATAAAAGAGGTTACCGAGCGCATCCACGGCAAGGATCTCGCATTCGAGTTCTACTTTGACAGAGCCTGGGATGTTGAAGAAGACTTTGGGAGTCTCGGCAAGATGCTCTCGCGGAGGAAAACTCATATCTTTAATCCGTATAACAAAGTTCTGCACGCTATAGATAAGGCAAGCATGCATCTTGAATTTATAACCGCAGGATTGAACGTCCCTTATTCAATTATAATTCCTCCTCACTGCGAGAAGGAGGAAATTTATATTTCAATCGATGACCTTGCAATGCTGGGAAGACCTTTTATTATTAAGCCGTGCAACACTACCGGGGGAGGGATTGGTGTAGTAACCGGCGCAGAGTCCTTAAAAGAAGTTCTTGACGAAAGGATAACAAATACCGAAGACAAATATATCCTGCAGGAAAAAATATATCCGTCTTTCTTCGACGGCAAGAGAGCATGGTTCCGGTGCTTCTGGGCTTTCGGCTCACCAATCCCGGTCTGGTGGGACGATCAGACCCACATCTACTCCGAGCTTCAGCCCGATGAAATTATCAGCTTTAACCTAAAAAAGCTGAACCGTATTACAAGAACTATCGCAAATCATACATGCCTGGATTTCTTTTCAACGGAAATAGTCTTTACGCATGATCAAAAATTTGTTGTTATTGACTATGTTAACGATCAATGCGATATGAGGTTCAGTTCTATGCATCAGGATGGCGTGCCCGACAGAGTAGTAAGACTAATTGCCAATAACCTGCTTAAGCGGATAAAAAGATTGAAGAAGCAGATGCAGCAAACATAAATTATGAAACAGGGCACTAAATTGATCATAGTAATTTTAATAGCAATTCTCGGACTGGCAGCTTACTCCTACGTTTTCAAAGTTTACGAGACAAAAGTTGAAACAACTACAACCGTTCTTTTCGCTGATAATAATTCTACTGTAGAGATTTATTCTATCCCGGTAGATGCACTTGGCTGGAGAGCTCCTTTTAGAAAAGTAAAGACTCAATTTGAAGTACGCGAAGGAAGGGATCTTGTTGATATAGTTTCAGAAGATGATCCTGCCGGCAAGCTTGTACTGCGGGCAAAAGACAAAACCGGGAAAGTTTCTATCTATGTAAAGCCTGCCCTGGCGCTTCTTCCGACTCTTGTTGAGATAAATATTTTACCTAATCTTGCATTAAAGTAGCAAAAGAAAAATATTTTGATGTTTTATTACTATTTTTGTGCATGGATTTATTGTGGTAATTAGTAAAACAAAATTTGAGGGAATATGAAAACAATAATACGGCTCACCTCTATTTTGATTCTTGCTGCCTCTGCAGCACTGGCGCAGGGAACTGCAGGTACAAATGCCAAATACGAATACCGGTATTTAATCGATATGCCCACAGCCGGTATTCTTCAGAAAGGTTTTGTCGGAGTCACTTCCGATGTACTGCCGGAAGGAGTGCTGATCGAACGGCTTGAAGTAGGCGTATTCGATAATATCAGCTTCGGTATCTCTTACGGCGGTGCAAATTTAATTGGTGCGGGAACGCCGCAATGGTATAAATATCCCGGTGTTAACATACGCTTCAGGCTTATTAACGAGAGCGTTGGCTTCCCTGCCGTTACTTTGGGCTTTGACTCGCAGGGTAAGGGCGTTTATTTCGATTCCACCAGCCGTTATGCTATTAAATCTCCGGGCTTTTTCGGAGCCTTTAGCAAGAATTTTGCTTTCTTAGGTTACCTAAGCTTTCACGGCACCGTTAATTATTCTTTAGAAAGTAAAGACGGAGAGGATTTTGTCGATTTTTCTGTCGGATGTGAAAAAACTATCGGCGCCAACGTTTCCTTAATAGGAGAATACGATTTTGCATTTAACGACAACTCAACAAGATATGGTGCCGGGAACGGCTACTTAAATGTCGGTATTAGATGGGCAATCGGCGAAGGCTTTACTCTTGGATTTGATCTAAGAGACTTACTCGACAACAAGAAATGGAGCCCGTCGTCTGCGGACAGGGCACTAAGAATTGAATATATTAAGAGTATATTTTGACACATATTTGATCAAGAAATTAAACTGTGTGAAACTTCATGAGTGTCAAATAGTAAAATATTATTATAGAACTTGTATCATATATTATACAAGTCAGTTTATTTTTTAGTACAACTAAAGTTGATTCAGTAATTTAAAGTATATTGCTGCGAACCAGCTAAAATGATTAAAGCGTAAGGGTTAATGAAATATTTTAATGCATAAGGCGATTTACAGTTCTAAAATTTCATTGCTTTGTTCTTTATTATTAGTTAGGCTCGATTTTTGCGATTTATAGTTGAGTTATTTAGTCGGTGGAGTTAATATGAAAAACATGAAATTATTATATGGAAGTATTTTGGTAATAGCAGCTATTTTATTTGGAGGCTGTTATACAGAAATTGCAATGTCCGACAACAGTAGCAATAATTCCGGCTACACTAACAATGGTGATCAGGGTTATTACCAGACTCCTGCCGATTCCGCATACGGGGACCAATACGGATACCAGAATTATGGTGATACCACCGGAGGACAGGGCGTTTATAATAATTATTATAATTCTCCCGGCTATTATGGACCCTGGGGTAATTATTATTGGAACCCTTCGTATTCTTTAGGATTCTACTGGGGTACACCATATTATAATCCATACTCGTGGGATCCTTTTGGTTTGTGGTCAAATTATCGTGGTTATTATTACCCTTATTATAGCTCTTATTATCCGTCGTACTATCCGTATGATCCGTATTATTATTATGGTAACTATTATTGGGGCTACTCCGGAGGTTCTTCGGGCATAGCTACAAGGACCCATGATACTTACCATTTAAGAAACAATGATGGGTTCAGGAACAGCGGGGATCGCGGAGGAAGTATTTCCGGCGGTAATAACGGTGTGCTGGTTTCATCTCCAAGTTCTTACGGAAGGTCTGAGCCGGCTGGTAGAACAATGCAAAAACCTTCTAGTACTACCAGGAACGAACCGAGCGGAACATTCGTTACAAGAAATAACAATGGAAGACAACCTGCTGGAAGATCATACGGCGGCAGATCAAGCAATGCGAGAAGCAACAATGGTTACTATAATCGTGCACGTGTTCAAAACAGAGAAATTAATTCCGGCAGGCGCCCGGAGCCAAGGGCTTATAACGCTCCGCGCAGCTCCTATGCTCCTCCGGCAAGAACATATTCACCTCCTCAGCGCTCATATTCACCTCCTCAGCGCTCATATTCACCTCCACCCAGGTCGTATTCTGCACCAAGAAGCTACAGCCCGCCGGCACGTTCCTCATACAGCGGCGGCGGTAGAAGCAGCTCTGGCGGAGGCAGACGAGGAAGATAATGAGAAAGACAACTAAGGTGGGAAAAAATATTGTAAAAATATTGATGGTTTTTTTTGTTGCTTTCGCTTTCTCCGGCTGTTATACAGTTGTGTGGATGCCGAACCAAAACACAAGCGATTACCTGGAACAGAATAATAATAATTACTACCCGGAGAATTATTACGGGGATTATTATTACTACTATGATTCACCGTGGTGGTACCCGATAATTTCTCAGAATTCTGCAACAAACTCTTCCGCATCTGACAGGAGTAAGGGGACAGAATTTATTAGAAACCGGGAAGGCGGAAGAGGCAGCGATACCCGTGGAGGAAATTTTTCTCCTCCTCTATCCGGCGGGACAGGAGAAATCCTAACGCCGGCTCCGCCAGCGGTATCCAATTCAACACCGGATAATAATGGAAAAGTCGAAAGTTCAAAATCATCCGGCTCAGGCTCAGATTCATCGAACAGATCTAATAATAACAATAATAGACCAGCACGAAACGATAACGGTAGAAATTCCAACGGGAGGAACTAATGAAGAACTCTTATTCATATTATGCTAAGCTTTTGGTATTATTTTATTCAATATTTTTGGTTTCAAATACCTACAGCCAAAACTACAATGATGCATTAAGATTAGGCATCCCCGGTTTAGGATCAAATGCAAGAGCGCTGGGAATGGGCGACAGCTACATTGGTTTAAGCGACGACGACGGCGCGGCAACTTTTAACCCTGCGGGATGGGCTTTGACAAAAAAGCTTTCTATTTCCGGCGGTTTAGGTTTTGATAATTTTGGAAATAATACGACTTTCTTCGGACAAAGTACAAACTACTCAAGCACTGCAACAAGATTAAACGACCTTAGCTTTACCCTGCCCTTTCCTACCGTAAGAGGAAGCCTCGTCTTTGCGATAACTTATCATACTACAAAGGACCTGACAAGCACATTAAAGTTTAACGGATTCAACAATGGAAATAATTCCTTTATTCAAGACCTTAACAGCAGCACCAACATTCCGTATGATTTATATTTAACCGACACAAATTTTGTTACCCCCATTAATGGACATCTAAAACAAAGCGGTTCCATACTTACAAGCGGCGAGCTTCACGATTGGACTTTTTCGGGCGCAATTGAAGCTTATAAAAACTTATTTGTAGGAATAAACCTGAACTTTTCTTCCGGCAGTTATAACAGCAACAATAACTATTACGAAGATGATACTCATAACCTTTATACATCTGATACTGACCCGGGGAATAACAACACATACGACTTTCAGACGTTTTATCTAAATCGAATTTTGAATTGGGATATTAGCGGATGGAATGCAAAGTTCGGCGTGCTCTACCAAATTCAGGACAAGGCACGGCTTGGCATAACCGTTCAATTTCCAAAAACTTATACTGTAAAAGAAACCTACGACGTAAATGGCTATAGTCAATTTGCCAACTATACATATAATCTGGATCCTACAAAATACAGTGATCAGGTTCAGTATGATATTGTCACTCCATACGAGCTTTCCTTCGGAGGTTCCGCAAACTTTGCGAGCCTGATAGTAAGCGCACAGGCTACGCTAATAGATTACTCACAAATGCAGTTTCAAAACGCAAGCGGTTTAAGCACCGACTATGTTAACCAGGCTAACCAACAGATTAAGAATGTTCTTCGTTCTGTATTCAATTATAACCTTGGCGCCGAATATACTTTCCCTGTGATCGGAGTTAGGCTGAGAGCCGGCTACATGGTTATGCCGTCGGCTTTCCAGAGCGATGCCTCCACATCTAATTATGATAGAAAATACGTCACGTTCGGCGTCGGCTACCTTGCCCAGGGTGCTGTTGGATTCGACCTGGCTTATGCTCACGGCTTCTGGAAAAACTTCGGCGACAATTACGGAACCGATGTTTCCAGAACGTTCCAGAACATTACCAAAGACAAACTTATCTTATCAATGACATACAGGTTCTAAGCTATAAGGCAAAGATAACATCCCAAAACATTTGGGGTGTTATCTTTTTATAACGATGCTCTATATCCAAACCCTAATTTTCAAAATCCAATCTATTCTATTTTTTTAATGGCTCTAAACCCGCAATGGTCAAAACTTCAAGCTGCAGGAATTTGACACAAGATTTTCCACCTCTTATTTTTAACCTAAAAGATTTTTAATACTCTGGAGACAGTTATTAAAGGAATTATCAGCAGGATAGAAAGTAAAGATTATTATGTTTTCGATGAAGACGGAAAGGAACCGGTTAGATGCACGCTTCGCGGAAAATTCAAAAACGATTTCAAGTTGAAAAAAGATAAGCTATTCCTGACCGATATTGCCGTTGTAGGCGATTCGGTTGAATATGAGCCGAATGCCGATGGCAGCGGCGTCATCTTTAAAATAGATAAAAGACAAACTTATATTTCGAGGAAGGCTCCGCGGATAAGAGGCGCCGGATATAGAGGCGAAAGACTGGAACAGATCATTGCTTCTAATATTGATTCTTTGTTTGTTGTATGCAGCGTTAGCGAGCCTGCTTTTAATAACAAAACGGTAGACAGGCTTTTAATCATTGGCGAGAGCGCCGGGCTTACTCCGGTTATTGTAATAAATAAGATCGATCTCGATGAGGATAACAAAATAGATTATTGGGTCGGGCTGTATGTAAACATAGGCTACACTGTTTTAAAGACAAGTATTATTACAAATGAAGGAATAGACAAATTAAGAGAGCTTCTGCAAGGGAAAATCAACTTATTTTTCGGACATTCAGGTGTCGGGAAGTCTTCTCTTCTGAATCGTATGTACCCGGAATTAAAATTAAAAGTCGGCAGTATAAGCAGCTTTACAGACAAGGGTACGCATACAACAGTTACAAGCAATATGCTTAAAGTTAATGAATCAACTTTTGTAATCGATACTCCCGGTATAAGAGAGATCGACCCTTTCGGCATAAGGAAGGAAGACGTGGGACATTATTTTATCGAGTTCCCTGAATATTCTTCGGGATGCAGGTTTAATACATGCACCCACGACCATGAACCCGGCTGTGCGGTAATAAAATCTGTAGAGCAGGGAAAAATTCCGGCTGAAAGGTATGAGAGCTATCTGAAAATTCTTGAAACAGTTGAAGAAGACATATTATTTTGACTTCCCAGCCCGTAACGCCTATTACAAGTTGAATTTACCGATTGTAAACTTTTACTTCATAAATTATATTTATAACAAAAAAAATAGAATAAATTAATGGAAAGTTTTATTAATAGTTCCGAAAGCTCGCTCAGGCAGTTTTTAGCGGATGAGGATAAAATTATAAAATCCCGGGCTGCAGTAAACCCGGCTTCGGCTAAACCTGCACCGGCTCTGATCAGCTTTGCTCTGCCGTTTGATAATTTTGATATCGACGACTTCATAATCCATCTTTCAAAAGATTATGAAAGGTCGTTCTATTTTGAAAAGCCTTCTGAAAGTTTTTATCTTGCTGCGCTCGACGAGGCTCTGGCTATTTCGGAAAACGGCGAGAACAGGTTTGCCGTTACCGATAAGAAGATCAAGGAATGGAAGAATTCATTTATAAATAACTGGCAGCAACTGCCGGATAAAAAGATCCCGCTCTTTCTCGGCGGAATGAAGTTTACAAGCGAGCACAACGAAGGCGACTGGCAGGACTTTAATGACTCTACTTGGTTTGTACCGGAGCTTTTAATTCTAAAAAAGCAGAACCTTCGGTATATATTCTTTAATTTCCTGCTTCAGAATTCTTCAAAGGAACAGGCGGTAAAAAGGCTAAGGACAAAGCTTGAAAAGCTTTTTAAACTGAATGGAAGTGCTGAAAAATTTTCCCCGGCAAAGATAATTAAAAGCAGCGGCGATTCACCTAAAGACAAAAAGAAATGGAAGCAGCTTGTTAGCGAATGCCTTGGCAGAATATCCGAAAACCAGATAGAGAAGGTAGTTCTTTCCAGGAAGGTTGAACTGCAATTATCAACTGAACCGGACATGAAAAGTATAGTCAAAGATCTCAGGAAAGACTATCCAAACTGTTATATCTTTCTTTATCACCGCGGAAAGTCAAGCTTTTTCGGTGCTACGCCAGAAAGGCTCGCCAGGTTTTCCGGCGGAAGCATTGAGATAGATGCGCTTGCCGGTTCAGCCCACCGCGGTAAAACCGGAGAAGAGGATGTGCAGATTGAAAAGGCTTTGCTCAGCGACAGTAAGAATTTATCCGAGCACAATTACGTAGTAGAGCATATAAAGAGCACTATCTACGGACTCACCGATGATCTTAAAATACAAAGTCATCACTCGATAAAAAAGCTGGCGAACATACAGCATATCTGGTCGCATATTACCGCAACGCTAACGGACAAAAGCTCGATGCTTAATATTCTGAAGGAGCTGTACCCTACGCCTGCCATCTGCGGTTACCCGAAGGACGCTTCTCTTCATGTAATAAAAAAGCTTGAGGGTTATAAGCGCGGACTTTATTCGGGAATAATCGGCTGGTTCAACTTTGAAGACGAAGGAGAATTTGCAGTTGCGCTGAGGTCTGCACTGCTTACAAATAATAAACTTATTGCATTTGCCGGAGGCGGTATTGTACAGAATTCGGATCCGGAAGCAGAGTACAAGGAAACCGAACTGAAACTCAAAACTATTATGTCCCTTTTCAAAGATGAAAATAAAAATTAATCGTAATATTTTATGGACGGAAACATTTGTAAAAGAACTTGCCGCTTTAGGTGTAAAACATGTTTCGATCTCTCCGGGTTCCAGGAATACTCCACTGACTTTAGCTTTTGCTAACAACAAAAGAATAAAGTCTTATGTACATGTAGACGAAAGAAGCAGCGGATTTTTTGCACTCGGTTTGGCGAAGGCAACCGATACTCCCGTTGCAGTTGTCTGTACTTCAGGTACCGCTGCCGCAGAGCTTTATCCGGCTATAGTTGAAGCCTATCAGCAGCGCGTACCGCTGATTATATGTACCGCAGATAGACCCCCGGAGCTTTTGGACCGCGGGGCAAACCAAACTATAAACCAGATAAATCTTTACAAAAATCATATAAGATGGTTTAAAGACGTCGGACTCCCCCAGCCTTCTTTGCAGAAGCTGAGGCAGCTTAAGACCGCTGCAAGTGATGCCTTCGTTAAAAGCATGTTCGAAAGGAAGGGACCGGTTCATTTAAACTTTCCTTTTAAGAAACCCTTCGAGCCAAAGTTTACAACTGATGAAGTAAGTGAAAAGATAGTTCTGTTCGCTGGAAAAATTCTTGCAGCTCAAAACGGCGGATTTCAAAATGAACCGTCCGATATTTCCGGGAAGAAATGGTTCCTGAATATTTTTAATTACCTCAAGAAGTTTGAGAGAGGATTAATTATTGTAGGACCGGATAACTATGATTCTAAATTCCTAAAAGGCTGCCAGGCTCTTTCCAACTTACTGGCTTATCCAATTTTAGCCGACGGCACTTCGCAGCTCAGGTTCGGCAGACACAACAAGGACAACATAATAACCGGCTTCGACGCCTTCTTCCGGTCGGCTAGGTTTTCTGCCGAACATCAGCCGCAGATCATTCTTCAATTTGGAAGAACTATTACTTCTAAAGGTCTGGATACATTCCTGGGAAACAGCAGCGCCTTGAGGTTTATGATAAATACTTACGGCGACTGGTTTGATCCTTCCGGCAAAGCCAGGGCATCTTATGCCTGCAAGCCGTACCTGTTCTGCGAAAAGATGAATGAGATGATAAAGGAAAATAATTCAAGACGGAAACGGAACGGCTGGCTTGATTCATTCAATAAAGTAGAAGCGGCAGCAATGAAAATAAAAAGAGATATAATCGACCGCTCGAATTTCCCAAACGAAGCCAGGATAATCAATGAGGTAATCAAAGCCGTGCCGGATGACAGCAGGATAATGCTTTCCAACAGCATGCCGGTAAGGGACTTTGATTACTTCGCTTCAACCTGCGATAAGAAAGTTATTTTATATAATAACCGCGGCGCAAGCGGAATTGACGGGATTACCTCGACGGCTCTGGGAATTGCCGCGGCAGACGGCAAGCCTACTGTTTTGATAACCGGAGACCTGGCTTTCTACTACGATCTTAATGGGCTCCTCGGCGCCAAAAAATATAGCATACCCCTCGTAGTTGTTCTAATAAACAATAACGGCGGCGGCATTTTCGAGGTGCTTCCGATATCAAGCTACGGCGAGGTCTTTAAGAAATTTTTCCTGACGCCTCACAACCTTGACTTCAAATACTTTGTTGATGCGTACGGCGGAAATTATAAACGTGTTAAAAGCTGGAAGGAATTCGGAAGTTCATTCCGCGGCACTTTTAGAAAAAAGAATTTTTCAGTTTTAGAAATAAAAACCGGCTCGGCAGAATCTTTATCGTTACGCAAAAAGTTCTGGAAAGCTGTAGGCGAAAGCATTGTTGATTGATTTACACGGAATTCCTCTGAATGTTGAGGCCCATTCCTCCGGCAGCGGCTCTTCAGATTATATTTTCTTCCTCCATGGATTCACCGGCTCTTCAGGAGACTGGAAAAATATTATCACTTCAATTGATTCACGCTTTAATATAGCTGCTGTTGATTTAATCGGACACGGTAAAAGCAGCTCACCTGAAAATATTTCTCTGTATTCAGCCGGCTCAATAGTTGAGCAGATTGGTATGATTGTAAAACATTTTACAGAAGAAAAAATATTTCTTGCCGGCTACTCAATGGGAGGAAGAGCATCTCTTTCATTTGCCGTTAATCATCCTGAAATGCTGAGGGGATTAATCCTTGAAAGCACTTCTGCCGGGATAAAGAAAGAAAAGCAGCGGACTGAGAGAGTTAAACTTGATAATGAACTGGCAGATTTTGTTGAATCTCATTCGATTGAAGAGTTTGTAGAATATTGGATGAACGTCGATCTCTTCGCATCGCAGAAAAATCTGCCTAAAGAAAAATTAGATGAAGTAAGAAAATTAAAATTAAGAAACAGCAAGACCGGTCTGGCAAATTCACTGCGTGGATTCGGCACAGGTAAAATGCCGTTCCTTCTTGATCAAATCAAAAAAATAAAATGTAAGACTCTTTTAATTACCGGCGAACTGGATTCAAAGTTTACATCTATAAACTCAGAAATGGTTGATGTATTTCCGGATGCAAAGCATATTGTTATAAAAAAAGCGGGACATAATACCCACCTGGAAAAGCCTGCCGAATTTGCCGGTGTGATAAACACCTTCCTCCGGGAATTCTAACTTTATCATTTTTTTAATACTTTTGTACGCCTTAAAATAATTCCCTGGTGTATTATGAAATATAACTGGATAAAAGCTAAAGACTATATCGATATTATTTATGAAAAGATGGACGGGATTGCAAAGATCACCATTAACCGCCCAGAAGTCAGGAATGCTTTCCGACCGGAAACAGTACAGGAAATGTATGATGCATTTTCCGATGCACGCGAAGACCAAACGGTAGGTGTTGTATTATTAACCGGCAGCGGACCTGCTAAAGACGGCAAGTATGCTTTCTGCTCCGGCGGTGATCAAAGGATCCGCGGAGACAAAGGATACGTCGGCAAAGACGGCGTTCCGAGATTAAATGTACTTGATCTTCAAAAGCTTATTAGAAGCATGCCAAAGCCCGTTATAGCACTCGTTGCAGGATATGCA
>JBJKRP010000377.1:0-4597 GCA_046704565.1 Ignavibacteriaceae bacterium | reverse complement strand
ATTAAGTCGATTATGGGATACTATGAATAATATTAGATACCGGATATTACGAACTTCAATAAATATGAAATTTTCAAAAAATTAAAATGGAAAAAGTTATGAATCAAGAAAAAATATCCGCCGACTTGCTTATTGTCGGTGCCGGTATTGCAGGATTAACAGCCGCTGTTGAAGCTGCCGAAACAGGGCTCAGCGTAATTTTAGTTGAGAAGAAGCCTTATGTAGGCGGAAAGGTTGCACAGTTTAGTAAATATTTCCCTAAACTCTGTCCACCTTCATGCGGCTTGGAGATAAATATCCGCAGACTGCGCACCAACTCATTGATAAAATTATTTACAATGGCAGAAGTTTCCACAAACGTTCTAAATGCTTCCGGCAGACACGAAGTCAACATACACTTGAAGCCGGGATACGTTAACGATAAATGCACCGCATGCGGTGAGTGTGTAAAGGTTTGCCAGGGGAGAAGGAAGAACGAATTTAACCTAAATATGGATGAGACAGCCAGCATTTATCTTCCTTATGAAAATGCGTATCCTCAAAAATATATAATTGATAAGACAAGCTGCGAAGGTAAGAGCTGCAGCAAATGTATTGATGCATGCAAGTATGATGCAATAGATCTGGACGACAATGGAAGGGTTTTTACGGCAGAGGTTAATTCAATCATATGGGCTGCAGGCTGGGAGCCATACGATGCGCAGAAGCTGGACGCGCTCGGATTCGGAAAATATCCAGATGTAATTACAAATTTAATGATGGAGCGGATAGCCGCTTCCGATGGTCCTACGAAGGGAGAGATACTTAGACCCTCGACAAAAGAGAAAGTGCAAAGTGTTGTTTTTGTTCAATGTGCCGGTTCCAGGGATGAAAATCATCTGGAGTACTGTTCGTCCGTCTGCTGCATGGCTTCGCTGAAGCAGACAAAATACATTAGAGAAAAAAATCCGGATGCGGAAATTCATGTCCATTATATTGATGTCCGCTCGAACGGCTTGCTTGAAGATTTTTACAGGAGTGTGCAGGACGACGACAAAGTACACTTTCATCGCGGAAAAGTCGGCAGCGTAGTCCGCAGCGAGAGTTCCGGTAAACTTGTTGTGGAAGCTGAAGATTCTTTAACAGGTGAGCTTTTAAAGAATGAAGTGGACCTTGTAGTTTTGGCTACCGGCATGAAGCCTTCAACAAATAGTCTGCCCGTCGATAAGTTAATGAAAGATACAAACGGGTTTATTGACTGCAGCGGAGATGCGGCGGCAAGACATCCCGGTGAATATGCATGCGGCGTAATTACGGAACCGAAAGACGTTGCCGGGGTTGTGCGTGAAGCGACCGGCTCAGTGTTAAAAGCTTTTCAAAATATTAAGAGGAATTAAAAATTATGGCGATTGAAACGAAAGTTGGCGTGTATTTATGCTCAGGCTGCGGTATTGGAGAAAGTATCAACTGTGAAAAATTAATTGATGTTGCCGTTAAGGAAAATAAAGTGCCGGTATGTAAAGTCAATCCCTGGTTATGCAGTGAAGAAGGCATTGAGACAATAAAGAAGGACATTGAAAGCGAACAGCTTAACCGCGTAATAATCAGCGCATGCTCACTCAGATACTTATCCGATACTTTCAAGTTTGATCCGAAGATCCTTGTAGAGCGGACAAACCTGAGGGAACAGGTTGCATGGACTCATAAGCCGAATGACGAAGATACTCAGATGCTCGCAGAAGATTATCTCCGGATGTCTATTGCAAAGGTAAGAAATTGTGAGCCCCCGGAGCCTTTTAAGAAAGAGATTAATGAAACTATTCTTGTTGTGGGCGGCGGTTCGGCAGGCTTGAATGCGGCACTGGCATCTGCCGAAGCAGGCTTTCAGGTTGTGTTAGTCGAAAAGGAAGACCGGCTCGGCGGCTGGCTGGGGAAGCAATTTAAGATTGCCCCGACTCATTCTCCATTTAATGAGCCCGAACCTACAAATATTGAAGAATTAATTTCTAAAGTTGAATCTCACAAAAAGATACGAGTAATAAAATCCTGCACAGTGGAGAGAATTTCTGGAGAGCCCGGAGAATTTAGCGTTGCCCTTAGAACTAACGCTTCTGACGGGGAGACTTTTACAGCAGGAGCGATAGTTCAAACAACAGGCGCTAAGCCGTATAACCCGGATAAGCTTATCGATCTTGGATATGGAAAGTTTGATAAAGTAATTACAAGCACCCAGCTTGAGGAAAGCTTTAAGAATACCGGCAGCGATAAGGATGTTTTGCAAGGCAACCCGGTTAAGAGCTTTGCCTTTATCCAATGTGCAGGCTCACGAGATGAAAAGCATCTCCCGTATTGTTCTTCGGAGTGCTGCGCAAATTCATTAAAGCAGGCGTTATACATTAGGGAGAAATTCCCTGATGCTTTTATCTATATAATTTACCGGGATATTCGAATGCCTGCGCAGCAAGAGTTGTTTTATAAAAGAGTTCAATCCGAGGGAAACATTTTCTTAACAAAAGGGGATGTTGTCAACATTAGCCGGTCAAGCAGCGGTTCTATGCTTATCGATGTTGACAATTCTCTTTTGGGAGATATGATCCAGATAGAATCCGATATCGTTGTGCTTGCGACCGGGATGGTGCCTTCAACTTTAGTTGGAGAAATCGAGTCCGGAAGCGAACAGGCAACTGAAGAAGGAAAGACCGTTGACGGCAAGTCAGAAGTGATCGCTATGCGAAAAGCGGCTGTATCTGCCGAAGCCGGAGCTAAGATATTAAACTTAGCATACAGGCAGGGGACAGATTTGCCGACCTTAAAATACGGCTTTCCCGATTCCCACTACATTTGCTTTCCGTATGAGACCCGGCGAACCGGAATTTATGCGGCTGGTTCTGTTAGAGCACCGATGGACCTTGCATCAAGTAAAGCCGATGCATACGGAGCTGCCTTAAAAGCAATTCAGCTTATACATGCTATTAAGGATGGGAAGGCAGTTCATCCTAGATCAGGCGATCAATCGTATCCCGAGTTCTTCCTGCAACGCTGCACGCAGTGTAAAAGATGTACGGAAGAATGTCCGTTCGGTACCCTTGATGAGGATGTAAAAGGTACGCCGCTGCCGAACTTAAACCGCTGCCGCAGGTGTGGTATCTGCCTCGGTGCATGTCCTGAAAGAATAATTTCTTTTAAAGATTATTCTATTAATATGATTTCTTCTATGATTAAGGCAATTGAAATACCGGATGAAGATGAAGACAAGCCGCGCGTACTTGCCTTCCTTTGCGAGAACGATGCTTATCCCTCGCTTGATATTGCCGGCAGAAACCGGCTTCAATATGATGCTAATGTCAGGATAATGCCTGTCCGCTGCCTTGGTTCGGTAAATACGGTCTGGATTGCCGATGCTCTCTCAAGAGGATTTGACGGCATACTATTGATCGGATGCAAATACGGAGATGATTACCAGTGCCATTTCATAAAAGGAAGCGAACTTGCAAACAAGAGGATGGAAAACGTGCGTGAGAAACTGAAACAACTTGTACTGGAGCCGGAAAGAGTAAAACTTTTTACGCTCTCAATTGATGAGTATGATAAAATACCGGAAATATTTAATGACTTTGTTGAAGAGATGCGAAGTATCGGAGCCAATCCTTATAAAGGGATGTAGCGGGTATGAACAACAAAATGATTACAAAAGGAATAATCAAATTGATTTTACCTCGGCTTGGGCATAAGTTTTTATCGTGATTTTATTAGATTATAATTCTATACATAATTTTATTTCGAGGAGACGTTATGAGCAGTTCAGTCTTAATTAAACCTCATGGAAGTGATAAACTTAATATTCTTCTTCTAAGCGGGAAAGAGAAAGAAGAGGAATTAAAAAAGGCGGGAAAGCTGAAAAAGCTTTGTATTTCCAGCCGCGAGACGGGCGACCTTATTATGCTCGGCATCGGGGGATTTACTCCGCTAAACGGATTTATGGGACACGATGACTGGAAAGGTGTCTGTACGGACATGAAAATGTCTAACGGTTTGTTCTGGCCCATTCCGATTACCATGTCGGTAACGGACGAAGTTGCAAAATCATTAAAGCTAAATGATGAAGTAACTTTGGTAAGCAATGAGACGGATGAAACCATGGCTACTATGAAAGTAACCGAGAAATACAAGATAGATAAGGACTTTGAATGCAAGCAGGTGTTTACAACTAACGACCCTGAGCATCCCGGAGTTAAGATGGTAATGCAGCAGGCAGAATGGAATATTGCCGGTCCGGTTAAAGTTCTATCAGAAAGCTATTTCCCGGAAGAATTTAAGGGGCTCTATCAAAGACCCGAAGAGAGCAGGAAAATTTTTGCAGAGAGAGGCTGGAGAACAATTGCAGCTTTACAGCTCCGCAACCCGATGCACCGCTCGCATGAGTTCCTTGCAAAAATTGCACTTGAAGTGAGCGATGGTCTTTACATACATCAGCTTGTTGGAAAATTAAAACCGGGAGACATTCCTGCCGAAGTAAGAGCCAAGTGCATCGATGTTTTAGTTGAAAATTATTTTGTAAAAGATTCTGTCCTTTGCGGCGGCTATCCGCTTGATATGAGATATGCAGGTCCCAGAGAAG
>JBJKRP010000376.1:0-5756 GCA_046704565.1 Ignavibacteriaceae bacterium | reverse complement strand
TCTTATTCGAATGAATCCGGCTTAGTAACAGGCGTAATACAAACGGAAACAATAACCTTATTACATTACTGAAGTTACGCAATAAGCTATATTGAACCCTTTCAGGGTTCTTAAAACATTGTAAATTTATTTTCCCGCCTAAGATGTTTGTCCCTCTCAGAGACATTATTCTTTAAGCTGAGGCAGTTCCGTAGGAATGGCTATGCCAAAAGCGTCATATATTAAAGGTCGGGCAACGCTTCGACCAATAGAAACAGAACGTATTTTAAGTACTCTGAAAGAGTTAAATAAAAGAACTGCGTAACTTCAGTTACATAATTATTGTACGAACAGATATATTGATCTATTTTTAACAATCATAGTTCTGAAGTTAATTTGATTTTTTTACTTATTTAAGAAAGCGGTTTATAACAGTTCCCTGCAAAGAAGATTTGTCAGAATGCAATATCAATGGGAATAAGATGAGCCGGAAGGAGTTATAGTATCGATGGCGCAGAATTTTAAAGAAGAATTAGTTGGAGTATTTGGACATCCGGTATCCGAAAACCCTACAGTAGTAATGCAGCAGGCAGCATTCACAGAGATGAATTTGAAATGGCGGTATTTAACAATAGAAGTTTTTCCCAAAGACCTGGAAGCCGCAATGAGCGGCATGAGGGCTTTAAATATGAGAGGAATAAATCTTACCATTCCTCATAAAGTGGAGGTTTTAAAATATCTGGATGAAATTAAACCTGATGCAGCTTTAATGGGTGCAGTAAACACGGTAGTAAGAAAAGAAAATAAATTGATCGGCGAGAACACGGATGGGAAAGGATTCATGTGGTCGCTTACAAAAGATGAGCAGGTTAATCCCGAAGGAAAAAGCGTTGTAATATTCGGCGCAGGCGGCGCAGCCCGGTCTATTACGGTTGAGCTGGCTCTTGCCGGTGCAGGTAAAATAACGATTATAAACCGCTCGCCGGAGCGGGGGATTGAGCTGAGAGATCTATTGATAAGCAAAACGGGTATCAAGTGTGAGTTTATTAAGTGGGACGGCAATTACTCTATCTCAAATGAAAATGAAATTATAATTAATGCAACTTCCATAGGATTGTTCCCGGATACCGGCAATAAGCCAAATATTAATTACGATTCAATAAAGTCAGGCATGGTAGTCTGCGATGTTATACCCGCGCCGACCACAAGCTTTCTGAAAGAAGCAAAAAGCAGAGGCGCAACAACAATTGACGGCTTAGGAATGCTTGTGTACCAGGGTGCTTTCGCTTTCAAATTATGGACTGGAATGGATGCTCCTGTTAAAGTTATGAAAGAAGCTTTAGAGGAAGCATTTTCTATATCAAGATAACAAGCTTGTTTGGCTGCCCTGCAAAGCATGAGCGGGCTGTATATACGATGCAGATAAAATCATTGAAATCATAAATGCGGGTATGGCTAAGAAGCCATGAGGTCTGGTGCTTATCAAAAAGAGAGGTGGTATAGAAGGTTTATACATAATATAAGGTAATAAGGTTGAGGAGTTTGGGTTTATTTTGTGTTACTAAGGTTGCTTCAATTAAATAAGGTTTTAAGATATGAAATACAGAGTTAAGCATTGTGAAAGCAATGACCTTATTCGAATGAATACAGCTTAGTAACAATCGTATTACAAACAGAAACAAAAACCTTATTACATTATTACTGTACGAACAGATTTATTGATCCTAAGAAAGAAAGGAGAAAACATGAAAATTGAATATAATAATCTATATACACATTTCATCTTTATAACAATGAATCGAATCCCTCTCATTAATGAAGTAAATAGAATAAGGATTGAAAAATACATCACGGGTATAGTGAATAACAATAGTTCCAGATTATATTCCATTTATGCCAACCCGGAACATATGCATTTCATTATCTCGCGTTCGCCAAAGTTATCTGAAGAATATTTGTCTACAATCATAGCCGAGAGTTCAGAGCGTTTTATAAATGAAAATAAATTGTGTTTAGGTAAGTTTAAATGGCAGGATTCTGCTGCTGCATTTTCAGTATCGAAAGCCGATGTCAATAAGGTATGTAAATATATACTTAATCAGCCTAAGCACCATCATAAGATTACTTTCTCGGAAGAGTATGAATCATTTATGAAATTTTATCAAATGACACTTTGCGAAGCGATCAATTCTGAGAAGCCTATGAAAGATGGTTAATACATAAAAATAATGTAATAATGTCAACGTGTTTTTTATTTATTATTTATTACTAAGGTCGAACCATCAAATAAGGTTTTTTATTAAGCCTAACTTCCGTTGTAGAAAGATAGAAAGAGTAAATCCGTATTTATAACGTCTTATAATTAAGCTAAACGAGGCTGGTCATACTTTATGTTGTAGATAATATTATTGAAATCCGTTGTTCGAAATGCTTTTGGGATTTTTTAAACCGTTGAAACGGTTATAAATTATAAGCTTTTGTTTTATTAACCCACGGATTAAGAGGTGTTGTTAAAATTAGATAATGATTTATAAATATTTACGAAATTGAATATTACCATTCCGGTTAATATAAAATATTATTGAACTCCTACGGAGTTCCGGTTCTTTTGGTTTTCTTTTTCTACAAATATATAGCTCCTCCGGAGCTAAAAGAAAATGAAGCTAACTCCGTAGGAGTTTCACATAGTGATGGCTAAGCCAAAATGTTTGTAGACTAAATATTTTTCCCAAATGCCCGAACCACGTAGGGTTTCAATAAAAAATGAATATTTATTTATTGATATTTAATATTCACACAGCCTCTTAAGTCGTGGGTTAATAAGAAAAATTTCAAAAGAACAACCGTTTTATCCCGAAGGGATCGCAATGCGAACGGTCTCAAGTTTTAATTCGAACAACGGGTTATTGAAATCATAGATGAGGGCAAAGCTTGAAAGTCATGAGACATTTCCTAACCCGGGGGCTTTTAGTTTCTTTCTTTCATAGCTCTTAACTGCAAAGACCGTTAGTGCGGATGATAACAGTAGAGAGCCAGCCATAAAAACATACGAGGCGCCGAAGCCTTTTGTAATTCCTTCCAGGTATCCGACAAAGTAAGAGCCGAGGAAAGCGCCTAAAGCGCCGAAGCTGTTGATGAGTGCAATAGCGCCGGGAGCTACATTCTGCGGCAAGACTTCTATCTGCAAAGCGATGAACGGACCAAACGGGACATATATCGACGCACCGGCAATAACCAGCAGTACAAAAGACAACCAGAAGTTACCGCTTCCGACTAAGTAAGAAAAGTAGAAAGAGTCTGATGCCAATAAAAGAAAAGTCCAGACAAACTCTTTCCGGTTCAGCGTCTTATCTGAAAAATAAGAAGCAGTAAAGAGACCGGTAATCGCAAATACATAAGGTACAGCCGCAAGCCACCCTGTCGCTACTATGCTGATGTTGGGTGCCGCTTTAATCATAGAAGGAAGCCACATTACAAAGCCGTACATCCCGATACTCCAGAATGCATACTGAAAGCATAGAAGAATGACGACCGGCGACCTGAAAGCCTCGGCATAGTTCTTTACTGGCTTAATGTCTTTCTGTTCTTTTAAAAGCAATCCGTCAAAATTATCTTTTTCGGACTGAGTCATCCAGCGTGCATCTTTAGGCTTATCATCAACAAAGCGCCGCCAGAAGAACGCCCACACTACGGCAGGCAAGCCTTCGAGTATGAACATCCCACGCCAGCTAAAAGAGCTTACCAGATAGCCGGACAGGATCGACATCCATAATACGGTAAGCGGATTACCAAGAGTTAAAAATGCATTGGCTTTAGAGCGCTCGGTCTTTAAAAACCACCTGCTCAATAATATTATCATCGAGGGCCATATGGCGCTCTCGACCACGCCGAGTAAAAATCTTATAACATAAAGAAGATATAAATTTCTTATTATGCCGGTTGCAGATGCAAGCATGCCCCAAAAGATCAACGACCAGAATATTAATCGCTTGGTACTTTTGTTTGCGGCATAAATTGTCCCGGGAATCTGGAAGAAGAAATAGCCGAGGAAGAAGAGCGATGCGAGCAAAGAAGAGGCTGCGGTAGTAATGTTAAGGTCATTAGCCATACCGCCGGCGGCGGCGAACCCGAAATTAGCACGGTCAAGGTAAGCAAGGCTGTAGGTGATAAAAACGATTGGAATAATCCTGTACCAGCGTTTGCGGGTTAATGTGCTTTCCATAATTACGAGAGCTTAGTTTGTTTATATTGAAAAATGAGCCTGTTGAAAATAGGTAAAATATTTGAGAAATTTTTTTTGTTGCTGAAGATCTTAGGAGGGAAGCGGAGATCATGCAGAAGTTTTGAAGAGATTGTCGGGATGACGGTGTCCTCGGCAAGCTCGGACACCGCGATAGTAAAATGGTGGCTTCGACCCGTCATCTCAGCAAAACTGAGATGACGAGGCAAGCAGGCTCGGATAAGGCGATCTTCGAAAGTCGGTGTCCTCGGCAAGCTCGGACACCGCGATGGTAAAATGGTGGCTTCGGCAGTGGTTCGACTGGATTTCGACAAGCTCAATCTATCAGCTCACCAAACAGCTCAGCCACCGCTGCAGTAAAATGGTGTTCTCGACAAGCTCGGACACTGCGACAATGATTCGACAGGCTGGATGAGAGGTTGAATTAATTTTTGGGGTAACTCTTAATAATATAATTTCAAACTTATGTTTTGAGAAGAAATAATTTTTTTGTGCGGCTTAATTTAATAGCTATATTTAAGCAGGAAATTTCATCAATAGGTTCGAATTATGAAGAGAATATTTTTCTGTCTTTTGCCTTTCTTCCTTATAGTAATTAGCTGCACCTTCGCGCAAAGAGTAAAGTTGAGGCTCGAAGATAATTCCGTTCAAGCAAAATATGGAGCCGGTGTTTTGGAGAAGGCTTTAATGTACCAGGGGTACTCGCTTGTAAAGGGTAAGTCCGACTTTATGATTACCATAAAAGCTGATCCACAGAGTTTGGGCACCGGCGCATTCGAGATTATTCCAAACGGAAAAGACATTACGATCAAAGGCGGGGACGGAAGAGGAGTAATCTACGGCTGTAATTCGGTTGCCGAAGATTTAGGGAACAAGATAAGGCTTAAAGACATAACTGCAAAGCAAGAATCGCCGCGGCTGCCTTTCAGAGCGATCAAGTTTGACCTGCCGTGGGATACATACCGGCACAGCTATGCGCTTTCACTTCACAGCAAGACATGCAAGGATTTAAATTACTGGAAATCCTTTCTTGATATGATGAGCCGGGACAGGTTCAACGTACTTACGCTTTGGAACCTGCACCCTTACACATTCTTAATAAAGCCAAAGGACTTCCCGGAGGCAAGTCCCTGGAACGATAAACAGATGAAAGAATGGAAAGCCTTATTCCACGGAATCTTCAAGATGGCTAAGGAGAGGGGGATAGAGGTTTATCTTATTCCGTTCAACATTTTTGTAACGCCGCAGTTTGCAAGGGCGCATAACGTTGAGATGTACAACCTGCAGCATGATTTTTTCGTGAAAGGCGATACCTCGGAAATTATAAAGCGCTACACGCGCGAATGTGTTACGCAGGTACTGGATGAATATCCCGATCTAACCGGGTTCGGTCTTACGCTCGGCGAGGGTATGGGAGGGATGACCCCGCAGCAGAGGGAGGACTGGATAAATGAGACGATCATAAAGGGAATGCAGATGGCTGATAGAAAATCAAAGCTGATCCACAGGATACCATTTTCGGGAGACACGGGCTCGC
>JBJKRP010000375.1:0-4672 GCA_046704565.1 Ignavibacteriaceae bacterium | reverse complement strand
TCAGACTTGATGTTGGATTTGGAAGAGAGATCACGGGAGTATATTTCAATTTCGGACAAGTTTTTTAATGATTATATATCTACAACTCTTTTACATTTTCATGACGACTCCCATCATTTAAAATCTGAATTTAGTGTTAGCAATTTAAAAATGCATAGCGTTTTTAAAACTTTAAATTAAAGTCAATAAGAAAGAATATGGAACGAAGAGTTGTGGTTACAGGTATCGGGGTTCTTGCATCGAAAGATATGGATTACGAATCCTTTTGGAGCCATTTCAAACAAGGTAAACCATTTATTGAAAAATTAAAAACGATAAATACGGACGGTCTGCCTTCACAAATCGGAAGCGAGCTTAAATCTTTTGATCCGTTAAATTTTATCGAGCAGCGGCGGGCTAAAAGGATGGACAGGTACGCTCAGCTTTCTGTATCAAGCGCTGTTCTCGCATATCAAGATGCCGGAATTGTATCACCGTCAATTAGGAACGAACATATCGGAGTTTTTGAAGGCACTTCACTTGGACCGCTGGCAGGCACTCTGAATTGTCATCGTGCTTATATTACAAACGAATGCGGCGGAATGCATCCTTACATTTTAATAAGCAGCATGATGGGAGCCGGTTCCGGTTTTATTTCAATGATTTTGGGAATTCATGGACCATCCACAACAGTATCCGAGGGAAGTGTGTCTTCGGCATGTGCAATCGGCAATGCCTTCCGTCAAATTAAGTACGGCATTTTAGATGCAGCGCTCGCCGGTGGTGCCGAAGCTCCCATATCTCGAGAGATAATAGCTGCATTCTGCAGCGCACGGTTACTCTCGTCAAAAAACGAAGAACCCATTTCGGCGGTCAAACCATTCGATATTAATCGCGATGGTTTCGTATTGAGCGAAGGAGCCGCTTTCCTTTTTCTTGAATCACTTGAGCATGCTTTAAAACGCGGTGCAAATATATATGCAGAAGTCGCCGGCTTTGGTGAAACCTCAGATGCGTATCATCCCACTTCACAAAATTCAAATGGCGTCTATATAGCTCAGGCAATGAGGTCTGCTCTCGCGGAAGCCCGGCTCCTGCCGTCTGATATCCAATATTTGAATGCTCACGGAACAGCTACTAAAATGAATGATGCCGTAGAAGCGAAGGCGATAATTACGGTATTCCGTGAAGATGAAGACAGTCTGCTGGTAAGCTCAACAAAATCGATTACTGGTCATATGCTTGGTGCATGCGGAGCTATGGAAAGCGTAATTTCTATACTTGCTATAAAAAATCAGTTTGTTCCGGGAAATATTTCCTTACGGGATCCTGATCCAGAATGCAAAATTAAATTACTTCCTGTTGAAGGGGTTCCCAAAGAAGTCCGGAACGTTATGAATAATAATTGCAGCTTTGGAGGAAGAAATTCTTCTTTGATCTTTTGTTCCTGCAAAGACGTTTAAACTTGTTTAATTAGGAGGTTAGTATGTTTAAGTATTTTCTTCTCTCTGCCCTGTCTTCAACTTTATTTCTGTTGATGGGATGTTATGATTCACTAAAGCTTAACAGCGATCAGGCTGAAACTGCGTTGGATTGTAAAAGTATAACGGTAGAGATAATTGAAGACGATTATTCAATCGGTCGCTACCAGCTGCCAAAAAATAAGTGTAAAATTGTAAATGATACACTTTTCGGACCTGCGGGAAAGATTACTGAAGACGGCACTCTTAAAGCCGCCTACCTGAAAGTTCCGGTCTCACATATATTGTATTTTGAAGTGGATAAACTGAATGTCGGAAGAACATTACTACTTACCGGAGGTTTATTAGGAACTGCCGCTATATTAGCTGCAGTGCTAATACCGCCGCAAACTGAAACCATTAAGCCATCTCCACCCCCGCCTCCGCCTCCTCAGGGGGGATCGTTCTCCTGTCCTCTTATTTATACTTTAGGAGATTCAGGCTATAAGCTTGAGTCTGAGACTTTTGCAGGGGCGGTCTTCAAAGGTATTGAAAGAAAATCCTATGATGTCCTTAGCCATATTAAGCCAGTGAATGGTTGTTACAAAATCAATCTTGTCAATGCCCGGTTTGAAACAGAATATGTTAATCAATTAAAGCTGCTTGTCGTCGATCATTCACCGAACGTTTCTATAATTCCGGATTTTGCAGGTAATATCCACACCGTATCATATCCGGTACTGCCTCTTTATGTTTTTGATAAGAATGCAAATAATATTACCGGTATTCTTAAAGATAATGACGGTCAATATTGGGAAAGTAATTTGAGCAATGTTAACGTAAGCAGCAGCAATGATCTTGAAGATAACGTTACTGCTCTTTTCCCCAAGCCGCAACATGCAGGCTCGGTTAAAATAATCGTGAGCGGGTTAAACACTGAATTGGCATATTTCGCATTGGAAAGAATATTTGCATTCCAAGGAGACAAAAGATTGAGCTGGTATAATAAGCTTGATTCGGATACAAAAGAACGTGCGAAGTTTGTTAACTGGTTGATGAGGGAAGGTATGCTGCATTTATCAGTTTGGACGGGAACGTCATGGTGCGAACGCGGAGTTATTCCCGATGTCGGACCGGGCGTTGAAAAAACTCAAATCGCAATTCTGAATATTGCAGACGTTAGTAATGATACCCTAAAGATCAGAGCCTCGTTTAGGACCGGGCTGTGGCGGCTTGATAAGATTGCTGCCGATTACTCCGTTGATCTTCCTGTTAAGGTTAATGAAGTAGCTGCTTCCTCTGCAATAGATGAAAAAGAAAATGACGTCTCTGAATTAATCGCCCGACCGGATTCTGCTTATTATGTTACAGTCAACGGCGAACAGGCAAATATTTGTTTTCCCGTTCCAACGGAACCCCGGGGACAGCTTAGAACGGTAATCGCTATGACCCAGGGGTTTTATAACCAGTGGACGATGAAAGGTGAAGAGTCTCAGCCGATGCTGGTCGACCGTATTTTAAGCGAACCGTTTTACGGAAGCAGGATATTAATACCGCTGTGGAAGAAAGAGCATCTTGGTGGAAGAGAATAAAAGCTCTTTAGGAACGAAACATCTAAAACTGTTATCCGGTTATACAAATACTATTACGTGTCTTTTACAATTTTTTGACAACGCCAAACAGTATTTTAAATAAAATTGCCTTAAAGATTTAATTAGAAAGAATTATTTATAGAACAAAGAGGTGTTGCAATGAAAAACTATTTTACTCCTTTTATAACGCTCGCATTTTCGCTAATTCTTTTAGATAACGTATCTGCACAATGGACTCAAACAAGCGGACTAGGTGGTGGTAAGGTAACTTGCCTGGCTTTAAGAGAAGATTATATTTTTGCTGGTTTTGACGGGGGCGGAGTATGCTTTTCAACAAACAATGGCTCTAATTGGCTGGATGTAAGCATAGATATCGGATGCAGAAATGTAACCGCGATGCATGTAAGCGGCGCTGACATCTTCGCTGCAGCTTGCGGCAGTATTTATTATTCTTCAAATAACGGTTCAACCTGGGTACGTAAAAGTACTGGATTGGAAACTGGCATTGTGAATACAATTGTTGAAAAAAATGGTTATCTATTCGCAGCTACAAATGAGGGAAGTTATTCTTCCTCGAATCGAGGGAATAATTGGACCGCATCCAATTCAGGGTTATCATTTTTATCCGTAAACACTCTAATTTTAAAAGGAAACGATTTTTATGCCGGTACGTGGGGAGGTGGAATATTCAAATCCACAGATAACGGGAGTTCATGGTTTCAGGTTAATATCGGTTTAACATCGGCAGATATTTCTGCTTTAGGAGTTTTGGGCAACAGGGTCCTCGCTGCATCTTTTAACGGTGCTTTTTATACCTCCGATAATAATGGGCAATCATGGTTACTTTCTAATGGACCCGGCATAACTCAAATAAGAGTTCTTTCTACACACGATTCAATTATTGTTGCCGGTGGTTTTGGCGACATTGGTAAGATAATATATGTATCATCGGACGGAAATAGCTGGGCTAATATTAGCGGCAATATGTCGGCAAAAGATGTCAGTACTATCGTTTTTAAAGATTCGAAGATATTCGCGGGTTGTAACTATTCGGGAATTTTTTCTAAGCCCGGTATTTACAACGGGGAATGGGAACAAATAAATGATGGAGGTCTCCCAGCATCGGTTTCAAAGCTAGCAGTAGAAGGTGAAAACATTTTTTGCGGGACTTATGGAGAGGGCATTTTCCTTTCGTCTGATGAGGGGAATACCTGGAATAAAAAGAATTCCGGTTTAAGTTCTTTATACATAGAAGATTTTAAGATAAATAATTCAAATATTTATGCAGCTACCCAAGATGGTATTAACTTATCTACCGATAACGGCAATACATGGCAGCTAATTCTTCCGCAATTGTGGGTAACTTCTATTGCTGTGGAACTGGACAAAATTATTGCTGGAACTTTTGGCAAAATATATATTTCTAAAGATAACGGTAGCTCATGGTCGGTATTTACAAATGGTCTCCCATTAAATTCACGTATAAGTGTTGTAGGGGTGCAGGACAATAAAATTTATGCCGGCACAGAGAAAGGTATATTTGTTTCATCCGATGAAGGACAAAACTGGATAGATATTAGCAATAATTTGATAAATAATAATATTAAAACCATCGCATTTGCCGATTCAGCTATACTGGTT
>JBJKRP010000374.1:0-8007 GCA_046704565.1 Ignavibacteriaceae bacterium | reverse complement strand
TTGCCGATGCGCCTGAGGTATCATACTGCCACAAACTCAGGTGCTCGTTATCCTGTCCCAATCTGCCCTGATTTATTAAAGTCAATATCACCGTAGAGTACTTTTCTTTTTTGCTACTTTTTTCTTTTATAAATAGAAAGATGTAAGAGCACGCAATCTTTTGCCTAATCCTGATATTTTGAAGGTCTCTACCTGGAGAGCCTTGATCTTGCTTTATTGAAGCTTAAGATGCCTTACAGGGAGCTTCATAATGCTGCCCCAGAAGGTCCTAATTCGGCCTTGATGGCAAGTTAGGAAGTCTCCCTGTATGCTCATAGTTATATATTTATTTACATCCAATTACTTATTGTTTCCTAAGCTGCCGCCTTGTAGTTTTCTTTATACTCTTCATCTTTTTTTACCAGTGCATATATCGTTCGCAGCAGCCTCTTCATTATTATTACTATTGCTTCTACTTTCTTTACACCTCTATGGATATAACCCTGATAATCATTATAATAAATTCCGCTTTCTTTAATCATATTCAATACCACCATATATAAGACTTTCCTTAACAATGTTCTTCCTCTTTTGGACAGTTGACGCTGGCCTTTATGTTTGCCTGAAGAGATTTCATAAAGGTTAAGTCCTGCAAACTTCTCAATCTCTTTCTCTACTGCATAAGCCTTAAAGTCAACTATTTCTGAGATCAGATAAGCTGCTGTTATCATTCCAATTCCCTTTACTGACTGTAATATCCTGCTTTCAGGCAATTGCTCAACTATTTTCTCTATCTGTTTTTCTATTTCTTTCAATTGATTCTCCAGAAGCTTAATCTGTTCAAGCTGCCTTTTGACTTCTGCCTTATATGCATCTTGCCCTTCTTTTATGCCTATTGAATTTATTGCTGCCTTATGCAGTTTTAATACTTTTGAATATCTTATCTGCGACCGGCTTATTTTATATACCTTCCAGGCTAACTTGTTTATTCTTATCTTACCAATGGCTCTGGCTGTCGGATAATGCTTTAACAGATACATGCTCGTTTTAGTTCTTAAGCCCATTATTTGTAAAAACTCCGGGAAGTGTTTTGCCAGCATAGCTTCCATTCGATTTTTAGCCCGGTTAATGTCTTCCATTCTATTTTCACGGCTTTGTACTAGTTCTCTTAAATCAGCTATCTTTTTCTCCGGTATTACCGTTGTCAGTCCATGTCCCAGCATTAAAATGTCTGCTATGACTCGTGGATCTTTTTGATCAGTTTTGTTAGGAGAATTATCTGATAGTTCCTTTAATCGCTTAGTATGCATCGGATTGACTTGTATTAATATTGCGCCTTTCTGCTGCATGTATAACTTCAACGGCTCTCCATAACTTCCGGTAGACTCAAATCCGAATACTACTTTTTCAAGATTATTTGACTTCTTAAATTCTTCTACTTTTTTCCACATCTTGTCAAATCCTTCTTTGTCATTTGGAATTTTGAATGTTTTCTCTTCGCTTGTTGTACATTTTATATATCCATAGTGATTTGTTTTACCTATATCTGCTGTCACTATTTCTGTCTTGGAATCAATTTCCTTATTTTTATAATATCTTTTCATGGCTATGCTGTCCTTATAGTGAATGAATAATTTTGTTTAACAACATATTTTAATAAATCATCCACTATTTTACAGTATAGCCATTTTTATTTACCTAACTGCAATATAGCAAGCTGCCTCTGGCAAGTTAGTAATCTGTGCTACGATTATATTCCAATTGTGCGTGAGTAATGCTCCTACACTAATACTTTTGCGATAGTTCAGGAGTTTTAACGCACGTGGTCTGCATTGCTGCTAAAGCTGGTCCTTAAGAAGAGGATATTTATTCTTTTCTACAATTGAGTGCTTAATTAGACTGTAACTGTTTTGGGCAGTTCAAACTCTATTCGCTTATCGATAATTTCACTTGCATCAATAACCTCTATTCCGATAAGCTTGCCATCCTTATCAAAATCTGCAAGCACTCCCGGCTTAATAGTCTTAGTCTCTGCTGACTTTTTGTGTTCACCTGAAAACAGCAGATACAATAAATCTCTATCAGGATCATATTCAATTTTCATCCTAATCGCCTCTCGTTAAAAATCTTTACCATATCTGGCTTTGGTAGTTAATAAGACAAGATTATCATTCTTAATTTTATAATAAACACTTACTTCCTTCTCCGGGAAAAAGTTTCCTTCCCAATCATCATTATACTGAAAAACAAGCACTTTGCCAAATGTTCCTTCCTTTGCATCACCCGCATCCTTTCCCTCGTTCACTGTCTTTTCAATTTCAGCTAAAGAAATACCTCTTTGTTCCATCCTAGCTTTTATATGCGGGTGTAAATCAGAATGCTTTATTACTATTTTCATTCGATTTTGCAATTTACATATTTGCTTTAAGCTCCGCGCAGCAGCTCATGTTAATAGTAAAATAACGTCTCACAACAAGCTCGGAATCTTTTCTATTATAATCTACCTGGTTATTGTCCAAAGTCCCGAAGGGATTCCTTCGGAGAGCAGTGTATGTGCACATTTTCTCAATTCATGTCTTAGCTTGTTCTTTTCATTCCATCGAATGATCAATGACCATTAATTGATAGCCGAATGATTGATGTCTATTTACAACCTATGCGCTATGCTTTCAACTAATGACGATTGAGTGACGACCGAATGAATAATGACATGTTAAAGGTATAAGGTATAGGTCGCTTCAAAATGACAACTGACCAATGACAATTCCAGTTACGCCTTAAATACATTCCCTTCCTTTATACCTCTTATCTTAAATACATTCCTTGTATCTATAATCAGCCCTGAGTGTTCGATTATAAACTTTGCTTGTTCCTTGTAGTAAGTATGGTCGGTACTGAGCAGTACGACATCATACTTTGCCAGGTTCTCTTCTGTAAGCTCCACGGAGCTCATATCGTACCGGTACTTCCTCGTCGGCGGCAGCTTTGGAATGTAAGGATCGTTATAGTCTACCTCCGCTCCTCTCTCTCTTAAAATCTCAATGAGCTTAAGCGTAGGCGATTCTCTCATATCGTCAATATCTTTTTTGTAGGACGCGCCGAGGATCAGTACCTTGGCACCGTTAAGCGACTTCTTAAACCCGTTAAGCGCTTCCATCGTCTTCTCAACTACGTAATACGGCATGGATGTATTTATCTCTCCCGCAAGCTCTATAAAGCGGGTGTTAATGTCGTACTCTTTAGCCTTCCAGGTAAGGTAGAAAGGATCGATAGGGATGCAGTGTCCTCCCAAACCGGGTCCGGGATAGAACGCATGGAACCCGAACGGCTTTGTCTTTGCCGCTTCGATTACTTCCCACACATCAATATCCATCCGGTCAAACACCATCTTCAGCTCGTTCATAAGAGCGATATTAATTGAACGGTAGATATTCTCGAGCAGCTTCGTTGCTTCCGCTGCCTTTGGCGAAGATACAGGTACTGTTCTTACTATTACATTATCATACAGAGCTTTTGCCGCCTTAAGACACGCGGGCGTCATTCCGCCAATTACCTTCGGTATTGTCGAAGTATTAAAATCCGGGTTATTCGGGTCTTCCCTTTCCGGGCTGAACGCTAAATAAAAATCTTTACCTACTTTGTAGGTGGTTTGTCGGTTGTCGGTTGTCGGTTGTCGGCTTTCCAACTCACTACCTACTACAAAGAACAGACTACCTGCCTGCTCTAACATCGGAAGCAGTATCTCTTCTGTTGTACCGGGATAAGTAGACGACTCCAGTACCACAAGCTGTCCCTTTCTAAGGTACTGCGCTACTACCTTACCCGAGTTAATTATAAAAGTAAGGTCAGGCTCCTTATGCTCATCAAGCGGAGTAGGCACGCAAATTATTATTGCGTCGCATTCGGTAAGCCTCGAAAAGTCCGAGGTAGCTTCAAACTTCTTACTTTCAACAGCTTTCTTAATTCTGTCTTCTTTTATATGCTTGATATAGCTTCTGCCGCTGTTAAGTACAGGGATTTTCCTTTCATCTATATCAAAACCGGTTACTTTAAATCCTTTTCCCGCAAACTCCAGGCAAAGCGGGAGTCCTACATAGCCCAAACCTATAACGCCGACTACCGCCGACTTGCTCTCGATTCTTTTTAGTAATTCCATAGCCTTAGAAATATTTATTTTGTTTCTGTTCCGAAGCTGAAAATACCTCCCCCGGTAGTTTTCGCTTCATTTATCCCTTAAAAATTAATATAAATTATTTTAAAATGAATATTTTTTTCTATCATACCGGAGAAGTCTGAACCTATGTGTCTCATTGTCATGAACAGTTCTCTGACCCGGTGCCGGCTTATTAGCAGAAATTATAATGAGGAAGGAATATTTAACGAAGCAGGTTGTCTTTGCAGCCTCTTCTCATGGTCCGGGTACAGCTTCGCCCGGTAAGTCACATTACTTTTTTTATTCAAGATTAATATATAGGAGAAAAACGGGATACTTCGGAAAATAATTTTTACCTTTTTACCGGCTGCCCTCTAAGCCGTTTATCAAGCATGCCTGTTCCCACCGGTAACACCTACAGGCAGCTAAGCCGCATCCTGCCCTGCTTAAAGGATAAACGGACTTATTTTTCTCACATCTTTTGTTCTAAGCTAAAGTTTTGGTTAAACTTGTTATATAACTTAATCAAAACACCGGTCTTTTAAAAATTATTTCTTCTGTTTTTACGTTAAATAATAATTAACAACCTGCCGGAAGGATTGCTTCTTTCCTATATTTCTTTCTCCGATAAAACTGAATGTAGACGTAGACTAATCCCCTTCCCTGCCATCACTCTATTGGTATAATATTTTAATCCGTACCGTATCAATCGTTCATTAGCTCTATACAATATTAATCATCTGGATTAGTAACCATATCCTTTTTTCATTCCGGGTACAATTTTAATTTTTTTTATTTAAATATTCAATAGGCTTATTTTTGTGCTCTTTTTTAATTCTTCCGCTGAATTCAATACCACCGGGCGGATTTACCGCTCATTTGCCTCCGGGTATTGACGCCCGTTCTTATGCTCAATTGTTTTCTCCTGGTACAGTTCCTGTAGATTCTGCAGAAAGCTGATAAGGAACATAAGAATAAAACCCACAAACGATAATATTATATCCCGGCTGTCTGTTTTCCAGCGTTTTGTGTTCCCTATAATATATGATAAATACCTTGAAGTGATAATAACAAAGAAGAAGCCGGTCCCGATGCTGCAGGCTTAAGCAATAAATCCGTTAGAATATCTTTAAAAGTAGTTCTTCTAATGTTAAACATCCGAGCCGCTGTTTTTTTTATTATTGACAGGTAGTATCATATTATGCTATTTAAGAAGCAGCATTTTTCTTATCCGTACAAAACTGCCCGCGGTTAGCTTGTAGAAATAAACTCCGCTGCTTAAGCTTGAGCCGTCAAAGCTGACATTGACAACTCCCGCTTTCATTTCTTTATCGAACAGCGTCTCCAGCTTTTGACCGAGTGTGTTGTAAATATTCAGTATTACGTGACTCTCCTTGGGAACGGCGAACCTGATCATAGTGGCAGGATTGAACGGGTTCGGGTAATTCTGATATAACTGATATTCTGCGGCTGTTTGATTTCCGGCTTCGATTCCAGTAGCCTGGTTTACATTTAATTGTCCGAAGTGTATTAAACCGGTATTTAAATCTGCCCCGCTGAACCAGTAGAGGGTATCGTGAAGGTAATATCCGTAACAAAAATTATAACTGCCGGGCGGAATGCTGCCTATGACTGCTTCATATTGTCCTGCACCGTTTACATAACCGTCAAGCGAGGCGTCGATCTTATATGTGGGGTTTATGCGCGGATCAGAGCTTTGAAAGTCCGAAGTCGCTTTACTAATCAGGAGCTTTGCCGTATAGTTTGTATCCGTTATGCCGTATGCTGAAGGTATCCCGCTTACATCTAATCTGCCGTACACCGTAAGCGTATCGCCCGCATTGATTGTTGTATCCATGGGACTAAAATAATAACAGAACGCCTGGGGAAATATTAAAGTACCGGGCGCACATAAAAATAAAAGCAGTAATATTCTTTTCATTCTTATACCTTTCATTATTTCTTATACAAAAAGAAACTAATGAAAACTAAGCCTGTTCATTTAGCGGCACAATAACGCAAACGTGGTATTTTTATAAGTACCAAAAAACAATTATCAAATCCCAATTTAGCCAACCTAATTTTAATCCATGTAATTTGAGATTTGTTATTTGGAATTTGTTGTTTGTACTTTGGAATTTGTTGTTTGTACTTTGGAATTTGTTATTTGCTATTTGGAATTTCTTGTTTGGATTTTGTTGTTTGGAATCTGAAATTCTGAATTTGTTAGATTAACTTCTCCCTGAACGCCTTGGCAACCAAGCCTCCGCGCGTTTTAACCTGGAGCTTTGAGTAAATGTTTTTTATATGTGTGTTTATTGTATGGAAGCTGACAAATAATTTTTCGGCAATCTGTTTTTTATTCAGCCCGCTTACAAGCAGGTTTAAAATTTCCTTCTCCCTCCCTGTTAAGCCGTAGTCGCCCTTCGGCGGATTAAACTGCTTGAACATTTCTATCACTTTTTTAGCTATGTGCATGTTCATCGGAGCGCCACCGCCAAGCACTTCTTTTATCGCCTCAATTACACTCTCAGGCGATGAGTCCTTTAACAGATAACCGGAAGCTCCCGCACATAATGCTTCGAACACGGAGCTCTTATCGTCATAAATAGTAAGCATTATTATGTGGGTTGCAGGACTTATCTCTTTAAATATTTTTATCCCGTCTATCCCGCTCATCCCTTTTAAGCCGATGTCCAGCAGTATTACTTCGGGCGGCTCTGCAGTTTCTTCCAATATCTTCAGGGCATCCTCGCATGAATCAAAAACAAAGCCGCACTTAAATCCGTCATATTGGTTTATCAGACTGTGCATAGACTGCCGGAAGTGAACATTGTCCTCCACTATCCAGACAGAAATATCTTCCCTGCTCTTTTCTTTATTATTCATCTATCAAAGTATAATTGTTTTTTGTAGCTTTTATAATAATACGTTATTATAATTTATTACATACCACATTCGTGGTATATTAAATTTTATTTCATCCGTTTGCCTGGTAAAAACGTCATTTCAACTTTTGTACCTTTTCCGGGCTCGCTTACAAGATTAAGCTTTCCGTTCATCTCTTTCAGCCTGTTCTTTATATTTTTTATCCCGTAGCCGTATTCTGCTTTATCCACATCGAAGCCATTCCCGTCGTCGGTAATATTAAGCTTCAATATTCCGGGTTTGTTTTTTACATTTATATCGACATGTTCCGCATGCGAATGCCTTGCAATATTATTAAGTATCTCTTTGAAAATCAAAAAGAGGTTCCGCCGGAACTGGAGACCGCCTGTAATCTTTATTTTATTCCCGCTTGTCTTAAATGTGTATTTTTTATCCTGAAGAAGCTTTGAAGCCAGGCTTTGCATCTTTAAGATTATGTCCTCGTTTTTATCATGCTCGGGATCGATAAACCAGATAATATCCCGGATTGAATCAGCAGTTTCCTTTGCTGTTTCGGTAATGTCTTCAAGCTGCATCTTCTCACCGGCTTCAAGATGAACATTTTTTTTAATCATCTGGCTTGATAATGATATGCTGCTCAGGTTGCTGCCTATCTCATCGTGCAGGTCGCTTGCAATCCTGCTCCTGATCAGCGCTTTCTCCCTTTCCTCGTCGCGCTTAATTGTATTTATCCTGTTGCCGAGCGCGAAGGAAAGGAATGTCATTTCAAGGAATACTCCAATTACTCCAATCTGCAATGTCAGCTCATCCCAAAAAGAGCCGTGAACAAATTCCATATAATTTAAATGATCAAGGAAAAAACCTGCGAGGAAGATTATTACGCCAATTAAATAAATCCTGGCATTCCTGCTGCCTTTAAATAAACAATAAAAGGTTCCGAATAATAATATTATGTTTCCGGCTAAGATCGGGAAAAAAGATATTTC
>JBJKRP010000373.1:0-7708 GCA_046704565.1 Ignavibacteriaceae bacterium | reverse complement strand
TTCCTAAAGTCGCCTTTAGCGGTTCTTCGACGGGTGCCGTTTCGAGATTGGAAATGACGGCATCAACTTTTTCCTTATTGTTGAACGCGCTTGCCGATGTTGCCGTATGTGCACCAATACAAAATGTGCATTCATTCTGCTTAGAAACAAAGGCTGCCATCAGTTCTCTCTCGGCGACAGTCCAAACGGAATTTCCGCGCATAGCCTCATGTGTAAACCGCTTCATCTGCCTGCCATAGAAATCAGGTTTATAAAATATAAATTTCGCGGCATCAGGGAGCGGGTAACCTGAAAAGATTCGAATAATTCCGAAGAGGATTTTGCTGCTTAAGCTGTAACCGCTGTTAAGAATTTTAAGACGCACTTCCTCCCCCACTCTCCTTCCGCACAGCCTTTGACAACGCATCAAGCGCAGCTTCGTACTGACGAGCAGCCTGACCGGCTGCACAGCATATGATAAGCTCAAAAACCTCTTCTTCGCTATAGCCGGAAAAAATTACCGCTTGAATGTCTTCATCAACTATCGTAACAGGATGGAAAGCAACCTTGTTTATTAATGATTTCATCGGCTCATTCAATCCTGAGATATTAAATACGGCACAACGCTCTTCAACTGTAGATTTGCCTTCGCCTTTAAGTATCCGTGTTATTAAAGACTTATATAAAATATTCTTGTTGGGCATTGCTCGTCATCATTTCTTCCTACAGTGCGGCATTTATTTTCCGTCAGCATTTTAATACTTATCTGCTGCGGCTACTCTGCAATTGAATTTGTCTATAATAAAAATATAAAAGGCAAAACAAATTGATCTGACGCAAAGGATAATATTACCGGCACTAAAATCTAAGACTCAATTTTCAGATTTTGTATTCAGAATATCAGGACGATTTCTTTTTTACAGCCGGTTCAGAAAATAGCCGCCGGAGGATCCCAGGTAACGTTTGCGTTGTATAACTTATGCTTGTAATAAATTATTTCCAACCTTTGAGGAACCACTTTTATTAAGATCAAATCATTAAAATCCGGAAAAGCCTGGTTCCAATACTCTCTTTTCATCTTAAGCTTGGTTGCCATGTCGTCAACTAAAACGGCTTTGCCTTTTATTGCAACGTAGCCGTCTACTTTGCTGTGGTCGGCATAATAAAGAGTAACCACGGGGTTCTTTAGCAGTTCAAAGTATTTTCTTGTATGCTTATTTGTTGCCATCCAGACGATCATATCCTCATCAGGCGGGAAGGGATTCATAGTTCTTACGCTTATACCGCTGTTTGTATCCATGCTTATTAAGGCGCAGTAAGTTAATTTGCTTATCATTTCTCTTGCTGCGCTTATAATTGAATCGCGGTTTGCAGAATTATTATAGTCCTGTGCCTTAGTTTCATTATTGAATAGAATCGAACACATTAACGCAATTAAGAAAAGCTCCCAAAAGATTTTTTTACCGTTCTCCATTATAACCTCAGGTTTATTGTTAAAAATTAATTATGCTTGATCCCCCGGAATTTTAGAATTATGAATGTAAAACTAATTCAACTTTGAGATGATTACAACAAACCCGTCTATTTTAAAGCCCGCCTGTATGAATCCACATCCTTCCATCCTTTACGGCAACTTGAACTTTCTTGTCAAAGAATTCTATTAAGCCGCTTTCGGTCAAGACATCTTCTTTAATTCCCGCGGAATGCACTCTGCCGGTTTTCAACAAAAGTGCATGAGTAAACACCGGCAGTATTTCTTCAATATGATGAGATACATAGAGCATTGAAGGTGAGTCGGGCATACTTCCCAAATCTTCAATGAGCGATAAAAATTTCTCACGTGCAAAAATATCAAGACCGGTACAAGGCTCATCAAGTATTAATAGTTTCGGCGAACTCATCAAGGCTCTTGCAAGAACAACTTTCTGTTTTTCGCCTTGCGATAATGTAAAGTACCTTTGCTTTCTTAAGTCCGCACAGTCGAACTGTTCAATCAAATCGCCGGCTTTATCATAATCTTCATCATCCGGCTTTTCATAAAGTCCGATACTTGCATACGTCCCGCTGATTACAACCTCTTCAACCGTCTCGTTTGCATAAAGAACTTCCTGCAAAGATGAACTGACCCACCCGATTGATTTTCTTAATTCGCGAAAATCATATTCTCCGAATTTCTTACCGAGGACGGTTACTTCCCCGGTAGATGGGAAAATATATCCATTAATTAATTTTAGAAGCGATGTTTTACCAGAGCCGTTCAACCCGATTATAGCCCAATGCTCGCCGGGTTTTACAGTCCAGTTAATGTTTTTTAGGATGAAAGCGCTATCCCTTTTGACGGAAGCATCAGTAATGTTAACGATCAAAATCATCTCTCTTTACTTAAGCAAAACGATAAGTGCATAGCGCTGCTTTGCCCGGTAATTAAAAACCTCTGTCATCTGCCGAAGGACCGTAAATAGACGGTACCGGAATGTTGTTAAGCCGCATGTAAACCGTTAATTGACCGCGGTGATGAGCAAGATGATTAATTGACGAACTTACCGTATCGAGCTTCGACATACTCATTAGAGTCTCGCCATTGCTTTTTAAATAGAACATCTCCGATAGCCTTTCGTCCGGGAAGTCTTTCAGTGCTTTCTTTGCGGCGGCAAAATTTTCATCGAGGTGCTTTACAAGCTCAGCAGTAGTCTTAGGCTGAAAGTGTCTGAATGATGCAAAATCGATTACAGATTCTTCTATTGTTTTGGCAATCCATAAAGGGATCTCGGCAACCAGGAGGGCAAGATAGCCCATCTGCATCGATTTCTCGTGAGGCTTCCAGGAAGACAATTCCATAGGTATTCTTTCCAGACACTTCCGTGAAGCAGGTTCTTCCATCTCAAGCTCTTTAACAAAATACCCGCATAATACGCTCGCACTCATAACTACCTCCAAAAAAAATTAGAACTATTTTTTAAGCTAAGCAAAGTTAAATCTAAATTCCCAATATTCATTGATCTCGATCATTAGTCATTTCTTAACGAAGGCTCCAATGAAGAATTGCCCCAAGTTCGTAAAGTAAGGGATGTAATGTTTCCAGAATATTTTTTCAAGTTCAATCTCTAAGGTGTCCGTGGCTTTGGGAAGGATATTGAGCCTTCTAATAATCCTGAACTCATGACCGACAGTTAAGGAACCCACATGATAGAACCCAAAATCTTTCATATAACGGACAAGCTTATTAGGGTTATAAATCTTATAAAAGAGTCCGTGCTCGCTTGGGAAAAAGCTGGATGACATTGTTAAGCCGGAATATACCGGGTTTGATAATTCTAAAGGATTATTCCGGTCGCTGGTGTTCTTTAAGAAAGATTTTATCTTTTGCCTTATCACAAAATCGATGTTTGAGAGAGACATCATATTCTCAACTGCAAGTAAAAAAATTCCTCCCGGCTTTAATATACGGTAAATTTCAGCGACAGCCTTATCATCGGAAAGCATGAGACCTAATACGCCGATGCATGCAGCAGCATTAAATAAATTACTTTCGTACGGTATCTCCTCAAAATCGCAGCATTTAAAATTTTTTTGAAACGTCCACTCATCAATATTTAATCTGGCTTTACTGGTATTAAGCATTTCTTGGGATATGTCTATGCCGTAGACCTCAAAGCCGCGTCGCTTAAATTCCTCAAGATATGCTCCGGGTCCGCAGCCTAAATCAATAGCAGCACCGCTTAAGCCGGGCATCAGTTTATCGAGCAGCATGAATGTATATTCTTTCCGCCGGATCAACAGGCGGTTAAAGAAATGGGTATGGTTTACATAAAGCTCTTTATTCCATAGTTCGCTCTTATCGTAATGCCGGCTTACAAACTTGTTCTGCGCAGCCTGGTTTATCATCTTTTCCATATCGTCCTTCCAATGATTTTAATCCGCATAATCATACTTATCAAAAATTTATTGTTCTAATTCGCAGCTTCTAATACTATAAACAGAGGTCATTAGCCGTCTAAAACATTACGGCAGCCATAAAGAAAATTATATTCGCATTAAGAGAAATTACTATCTGCAAGATTGCCCTCCCAGCAGATGCGGCAAGATTGGAAATATATTCTTAAGATCAAAATAAAATAGTCAAAGCCGGGATAGTATCACAGATAAGCAAGAGCTTGTGTGTAATAGGACTACATTTTTAAGCCCTTAAGCTTGGGCGCAAAGCTGCGGATAGCTGCAACAACAAGCAGCGTCATTGTACCACCGAAAATTACTGATGGTACTAAACCCATAAAAGTCGCAGCAACACCGGATTCAAACGACCCGAGTTCATTTGATGACCCAAGGAAAATACCGTTAACTGACGAGATCCTTCCGCGCATTTCATCCGGAGAAAAAATCTGAATTATTGTTGCACGTATAATGACACTGACATTATCAAACACTCCGCTCAATAGAAGAAGAAAAAGTGAAAGATAAAAGTTTTTAGAGACAGCAAACAAAATCATGGAAAGCCCAAAACCTGTAACGCATATTAAAAGATTTCGTCCGGCTTTCCCGAAGAACGGATGATGAGCCTGGTAAACCGACATTAATATCTCACCCACTGCAGGCGCTGCGCGAAGGAAGCCTAAACCTTTTGCGCCTGTATGCAAAACCTTATCTGCAAAGATCGGTAGCACTGCAACAGCGCCTCCAAAGAAAACTGCAAACATATCTAAAGTAAGAGCGCTTAAAATAATCTGATGACTGAAGACAAATTTCAGCCCACCTCTAAGGCTCTTCCAGATTGACTCCTGCGACTTATGTTCGGGTACGGGCTTGTTCGGAAGTAAGGTAAAGAAGAAAAAGCCGGCAGCAGACATAATTGCAACGATAGTGTACGCAGCACCTACGCCCGCAAAGCCGTATATCAAGCCGCCTACTGCGGGACCCGTAACCTCGGCGGTCTGCCATGCAAGGATGCTCCAGGTAGAAGCATTCCCGAACAGCTCGCGCGGAATTAACTGGGCAGTAAATGCCGTTTGTGCGGGAGACATAAACCCCCGCGCTAATCCGGTAGTAAAGATTATTAAGTATATCGGAAAAGAACCGTGGACAGCAAGCACAACGTCAAGCTTGGTTGAAATTAATAGAAGAATAACCGCACAGACAAAATATATTATGTTTGAAATCAGGATGATCTTTTTTCTATGAACAACATCGGCTACATGACCGGCAAACAACGTAACACTGAAAAAAGGGATAGCCTCTGCAAGCCCTATAAATCCAAGCGAAAGTGCACTGTGCGTAAGCTGATATATTTGCCAGCCAACAACAACAGACTGCATCTGCGTACTGAAAGTAAAAAGGAAGCGCGCAGCAACGAACCATTTGAAGTCTCTAATCTTTAGAGCGGCATAGGCGTCTGCGCTGCTTAAATTTGTTTCCATAAAATCAAAAATTATCAAACAAATATAAGCGGGCTAAAACTAATTTTTATTACTTTTGCAAAGTAAAAAACGAAGGGATAACAATGAGTAAAGAAAGAATCAGATGGGGGATTTTAGGTACCGGTATAATTGCACACAAATTAGCCGATGCATTAAAATTTGTTGAAGGCGCAGATCTCCGTGCTGTCGGCTCGCGGGAATTGGAAACCGCAAAAAAGTTTGCCTCGGAATATAATATTCCGAATGCGTACGGCAGCTACGAGGAGGCGGCAAAAGATAAGGATGTAGACGTAATTTACGTAGCTACACCGCACAACCTTCATTTAGAAAATACTTTAATGTGCCTCGAAAATAATAAGCACGTCCTTTGCGAGAAACCGTTCGGCGTAAACGGGAGAGAGGTCCGAAGCATGATCTCGAAGGCAAAAGAAAAAAATCTTTTCCTGATGGAAGCATTGTGGTCCCGGTTCCTGCCTAACATATTAAAGGTAAAAGAAATTATCGAATCCGGTGAAATCGGGAAGATAAGACTGCTAACCGCTTTTTTTTCCTTTAAATCATTTCAGGGACCTGAACACAGGCAGTTCAACAAAGATCTATGCGGCGGCTCGCTGCTGGATATAGGCATCTATAATGTTTTTTTATCGCTTTTCCTTCTTGGCAAGCCGAAAGAAATTTTTGCCTCCGCAGGCTTTGTAAATACAAATGTAGACGGAAGCTGCAGCGCAACTTTCAAATACGATAATGAGGCGCTCGCCGTAACCTTCTCTTCATTTTTAGCAGAAACGCCAATTGTTGCAGAGGTCCACGGCGAAAAAGGAAAAATCTTTTTAGAAGATAAATGGTTTTGCCCGACTAACATAAGGCTAACCGATAATAACGGAAAAGAAAAATTGATTTTATTCGACTTCAAAGGCAACGGATATAATTATGAAGCCGATGAGGTTGTCAAGTGCATCCGAGAAGGCAGGATCCAAAGCGATTCGATGAGCTGGGATGCAAGCCTTGAGCTGATAGACACGCTCGATGCAATCAGGAAGCAATGCGGCTTGGTTTACCCTAAGCACGATAATCTTTAATCATAAAAAGGAAGAACAATGGAGACTCTACTATCAATTCAAACAAGAAGAAGTATCAGGAAATATGACTCTCAGAAAATTCCGGGAGAAAAAATTGAAGCTATCTTAAAGGCAGCAATGTATGCGCCCTCGGCAATGAACTACCAGCCGTGGCATTTCATTGTATTAGAAGAAAGGAAAGACATAGACCAGATAAACAAAATAAATCCTCATGCCGAGATGATGGCGCAGGCGCCGCTGGCAATCATAGTTTGCGGCGATTTAAAAAGCGAGATGAATATAGATTACCTGGTGCAGGACTGCTCTGCGGCAACACAGAATGCGCTGCTTGCAATTCATGAACTCGGACTTGGGGGAGTTTGGGTAAGTGTCTATCCTAATAAAGATATTATTGAAGGCATAAGAAGGTATTACAGACTACCGGAGAACATTGTTCCTATCTCTGCAATAGCTCTCGGAATACCGGATGAAACAAAAGAAGCAGAAGACAGATTTCATAAAGAAAAAATACATTATAACTGCTGGTAAAATTATAATTGAAATTCGATGCCTGATACCGGATACGCGGTAAAAACCGAGCATCCGGTACAGAGCATAGAAGGTTTATTCATATCTAAGCGCATCAATAGGATTTAACATGGCTGCTTTTCTTGCCGGATAAAACCCGAAGAACAATCCAACCAGGATTGAAAATCCAAATGACAGAATAATTGAAAACGCAGTAATGAAGGTGGGCCATTCAGCCAAATTTGAAATAAGCTTAGAGCCGACTACGCCCAAAATTATCCCGGTAATTCCGCCGAGCAAGCTGAGCACAAGAGCTTCAATTAAGAACTGAGTTAAGATGTCTTTTCCTCTTGCGCCGACCGACATTCTAATTCCGATTTCTCTCGTCCTTTCGGTAACCGAAACGAGCATTATATTCATAATCCCGATTCCGCCGACAAGCAATGAAACAGAGGCAATACTGGCTAAGAGAATTGTAAGTATCTGCGATGTTGCCGTAGCGGCATTTGCAATGTCCGACTGATTTCGGATTGTGAAGTCATCGGCATCAAAGGGAGCTATCTTATGCCTCATTCTTAAGAGTTCCGAAATTTGCTTTTGAGCATTTGGAATTTCTTTAGAACTAACTGCCGAGACAAGTATCTGTCTGATATATGGAAAACGCGAAAGTCTTGTTTGAACAGTTGTATAAGGCGCAAGAATAACGTCATCCTGATCCTGCCCCATTGCATT
>JBJKRP010000372.1:0-2827 GCA_046704565.1 Ignavibacteriaceae bacterium | reverse complement strand
TTTAGGACTAGAATTATCTCGAAAATTTCTGCTCTTACTTTCTTGCAGTACATAAATAAGTTTTTTAACAACAGACCCGTAAATCATATTAAACATGCTCTTGCTTAATTTCGAACAACGGGTTAATGCAGTATTTTCTAACGCCGTTCTTCACTGGATTCCTGAAAAGGAAAAAGTAGTAAAGTACCTGTCTGAGGTCTTGAAAACAGGCGGAAGATTTGTTGCAGAGTTCGGCGGTAAAAATAATATCAGAAATGTTGTCGATGCACTTAGCAGTATTTTAATGAAAAATGGTTACCCGGATAATGCCGAAAGAATAAACTGGTATTTCCCTTCTATCGGCGAATACGCTTCACTGCTGGAGAAATACGGCTTCGAAGTAGAATTCGCCGCTCATTTTAAGCGCGATACTTTTCTTGATGACGGCATTGATATTATCGACTGGCTGGAAATGTTCGGCAAAGAAATTTTCTCCGGTATTGAGCCTGGGATGAGATTGAATTTGTTAGCTAAAATTAAAGATAACTTATCCGGAAAAAATATTAAAGACGGGAAATGGTTTATTGATTATAAGCGATTAAGGATTGCCGCAGTAAAAGAATCTTGAACACGAATGCTTTATGAAGATAGTCATTACACTGTCGGTCGCTCTTTTAGCCTTTTCATCATGCAAAGACAATAACACTGTTTACCCGCCGCAGAGTTCCTACCCGATTCACAAAAACATTACTTGCACTTTTTTCTGGGTCGGAGTACCTTCTGATTCAGCAAGCGGTAACATTCCGAATTCACAAAGTTCCTGGGATATAAACTGGCAGGTTCATTACGGCGGCGCCGATAACCCGGATAATCGCAACGGATATTTCCCGGCAGGATTTACTCCAAAGGAAAATCCCTTTTACTTTGCCTTGCCATACGATGATTTTGACGAAAATGGAAACCGTAGACAGAGCGCTTACAATATGATATACTGGGCTAAAGACAAAAGCTGGTCATCCCATGAATCAATGTGCAAGAACCAGTGGATAAAAATTACAAAAGATAATAAATCGGTTTACGCACAGTGGGAAGACTGCGGTCCGTATTTTTGTGATGATTCAAATTATGTTTTCGGAGCCTCGCTGCCCCGCAATCAATTTTTAAATAATAGTTCTGGTCTAGATGTATCTCCTGCAGTCGAGGATTATCTTGGTCTTACCGGCTTGGACACAGTCTCTTGGCAGTTTGTAAATCCCGATGCAGTTCCATACGGTGCTTGGAAAATTATTGTCACTACTTCACAAATCAACTGGGGACAATAGGAATTGCTTGGTTAAATTTTGTGCAGGCAAAAAAGAAGTCAGTCCGAAGGACTATCTCGGAGAAGTTGAAGGTCAGAGTTCAAAAGTCAGAGAACCGATGTCCGCTCTTCGATCTTTTAAAATGGATTTTGAAGTCATGCATCTAATTAACTTCATCCCGTCGGATTTATGATTAAAGTTAACCGACTTTTAATTTAAAGCGTTTTGTCCAGACTTCAAGCGATTCCAGAAGAAGCTTAATACGTTCCTTAACCGAATCATCTTTAAGGTTGCCGTCTTTATCAAATTTTTCCACCGCATTGGGTACAAAGACTTCAGGTTTATTGAAGGTGAGCATATTCGTAAAAACAGCAAGCTGTCTAAAATGATATTGAGCCCGTGCGGTTCCCAAGCCGCCTCCGGCTCCCATCATCGCAAACGGCTTTCCATTGAGCGGAGAATCCTTTACAGGTCTTGAAGCCCAGTCAATCGCATTCTTTAAAACGCCTGCAATAGAATAGTTGTATTCCGGAATTGCAATCAACAAAGCGTCTTTCGCTGCAATTTTCTTTTTGAACTCCACCACTGCGGCAGGAGGATTCGATTCAAGATCGCCGTTGTATAAAGGAATGTTTGCCAGGCTAAAAATTTCCATTTCCATGTTTGCAGGCATTACGTCTTGCGCTGCACGCAGTAGACCTGCATTGCATGAGGCTTTTCTTAAGCTTCCTGCAAATCCTAATATATGAATTCTTTCATCAGCCATATTGTCACCCGTAACTTAGTTATTTACAAAATCAATTCGTCTATGGGAGTAATGGATAAAGGAATAAAACGACAGTTACGTTACGTAACGTTTGTCCTTTATAGTTTACTCCATTATACCAAGAGGATTGATGCAAATGTTAATCCTCATGATCGAGTTCCGAAAGCAAGCCAAGCAGATCCAGATGAGTTGTAGTCATCTGCAAATGTCCATCGTCGTCAATAGGCCATTTGTCAAGAGGTCTGTCGCAGTAAAGCTCAACACCGTTACCATCGGGATCTGTAAGGTAAATTGATTCAGAGACGCCGTGATCCGATGCTCCTTCTATCGGGTAATTTATTTCATATAATCTTTTTACTACGCGGGCTAATTCAATTCTATCCGGGAAAAGAATAGCAAAGTGATACATACCCGTATGCCCGGGCGGAGGCGGTGTAGCGCCTTTACCATGCCATGTATTTAAGCCTATATGATGATGGTAGCCTCCAGCAGATAAAAATACGGCAGAGTCACCGAAGGTTGTCGTAATTTCAAACCCGAGCAGATCTCGGTAAAACTTTAGCGAGCGATCGATATCTGAAACAGTAAGATGAATATGCCCGATCTTGACGCCGGGATGTATAACATTTTTTATTGGTGCCATTGTTATCGTTAATTTTTTTCAGTGCGAATTTAATATAAAAATCATCACTTTGAAACGACGGAAGCTACAATTTCTCTGCAGCATTTATATTCTCAAATAACATCTTAAGCTTTGATTCGTCGAGCAGACCTTTTGTTC
>JBJKRP010000371.1:0-3519 GCA_046704565.1 Ignavibacteriaceae bacterium | reverse complement strand
AGACTGTTGCTGAACTCCAGTCTTGTGAAGTTGACTTAAGCTCTGTCCAAACAAACATTGTTATCTTTAAATCCGAAGTTCTTGGCGTATCTGATTCGATTGAAAGATGTAAAGATGAAGGTCTTTTGATTTCGGAAGGCAAGCCGGGATACTTAAGAATGATTACTCACCTGGATGTGAGCTTTAATGAAATTGAGAAAGCAAAAAAGATTCTTAATAAAGTATTCAATAAGAAATAATATTTTGAAATGCATAGCGACATTAATTTATTTAAACATAAAATAAAAGTTGAAGTTAGATTCTCAGACCTGGATGCAATGCGGCACGCTAACAATGCAACATACTTAACTTATATCGAGGAAGCACGAATAGCATACTTTAACGAAGTGTTAAAAAGAGAAAGAAGCAGCTTAAATTACAGCGCGATTGTCGCAAGGATTGAGATAGACTATTTGCAGCCGATAAATCTCGGCGACAAAGTTGAAGTGTATTCACGCGTATCGAAGTTCGGTAATAAAAGCTCGGATATGGAAAATCTGATTGTGATTGAAAGAGGAGGGAAACAAATTGCTGCGGCTTCTGCCGTTACAAAACTGGTCGCTTACGACTATGAAAAGCTGCAGTCGGTTTCAATACCCGAAGATATTAAAAGTAGGATTGAAGAGTTCGAAAAGTAACTTAAGTGTTTTCTAATCAAATAATCTGGTCTTCAGTTCCTGCAAAGCTGCCTCAAGTTTTCTATCATGCTCCAATTTTATCGCGTATGTGGGAGCGGCGGCTCTTTCTTTGCAGCCCGCTATAGCGCACCTTTCGCAAGTATCATTAACGATCTTTACCGGTATTGCGGGGTCGGATAAGAATTTTATTTTCTTTGACAACGTATCGTCAATCTGAAAACCGATAGTAAGGCTGGATAAGTAATCTTTTTTAAGGCTGCCTCTTTGCACAACCGAAACCGAAAGATATTCATCGCCGGAATCAAAAAACTTTGAATGTAAGATGCCTGAAATTCGTCCATCGAAGTTCTTATTCTTTTTTAACAATGAAATCATTCTTTGTAATGTTTCGAAAGAAATCCACCTTCTGCAGTAATGTTCTCCGGGCAGCAGCTCATTAAAATTTCTTTGTGTATTCAGCCTTAGTTCATTTGTCAGTCTATATGTCTTTGTCCCGGTATCATGATTAAGTCGGAAAAAGAAAAACTTATTCAAACCGAAATACTTAGGAACAAGGTTTGCCATGCGTTGGAAGAACATCTCGGTTGTGGAATTGTATGAGTCGATGATAGACAAGAGCTTATTTCCATTCCATCTTAATTGTCCAAAGAATGTTTCCAAGTCTTTTATCAGAAGATTGGAATTAACAAGCAGAGCAGTTGAAAAGTATGAAGCTTTAAAATAATTAAGAAGATGGTCGAAAGTATTAAGCTTCATCCCGGGATAAATAAAGCTTCTTTCTTTTATTGATAAGAAATTGTAGGCTAATTCTTTCCCTGCAATAAAAGCTTTTTGCGCCTCGGAAAGTCTTTGATTCAGAAGCAGCTTATTCTTTTTACTTTTATATACAACTGCCCGGAGTTCATTTAATCCCGGGTAGGAATTCAAGGAAGATTCATCAATGTCGTAATTGTACTTTCTTTCAAGTATTGACTTTAACTGCCGGTACTCAATCTTCCGTGAAGGCTTAATTTTATTTCCATTCATAAATTCATTTACGGCATTCTCAATTTCCTCAAAATAATTTTCGTTAAACTCTTTGAAGTTTCTCAAAGCATTCCTGCTGAAAACATTTTGGCTCAATTCCGACGACTGAGCCGTTTCTATAAAAGTTGCAATCAAAGCGCTGAGCTGCATTGATGAATTCGACATTAAAGAAATTAGCTTATTAATATTAATTCCGTAATGGTCAAGCGGAAGCTGGTCAAGAATATTAGATTCCAGGAGTTCTTCAATCGGCGCTAGGTTTCTTGCAAGTTTTAACGACACGAGCTTATCAAATGTAGTCCCGAGTGCCTCGGCTAAAGCGGCTATCTTATCTTCCTTAGGATATTTTTTACCTGTTTCAATTTCATTTAAATACGATACCGACAGCCCGCTCCTTTCCGATAAGTCGGAAAGTAATAAATTCTTCTCCTGTCTGAATTGTTTAAGTTTTAAGCCGAATATAAGTCTGATATATTTTTTCTTAATCATGATTGCTGTACAAGCGAAAAAAATGTGTGCTAAATATATCAAATAAAAAGCAAAAACGGCAAAATTCCATTATCAGCGAAATTTCGCTTGTGTTTTAAATCCCGGATTTTTATATTAAATCCAGATTATCATAAAATAAATTTATCGTTCCGGACAAATCAGAGCAAAGGAAGATTGGTGGTAATTGTTAAGAGAATAATAGATATACTGCCGTACCAGATAGAAAACTTTCCAAGAATGGATTCTATCTGCGATAAAAAAAACGGTAACTGGCAGAAGTACAGTTCCATTAAGATTAAGGAAACAGCAGATAGCGTGAGTCTGGGTTTATTGAACATGGGATTTAAACCGGGCGACAAATTTGCAATCATTTCTAACAACCGCTCTGAATGGAATTTTGTTGACCTCGGAATTCTACAGATAGGCGGTGTAGATGTTCCGGTATATCCGACGATGAGTGAAGATGAGTATATTTATATCTTTAATGATGCTCAGGTGAAATTGGTTTTTGTTTCCGATGAGGACTTGTTAAAAAAAGTTAAAAATGTCCTCACGGAGACAAAATCAGTTAAGGATATTTTTACTTTTGATGAGGTTGGGGGCGCAAAGAATTGGAAAAGTATTTTGTCAAGCGCCGATAATTCGCTCAAGAATGAATTGAACTCAATCCAAAAGTCAATAAAGCCTGAGGACCTTGCTACAATTATTTATACTTCCGGAACGACCGGTGTTCCGAAAGGAGTAATGCTTTCGCATAAAAACATAATCAGCAATATTCAGTCTTTAGCCCAAATCATGCCGATGAACTTTGAACATAGGATGATAAGCTTTCTTCCTATCTGTCACATATTTGAGAGAACGGCAATATATTTTTATTTGCAGATTGGCGGGGCGGTTTATTACGCAGAAAGTCTGGAGAAAGTCGTAGAGAATTTCCATGAAGTAAAACCAAATTATTTTACAACAGTACCAAGGCTTCTGGAAAAAATTTATGAACGAATAATGGAAAAAGGAAGAAGCTTAACCGGTTTGAAAAAGTCAATCTTTGGCTGGGCAGTAAATCTAGCTAATCATTATGACCCGGAAGGGAAAAACAATTGGTTTTATAATTTAAGACTAGCTGCTGCAAGAAAGCTTGTTTTCAGCAAGTGGATTGAAGCACTCGGCGGAGAGGTAAGAGGGATTATTTGCGGTGCAGCAGTCCTTCAGCCGAGGCTTGCAAGAATTTTTACCGCAGCCGGAATTCACATCTGTGAAGGATATGGGCTTACGGAAACGTCACCGGTTCTTTCATGCAACCTCTTTGAAAAAGGAATGTATTGTTTGG
>JBJKRP010000370.1:0-18156 GCA_046704565.1 Ignavibacteriaceae bacterium | reverse complement strand
CTTCCCCCTCCGACAGATGGTTACAGAATTAAGCCAACCCACAAATTCCATCCACGGATTAGTCAAATTATCTCTACTAAACTTAGGTACTCACAGGCTTAAAATCAATTTGCAGATTTTGTAACCTCATTTCATCCTTTTGAGTCATAAGTATTAGAAATGAAAATCCTGTCTGAAAAGACCGGAAGAAGTTTTTTGAGAAGTAACCGGGAATAAAAAATTTAGTCTTAACAAGAAAATAAATTGAAAGGAGACTTAAGATGGATGCTCGTGTAGTTGGTGTTTTTGTACCGATAATATTTTTCTTAGTTATCGGTTTGATAATGGTAGTGGGCATATATTTTCGTTCAAGAGAAAAGCAAATGCTGATTGAGAAAGGTCTGGACGCTCAATCCATGAAAGAGTTCTTTGAGCATAAAAGAGATCCTTACGTTCTTATGAAGATTGGTGTCATCGCCTTCTTCTTTGGAGTTGGTTTAGGTATAGGAATGATGCTTAATGAATATACCGATCAGGATTACTGGATTCCGTTCCTGCTCTTCACACTTACAGGATTAGGATTTGTTGTCGCTAACGTTGTTGCAAAAAAATTGGATGCAAAGAATCGATGATTAAAGGCTGGCTTGTACCAGCCTTTAAATTTTTATTCCTGCGCAGCCAGCCATCTTTCTACGTCGATAGCAGCCATGCATCCGGTACCGGCAGCAGTTACAGCCTGGCGGTAATTTTTATCCGCAACGTCTCCAGCAGCAAAAACTCCCGGTACATTTGTATAAGTTGAACCCGGCTTTACTTTCAGGTAACCGCTCTCATCCATATCAAGAACTCCCTTGAACAAACTGGTATTCGGCTTATGACCGATTGCAATAAACAAACCGTCCGTGTCAACCTTTGAAGTTGAATGGTCATTAGTATCTTCCAGGACAACTCCAGTCATTGTCTTTCTTCCGTTCTCCTCTTTTCCCAAAACTTCCTTAATAACTTTGCTAGTTAAGAATTTTATCTTCGGGTTCTTCTTAGCTCTTTCAAGCATAATTTTAGAAGATCGGAATTCATCACGGCGATGAACAATCGTGACTTCCGAAGCAAACTTGGTAAGATAGTTGGCTTCTTCCATCGCAGTGTCGCCGCCGCCAACTACAAGTATTTTCTGGTTCTTAAAAAAGAAGCCGTCGCAGGTTGCTCATGCAGAAACACCATAGCCCATATACTTGTTCTCGCTTTCCAGTCCAAGCAGTCTTGCCGAAGCTCCGGTAGAAACAATTACGGCATCAGCAGTATGAGTGTCGTTATAGGTTTTTATTACAAAAGGTCTTTTTGAAAAATCGACTTCAGTAACTTCTTCGTAAATACACTTCGCGCCGAACCGCTGAGCCTGCTTCCGCATAACATCCATTAGCTCGGGACCCATTATGCCGCTTTCAAATCCCGGATAATTTTCAACTTCGGTCGTAATTGTAAGCTGACCTCCAGGCTGCATTCCTTCAAACACAACCGGATTCAGATTCGCACGCGCAGTATAAAGTGCTGCGGTAAAACCGGCAGGACCGCTCCCGATAATTACTACTTTATGATGATTTTCATTCGCCATACTATCTCCATTTGTAAATAGATTTTTATAATTTTAACTTCTATATGTATTTGATTCAAATAATTAATGAAAGTTTCATACAGCTTATTTCAGCTTTGAAACAAAGCACTTTTAAGAATTTTCTTTTAGCAAGAACTCCGCATTGCGTTTCAATCCTTTCGGTTTCGTGCGCTTTACCGGGCTTGTCTCAAAACGCCTCTTGAACTCTTCCGGCGTCATCGCTGCAGCTTTGCTCAAATCAATTTCATCATTACCATTTACAGGATAAAATTCTTTTTCATTTGCCGGCTCGGCAAACTTTATATTCCACGGACAAACATCCTGGCAAATATCGCATCCGAAAATCCAGTTGTCAAATTTTCCGTGGAACCCTGCCGGTATTTCGTTTTTATTTTCTATCGTCAGATATGAAATACACCTGTTCGAGTCGACCACATATTCTTGTACGATTGCACCAGTGGGGCATCCATCTATGCAAGCAGTACACGTTCCGCAAAAATCCGGTATCCCGCTTGAATATTCAAACTGGTAATTAGTAATAATAGTTGAAAGAAAAATCCAGCTACCAAATCTTTTATTAATTACGTTCGTGTGCTTACCCATCCAGCCAAGCCCTGTTTTAACCGCCCAGGCTTTATCCATTACCGGTCCGGTATCTACATAAGATTTTGATTCGAACCCGTCATCAATTTCTTTTAATTCTTTTTCCAGACGAGCCAGCTTTTCCCAGATAATTAAATGATAATCCGTCCCCCATGAATACCGGGAAACCTTTCCTTTGGAATTATCACCGGAATATTTATTTGCCGTATAATAATTAACCGCTAATGAGATTACACTTCGAGCCTCCGGCAGAATATTTTTTACATCAAGCCTCTTATCTATATTTCTTTCCATATAGACCATCCCCGCCTGGTATTTCCGTTTCAGCCATTCCTCAAGATTTTCTATTTCTTCAGAAAGCTCATCTGCTTTGGCAAAGCCGACAAGGTCAAATCCAATCTCTTTGGCTTTTTGTATTACTATTTCATTTGTAATCTTCATTTTAATGAAAAGTAATTTCTACCACTTCAGTTCTTTTTTAATAACTTTAACATGCACCTGGTTATCGATAATTTTAACAGGATAGGAATCAAGACCGGCATTACACGAAGGCATTTTTCCAGTCTTTAAGTTGAACATCCAGCCGTGGACAGGGCATACAACGCAGCCATTTTCAACATAGCCGTCATAAATTACCATTGTATGCTGGTGCGGACAAACATTACTCAAAGCGTAAACTTCGCCGTCAACTTTAAAAACTGCAACCTCAAAATCATCAATAATAAATCTCCTGCCCTGACGTTCCTTAAGATTTTCCAGGCTGCAGATTTTCTCGAATCCTTCCAGGCTATTTTCTGACAAATTATTTTCCGCCATTCAGAATCCGGTAAATTTTTCTTTTATCTTGTATCCCTTTTCGGTCTTCATTACAGTACCGAAAGCAGTCTCCGGGTCATGCTCAAAAATTAGCTTCCAGTTTTCTTCTACTGCCTGGTTAAGTATTTTTTCCTTTTCCTCAACCGTAATAAGCGGTTGAAGGTCATATCCCATTACATAAGGAATCGGGATGTGTCCGGTTGTCGGAAATAAATCGCAGCAGAATAAAAATGTGTTTGAAGAATCCGACAGCTTTATTAGCTGCTGTGAAAAGGTATGACCGTTAATTACAACGAACCGAATTTCATCATCAAAAAAAGTTTCGCCTTCAATAAAGTTTAAAACGCCCGCATCCATCAGCGGGACAAAATTATCTTTAATGTAGCTGCCGCGGTCGCGCCCGGAAGGGTTTACAGCCCAATCGTAATTTTTTTTCTGGACATAAAATTTGGCATTAGGGAAAGCCGGAATTAGTTTACCATTATCCAGCTTTGTCGAGCCGCCGGTGTGGTCAAAGTGAAGATGAGTAAGTAAAACATCGGTTATATCCGATTCGGTTAAATTAAGCCTATTCAATTCTGTTTTTATGGAAAAGCTTTCCTGATGAATGTCGTATATTGATTTTGATTTTTCATCCCACTTGCCGCCCATGCCGGTATCGATAAGAATTTTTCTTTTTCCGTTAACCAATAAAAGATTTCTGGTAGCAAGTTTAATTCTGTTTGATGTATCAGATGGATTAGTTTTCTCCCAGAGCGGCTTAGGAATTATTCCGAACATAGCTCCACCGTCAAGGGCAAAGAAGCCCGAGTTGATAAAATAAATCTGATACTTTCCGACTTTCATTTTTTGATTTTTGTACTAAGGTATTACTTTGGTAAATGATGTACAAAGTTAAAAATATTAACCGGTAAGTAAAAGCAGAAGTGATTAGACACCCAATCCGGATTGTATAGGGATTGGGTGTCTGGAGTGAAAAGTTATCTTCCTAAACCGTCTAAGTGTTCTTTCTTCTGTAGTAAAGCAGCTTCGTCTTCAGCATGATCAGGATCCGGGACGCAGCAGTCAACAGGACATACATCCTGACACTGCGGTGAGTCATGAAACCCCTTGCATTCCGTACACTTGTCAGGAACTACATAAAAATAATCATTTGAAAAGAACCCTGTTGCACCTGAGGGAGCCGCATCGCCTTCGCCGTAAGTTTGACCGGAAAATTCCCAGCTATTTCCGCCTTCATAAATAGCATTGTTTGGGCATTCAGGTTCACAGGCGCCGCAGTTGATGCATTCTTCGGTTATCTTAAGTGCCATTTCTCATATCTCCTTAGTTTCGTTTTAAAATAATAATTTGATTTACTTTCAGAATAAAATTTATATGTATAATTCTAATATTATGCCAAGCTAAAAAGCAGTTTATAGCACAGGAAAAAGGATTATGATTTGAAAATTGAAGGGAGATGATGAAAAAAGGTCGGCTTGACAATAGCTTTTTTCCAATTGTGAGAATTTGCAGAAATCCGATTCTTGATACTGGATACTTGAATTCTGATCCTTATTACTGAATATTAAATGCTCTGAACCATAATTGGGCAGGAAGTAAGAACATTAAATAAGATCACGTAAGCATCAGAACTATCGCCCTATTCCATCCAGATATTCTTTCCTTGCAAGCAGGGTTGCCTCGTCTTCAACATGGTTTGGATCGGGGATACAGCAATCAACAGGACAAACGGCAGCACATTGAGGTTCATCATGAAAGCCTTTGCATTCGGTACATTTGTCAGGTACAATATAAAAGAAATCCGATGAATAAAATCCCGAGGCACCGGATGGAGCGGAATCATTTTCAGCATAATTCTTACCTGCTAACTCCCAGCTTACTCCGCCTTCATATATTGCTGTGTTCGGGCATTCGGGCTCACACGCACCGCAATTAATACATTCTTGTGTTATCATTATTGCCATTAAGCACTTCTCCTAATCTAATTTTATTTCCCTTGGTCCGCGGGAAAGTTTTTTATGTTCAAATTTTTAAAATCTTTTTTTTAATATTCGAAAAGATTTTTTATAGACAAGCCTAATTTAGTAAAGAGTAAATTAAATTCAACCAAATAATTACCAGCCGCCGCTTGCGCCGCCGCCGCCGAAACTTCCGCCGCCGCCGGAAAATCCGCCTCCACCAAAACCACCACCGCTGCTGAATCCGCCGCCGCTTCCAAAGCCTCCTCCTCCAAAGCCGCCGTAATAAAAGAATCCGCCGCCCCTTCTTCCGCCGCGTATGAAGAACGAAATAATAAAAAATAGAACAAACAGAAGAGTAAAAATTCCCGAATGAGAATCTCTTGAACGGGCGTGTTTAACCGCTTTGTACTCACCCCTTGTCGCAAGAATGATGGCGCTAATTCCCGAAGATACCCCATCATAATAATCGCCCTGCTTAAAATAAGGAATCATTACATTTCTTATAATTGAACTTGAAAGCGCATCGGTTAGTACGCCTTCTAAACCGTAACCTACTTCAATCCTTGCCTTCTTATCATTTTTTACAACGAGCAGAAGAACGCCGTTGTCATTCTTTTTTGTCCCTATCTTATTCTGCATCGCTGTACCAATGGAATATTCATCAAGAGGATAATCGTTAAGTGTGGAAATCATTAGTAAGACAAGCTGGTTGGATGTGGAGTCATTAAATGTCTTCAATTGGTAGTCAAGATCACTTAACTGTTCTTGAGTCAGCGTTCCAGTAAAATCATTCGCATAATTTTTTAAAACAGGGAACTTCTCTTGCTGTGCAAGACAAACGGAGATAAGGAACAGGAACAGAAATAATTTTTTCATCAGACCTAGAACTCAACTTTGGGTGGAGTTTCAGCGCCTGCTACAGCCTTAAAATACTGCTTGTCTCTAAAGCCGAAAACATTCGCCAGGATTGAGCTTGGAAATCTTTTTATAGTTGTATTGTAGTTTTGAACCGTAATATTAAATCTTCTTCTTTCAACGGCAATTCTATTTTCCGTGCCTTCCAGTTGCGCCTGGAGCTCAAGAAAGTTTTCGTTGGCTTTCAAATCCGGATAGTTTTCAACAGTAACCAGAAGCCTTGACAGAGCACCGGTTAATTGACCTTGTACAGCCTGGAACTTTTGAAACGCCGCAGGATCATCTAAAATATCCTTTGTAACCTTTATGCTTCCAACGCTGGCACGCGCATTAGTTACATCGGTCAGCACTCCCTTTTCAAAGTTAGCGTAACCTTTAACAGTGTTTACCAGGTTAGGAATAAGATCGGCTCTTCTTTGATACTGGTTTTCCACCTGGCTCCAGCTTTGATTTACATTTTCATTCAAAGTAACCAGGTTGTTGTAAGTACTAATTCCCCACATTATGAATATTGCAACAATCAATATAATTCCCCCAGCAATCGATAAACCGATTATCATTCCTTTTTTCATGTAGCCTCCAGAATTAATTGACTTCCAAGTTTATGTAAGCTCATAAATTAGTCCCTTTGAAATTATCTCGTAATACAAAAGGAATTTTTTTTACTGATGAATATAATATTTTTTAGGAATTTATACCTCAAGAAAAAAAATTTTTAAGACAAAAGCCGGAATTCCTAAGCTTTGAGAAAAAGCTAAGGTTTTACGCCTTTGTAATTAAATTGCAGATAGTCCAAGGCTTTATTCGTTATTTTCAAGTTTTCTTCCTCCGCAAACTTACCGGAGTTTTGAAGGTTACCGTTGTAGAACCTTAGCCATAGAAAATTTCCCACAATAATTCCATCAAATATCCTGTTGGCAACAAAAGCCTCTACAGTCACATATCCCCATAAAACATTCCACCCCAAAGACAGCAGCCCGCTTAAATAATGTCCCGTATAAAACTGTCCTGCCCCAGGAACAAAGTGTGAAATAAACCCGGCTAAGGCAACCGAATATTTCTTGTCATCAACTTTTTTGCAAAAGCTTTGCAGGGTTACATTCGTATCTGTTTCACTGAAGCACCGCGATGCCTTGTCCCAATCATCGGCAAAAATGTATGCCCATCCTTTCCAGTAAGATATTTCCTTTTCTTTATTTGAGAACCTTTTATCCTTCTCCAACTCATCCAGCAGTTCTAATGCATGAGCCGTTGTTCTTCTCAAAATATTGCATCTGATAACTTGTAATTTAGACTCAAATAGTTCGTCATTGTTCCGGCTGCTCATCTCCGCAAGTGTAAAATAAAGTATGGCATCGGAAAACTTAGCGCCCTGCTTATAAGACATACCTATCATTTCATTAGCCGGATATTTGTACTTACCTGCTTCATCAAAAAAAAGAAGTCTTTTGAATTCGGTTATTGCGTCGTAGTATTGCTGGCTCTTATAAAGACTATCGGCATATTCAAACTGTTTTTGGAGATAAACCTGTGCATAACTATTTCTTGCAAGAAGAACGAAGACAACAGCAAGTAATATTTTCCCTGACTTGATTTTCATTTACCTGCAAAAATTTATTTTTGGTATGAAATAATTCCGACTGTCCAGGAAGGCTTTCAAATCATTTACAAAATCAAAATGAATTTTTGCATTGAAAATCTGAGCCGAAGCTGCCGAGCCGTAAATGTTCCCCGCATAAAATCCTACAGCTAATCCGCCGAAAAGCCAGCCGCGTAATTTATGTTCTGCATGAAAATTATCGTATGAAAGGTATGCAAACCCAACCGAGGCAATAAACGCCCAGATGCCGTCCGCATATTTATGAGTGTAAAACTTTCCGGCACCGGGAATTATTGCCGATAAAACAGCAGCTGTAACCGGACTTTTATCCGGCGGATTTTCTTTCCATTCATAAAAATTTTTAACATTTACATAATCATCTTTTGAAAAAGCATCAAGAAATTTTTTCTCCGGCGGAAGGGAATCCTCAGAGAACAGAAAAGAAAAATTGTAAAGGGCGCTTGCCCCGTTATAATCGGGCAAGTCTGTTTTTAACTCTTTAAACGAATTTCTGAATGAAGTAAGTTCTCCAGCCTGAAACAGCGACCTCATAGCTTCAAGCTTAGCATTACTGTAAAAAGGTGAATTTGTTTTTATGGAATTAAACTGTCCGGCAGCCTTATTAAAATCTGCCATCCGGGAATATGCTAGCCCAATCTTAAAGTCGATGGTGTCATTGGAAGCCTTTGCAAGATAAAGCCGGTACTGTTCTATTGCTCTCAGATAATCACGCTGGCAGAAAAGATAGTCACCGAATCTTTTTAAATTGGAAAGAGAAAACAGGTCTATTCTTCCGGCTGAATTTTTTTCTTGTGGAAAAGCAAAAGAAGAAATAAAAAAAATTAAGACAAATATCTTCTTCATTCATTATTTACAACTTCAGGTGGGGGAATATATTTTATCTTACCGGGATTAAGAGTATAAAGAGAAATAGGATCATAAAAATGTCCGTCGGGAACCCGCGGATATTGACCAAGCTTGCCGAAAATGTCCATGTCTCTTGTAAACCTGTCAAAGAACATAAGCGCTCCCTGCACCAGGTTTGTCTTTTCAACCGCCTGAACAAAGAAGCTTGAGCATGTCGGGCTGAATGAGCAATTGTCGCCGTCAACATCTGAAATTAAAATCCAGTAGGCATCTGCAGTAGCTTTAAGAGCTGCTCTTCCGATGTTTTTAGAATCAATTGAATAGTTGCGGCTCGAGGGTAGATCTTTCTGGTTGTAAGAATAATCTGCCTTTCCCCACTTAACCCAATCAGTCTGCGCAGTTAAGCTTGTTGTTATTAAAATCAGAAATATAAATGTACTCTTCATTGTAAAACTTGTAAAGAATTTTGGGATTAAGGTATAAAATTATATGGTATAAAGCTGACGAAATCGAAACACTATTCCGTTATACCTCTATACCCGTATTCCTTTTCCAGGGAGAATTCAAGTAGAACAGAGTTATCACTGCTCATCCAGCAGCGCACGGGCAATTACAATTCTTTGAATCTCATTTGTGCCTTCATAAATCTCGGTTATTTTGGCATCGCGAAGATAACGCTCAACGAGGTATTCTCTTACGTACCCGTAGCCTCCGTGAATCTGGATTGCTTCGAGCGCGCATTCAACTGCAATCTTCGACGCATAAAGTTTTGCCATTGCGGCTTCTTTATAATATTTTTTGCCCGCATCTTTTAAAGCAGCCGCTTTTAAAGTAAGAAGCTTTGCAGCATCTACCTTCACAGACATATCTGCCAGCTTAAACTGGATTGCCTGGAAATCCGAAATATGCCGACCAAAAGCCTTTCTCTCCTTAGAATATTTTAAAGAGGCTTCCAAAGATGCCTCTGCAATTCCCACAGCCTGGGCAGCAATACCAATTCGTCCGCCGTTCAAGGTATTCATAGCAAAGTTAAATCCTTTCCCTTCTTCCCATACCAGGTTTGAAACAGGCACACTGCAATTTGTAAAAGTTAATGATGAGGTATCGGAGCTTCTTATCCCAAGCTTATCCTCCTTCTTCCCGTAACCGAAACCCGGCGTTCCCTTCTCAACCACTATAGTAGAAATGCCGTGATGTCCTTTCGATTTATCCGTCGTTGCCATTAACAAAACATAATCGGCAGACTGACCGTTCGTAATCCAGTTCTTAATCCCGTTGATAATATAACAGTTACCTTGCCTGTCGGCAATCGTTTTCTGTTTAGTAGCATCGCTGCCTGCTTCCGGTTCCGAAAGGGCAAAGGCACCGAGCTTTTCTCCCTTTGCAAGAGGAGTAAGATATTTTTCTTTAATATAAGCTGAGCCATACTTTTCAAGCCCGTAGCAAACGAGGGAATTATTAACCGACATAATAACTCCTACGCTGGCATCGGCTTTGGAGATTTCAATCATAGCAAGCACATAGCTAATGGTATCGAAGCCGGCGCCGCCGTACTCGGCAGGCACCATCATACCCATAAAGCCAAGCTCTCCTAATTGCTTTACAATGCCGGCGGGGAATTCCGACCTGATATCCCTCTCGATCGAGGAAGGTGCAATTTCGGCTTGAGCAAATTCTCTTGCCGAATCCCTGATCATCAATTGTTCTTCTGTTAATTCAAAATTCATAACGTTCCCTTTTTCTTTGTATTTGTCTTACTTTTGGCTCAACAAACATAGGGATTAATAAAAACGACCGGAACTTTTGATCTGGTTCGATGTTTCTTTGAGAACTATTTCTTCGCCTTGAAAATAACGTAATATTTAGTTTTCTGCAATGACCGGTCGAAAAAAATTGTCTGCGTCACTTGCGCCGAAAATTAATTTTTTACAATCATTCTAATTCTTATATTTGCCTAAAAGAAAAACATGGATGAGAAAAATGGGCGACGAGAATAAAACAACAGAACAAGAAAAAAAGAAAACCCAGCTAAAGGGTTTAACACTGGAAGAGTTGAAAAACTTTTTCACGAGTGTCGGTAAACCGAGGTTCAGAGGCGAGCAGATTTTTAACTGGCTCTATTATCACCTGGCAACCGACTTCGACGAGATGTCCAACGTACCGAAGGTATTGCGGAACGAGCTTCGGGATATATGTGAATTGCAAACGCTAGATTATGTTACCTCCGAAGTATCGTCTATTACGGGTACGAAAAAGTACGTCTTTGAGACTAAAGACAAGTTTAAGATTGAGTCGGTGATTATTCCGGAAGTAGAGAGAACTACACTCTGCGTTTCTACCCAGGTAGGATGCCCGCTGGACTGTACGTTCTGTGCCACTGCGCTTATGGGTTACAAGAGAAATTTAACTCCCGGTGAAATCTTCGATCAGTATATGCTTGCTGCAAAAGATTACGGCAAAGACCAGATCACCAATATAGTCTATATGGGAATGGGCGAGCCGCTTCTTAATTATAACAGTACCGTCAAGTCATTAAAGATACTTGCCGAAGATCTGAACAAAGCAATTGGTCCCAAAAAGATTACGGTTTCTACTGCGGGAATTGCACCGAAGATAAGAGAATTAGCCGATACTAATTTGAAGGTTAAGCTCGCATTCTCATTGCATTCCTGCTTCGAAGAAGTCCGGTCCAAAATTATGCCGATCAACAATAAGTATAATCTTAAGCAGAACATTGAAGCTGTTAAATACTACGCAAGAAGAACCGGCACAAGGATTACTTTTGAGTACGTGATGCTTAATGAGATTAACGACAGGGATGAAGACCTGACTGCGCTGATCGCTCTGTGCAGCGAACTCCCGTCAAAGATAAACATTATACCTTTTAATTCACTTAAACACATGGATCCAGCCGGATTTGCGGCAGAACTTGAAACAACTCCGCTTTACAGGATAGACGAGTTTGTTGAGAAACTGAAGGATAAGAATATCAACGTACGAGTTAGGGATACTCAAGGCGACGACATTTCCGCTGCCTGCGGACAACTTGCTATTAAATTCTCAGAATAATTTTCTGTATCTGCTTTCTTCCCATGAAAAAGCTTTCTCATGATGAAATAGCTTTAAATAGAAGTACGCTCGAAACGCTCCACACCGTAAAAAAGCTTCCTGTTACAGTCGTTCTTAACAGTATACGCAGTAATTATAACGTCGGATCTATATTTAGAACTTCCGATGGAGCTATGATTGAGAAACTTTATCTCTGCGGCTATACTCCGCATCCTCCCGATAAGACTTCACTTAGCGGAAGAAAAGAAATCCTGAAGACAGCACTCGGTTCCACTGAAAGCGTTAAATGGGAATACGCAAAGGATCCGAAGAAAGTTATCTCAGAATTAAAAGCAAAAGGAATAAAAATCTGCGCGCTTGAGCAAACAAATAAAAGCAGAAAGTATTATGAAATTACACCGGGAGATTTTCCTCTTTGCCTAATAGTAGGCAACGAGATTACAGGTGTCTCTCAGGATTTAATTGATCTCTGCGATTTCTCCATCGAAATACCTCAGTATGGAATTAAGCAGTCGCTAAACGTTGCTGTTGCTTATGGTGTTGCAATTTTTGAACTCAGAAAGATTTTTGATTTGAAATAATCATCCTGCACTTGTAAAGTATTCTTCCCCGTTATCTTTTACATGAATCATCAGCAAATTTGCTCTTACCAATTTAACGAGAGTGCGGGAAGCTCTTCTGAGGGAAATATTAATTGAGCTGCTCAAATCCTTTACAGTAATGAACTCCTTATTCTCAAGATAATCGAAGACAAACTTTTCATCCGGTCCAAGCGAGTAATTCTTTAGCTGTAGGTTATTCGTCTGCGCGCGTAAAATCCTTACCATCTCTTTGCTTGCCTGGATACTTTTATCTTTTACCCTGATAGTTACAACGGCTTTATTAATGTCTAATTCTTTCTTATAATCCTGAAGGCGATGCGGCTTCCTGTCAGATTCGGGAATCTCGACAATGACAAGCTCTTTCCCGTTCATTTCCATGTAATTAATATTGAAGTCCAACGGGGGCTCGCAGAAATTATTCGCAACATCCTTTATCAACTCCGATTCCGACTTCTCGCTCTCAACTCCGACTATCGCTTTATTATCGTCTACGCCTATCAAAAGGTACCCGCCTTTTGTATTCGCAAACGCCATCATCTCTCTTGCAATCTTTTCATGCGAAGAAAATTTCCTTTTAAATTCACAATGGAGGTTTTCTCCCTCTTCGATCAATTCTTTTAAATCATTTCTTCTCATGGCTCTTGTTTCGGAAAAAGGACTACATTGTTAAGCCTTGCAAGGGCAATTCCCGAACGCCTGATGACATAGCCTGAATTGGCATTCGGCTTATGTTCCAAGGGAGAAGGAATAACCGCAGCAAGTCTTGCACATTCCGTTGTAGTCAGCTTTGACGGAGATTTATGGAAATATGTCTCGGCGGCTTCTTTAATACCGAAGATGCCGTCGCCCCACTCAATAACGTTTACGTAATTTTCAAGTATCGAGCTTTTGGGAAGCTCTTTCTCAAGGCGGAAAGTCACCAGGATTTCCTTTGCTTTTCTTATTACATTTCTCTCGGTTGTAAAATATAGGTTTTTAGCAAGCTGCATTGTGATTGTGCTTCCCCCCCGCATAACCCTTCTTCTTCTTTTGTTTTCTTTTAAAGAAATATTTAGCTGTTTCCAATCTATGCCCTTGTGAATGAAGAAGGCATCATCCTCCATCGAAAGTATTGCCCGTAGAAGGTTGGGGTTTATTTTATCCAGGCTTACCCAGCTCTCTTTTGGATAAAAGACCAGGTTATGCTCTATTGCACGCTCTTCCATCAACGAGGTAACTCTTGTATGTGTATACTGGAGGAGAGGTATTTCGAAAGAAGGAACTGAGAAATAGACCAGGAATATTATATAAAGGAGAAAGCTCTGGAACTTCCTTTTCTTTATGTAAGGGATTACCCTCCCGGCGATAAAGGCTAATTCGTTTTCCTTAAATTGTGGTAAAGACATTTCATCTCTCACCGTAAAAACGGTCTGATAATTATAAAGATGTTATTGAGTAAGGTTCATTCCTTTTCTGCGAACTCTGATCAAAGTATCTGCGGGGACGGTGTTATTTTGAACTGCCTCCGGCGCCTGGTTTTCAGGCTTCTGTCCGGCAGCATTCTTACCCGCATTATTTTCTACAAGATTAGGGTTTACATTCCGGGATTCTTTGCTTCCTAGGCTGGCTAACTTTTCCCGTATGCTCTGAAGCGAGTCTGCCGTTACAGAATCAGGGTTCGCTTTCGATTGAGCAACAAGAGAATCTCTCAGCGCAAGCAATGAATCCTTAAGCGCAAGCTTACGTCTTTCAATTGCAGCATAATAATAAGTTAATTTCGGAGAGACATTCTCCGCATAAATTGAACGCGGGTATTCTTTTATCAGTGTATCGTAAACAACCGCCGCAGAATCACTCATCTTCTTGTTATTTTCAAGTATCCATCCGGCGGCATACAAGGCTTTTGCAGCATAAGTAGATTTAGGATGGTTCTTAAAGATCGAGTACATGCTGCTGAGCGAAGAGTCATAAGACGCCCGCATCAACTGTCCTTCAGCACCCGCATAAAGGACCTGGGCTGTATCGTAATCGAAATTTATTAAAGGCTTGTTCAATTTATTGGCAGCTGCATTAACGATGCTTTCGTTCTTGTAATTGTTATAAACAACGTTAAAGATGCTGTCGGCTTTTACCGAATCGTTGTTGGTAAGATAATAGCTGCCCAGGGCATAAAGCACTCTTGCTTCATAGGGACTGGCAGCGTTGTTGGTAAGGATATCGGTATAATAATTATACGCCGAGTCTGCCATGTTAAACTCAGTAAATAAAAGATTGCCGAGTTCAAACTCAGACCTTACAACATCATTTTGTAGTGTGTCAATAGGCTGAGTAGGTCTTTGAGGCGGTTTTATTGCTAAAGCCGGCATGGAAAAATTTTGTCTGGCTGGGCTCTGTCCTCTTGACCGGCTGTTAATAGATCTTCCGAATCTATCCTTTAAGTTGGTCGTTTGTTGGTTAGGATTATTCAACTGTGCCTGGTTTGAGTTTAAGGCTTTGGTCGAATCTAACATTTTTAAGGAATCTGCCGCCAAAGTAGAATCCATTTGTTTTAATGAGTCGGATTTCTGCAGCTCGCTTAAAGCTTTAAGCGAATCAAAGCCTTGCTTTCCGAAAGAACTTTTAAGTGAATCAAAATAAGCCTGGTATCTGAGTCTTTCGGTTTCTTTGGCAACCTCATCGGCATATTTGATCGAGTCTTTAACAAACAGGTCCGGATTAAGAGCATAGCTTAATTCCTTCTTGTTAAACTCAAGGTCGGATGATAATACTCTATATTTTGTAAGCAGCCCCACCTTATTTCTTGCGTCCTCAAGATTCTCGGCAGGCGCAGCCGAAGCTGTTGCACGGTTGTAAAAATAATATGCCGAATCAAAGTTGCTGAATTTTTCAAGAAAAATTCTCCCCAGTTCGTAGCTCGCAATCCCCTGGCTCGGAGTTTTTGCAAAGGATGAGTCAACGTAGAAGAACTGGTCGAGAGCGTCTTTAATCTTATTCATCTTAAACAGAGTAATTCCCTTTTGAATATCGATAACGTCCATTGAATCAATATTTTTCTGCTGTTTGCCCATCGAATTGAAGATGTCCAAAGCCTTTTGGTTCTCATCATTCTGACGGAGAGTCTTACCGAGCTCAATCTTGGAATCAAATTCGGTACTGTAGGATGGGGAATAGTCGGTAACTCTTTCAAATGATTTTATTGCGTTTACCTGATCTCCAACCTGGTTATAAAGCTTACCCGTCTCATAAGCAACTTCAGCTTTCACTTCATTATCATTTGAAACTTTTAGAAGCTGCTCGGCGAGAGTTATTGCTCTGTTATACTCGCTCTGCGAAATCCTGTATTTGATTTCTTCTATCAGCACATCCTGCTGGATAGTCTTCCTGTTATCTTTAACTGCCGTGGAGTTCACGTCTTCAAGCGTAGCCATTGCATTATCGTACTGCTTCATCCTCATCTGGGTTCTGCCTATCCACAGTTTCGTTTCAAGGACAAGGCTGCTCTTGGGCTGTGTGGCAATAAGTTCTTCAAATTTCCTTAGTGCCTTAGGGTAATCTGTTTGGTAGTAAAAGCATTTGCCGATAATCAGCAGTGCGTCGTCAACATAGCTGCTTTGAGCATGAAATTGAAGGATTTTTGAGCACTTCTCAATTACTTTCGTTATTAGTGCCGATGAGCCCGAAGGAACCTTTACCGGCTCTATAGAAAATAAATCCTGTTTCTGGGCATCAATCGATTTTTCAACCTGCCCGAACAAATCGGTAGTGTCGTAATACAGGTTAAAATACGTTGTGAAGTTATTCCATACTCCACAGCCGTATAAGATAATTGCAGACACGGATAGGATAAATAATCTTCTCAGGACCGAATTAAATTTAATTTGCATGGTAGAAGCTATTAAAGATTGTAAATAATTTAAAGGTAAAATATTTTACAGAGCTTCTTTCCCCGATTCCTCAGTCCTTATCCTGATTGCTTCTTGAATATCATAAATAAAAATCTTGCCGTCCCCTACCTGCCCGGTCTTCGCCGTCCTTAAAATAGCATCAACTACTTTTTCAGCCTGGCTGTCATCGACTGCTATTTCAATTTTTATCTTCGGGACAAACTCGATCCTATATTCGCTGCCTCTGTACATTTCGGTATGACCTTTCTGCCTGCCGTAGCCGCGCACTTCTGAGATTGTAAGTCCGTGGATACCTTCTTCAACCAGAGCTTCCTTTACTTCATCAAGCTTGAAAGGTCTTATGATTGCTTCTATTTTTTTCATAGGTTATAGCCCGTTTATTTTCCGTGACAATGTTTATACTTCTTTCCGCTGCCGCATGGACAGGGGTCGTTCCTGCCGACCTTATCCGCAACCTGAACCGGCTGGGGTCTGCTTTCCGTTTCGACATCCCCTCTGCCTCCCGCAGCTACTGCGGAGCTTACAGCGCTTTGCTTAATTGTTTTCAATCTTGCCGGCTGTCTTCTTCTCTTCTGCTGTACTTCTTCTGGCGCCTGCGGGAAGAACTTGAAGCAAAAGGAAACAACTTCATCTCTAATTTGTATTAGAAGATCCTGGAAGAGCTTGAAGGCTTCAACTTTGTATTCAACAAGAGGATCTTTCTGCCCGTACGCTCTTAAGCCAATACCCTCTTTAAGGTCATCCATCTCTCTTAGATGCTCTTTCCACTTATGGTCGATTACGCTTAACATAGCATACCGTTCAAGCCTTGCCATCATGTCGACGCTGATCATTTCTTCCTTCTTCTTATAAAAGGCTCTCGCGGCTTCCATAATCTTCGCAACTATGCCCTCCTTGCCGAGTACTTCAAATTCGGTAGTCTCAAGCTGTAATTCGATGAGGAGGTTGTGCATTATCTTTTCTTTAATATTATCGGCAAGTACATCGTCAAAGCTCTCCTCCACAATCTCCTCCACATATTCTTCGAGGAGTTCAAACACTTCGCCTTTAAGTCTATCGCCTTGAAGAGCGCGCTCACGTCTCGTATATATAACCTCTCGCTGCTGGTTCATGGTATCGTCATATTCCAGCAGTCTTTTCCTTATAGAAAAATTATTTTCTTCAACTTTCTTCTGAGCACGTTCAACGGATTTTGTTATCAATGAATGCTCAATCACTTCTCCGTCTTTAATCCCCATCCTATGCATTACGGAAGCAATCCTTTCGCTGCCGAACAGCCTCATCAAGTCATCTTCGAGAGAAAGATAAAACTTTGAAGTACCGGGATCACCCTGACGACCCGAACGACCTCTTAACTGCCTGTCGATCCTTCTGGATTCATGGCGTTCGGTTCCAAGTATAAACAAGCCGCCTCTGTCTTTTACGCCGGAGCCCAGCTTAATATCGGTACCTCTGCCTGCCATGTTTGTTGCAATTGTTACCGCGCTTATCTCGCCCGCATGAGCAACTATCTCTGCTTCGCGCTGATGCTGCTTTGCATTCAGTACGTTATGCTGTATGCCTTTACGCTTCAGCATCCTGCTTATCGTTTCAGACACATCCACGCTTGTGGTCCCGACAAGAACAGGTCTGCCTTCTTTTCTAAGCTGCTCTATCTCGTCGATAACTGCGTTATACTTCTCGCGCTTGGTTTTGTATATTGCGTCATCCTGATCGTCCCTTACACAAGGCTTATTAGTAGGAATGACCACTACTTCCAATTTATAAATTTCCCAAAATTCTCCTTCTTCAGTTTCTGCAGTACCGGTCATGCCGGCAAGCTTCTTGTACATTCTAAAATAATTCTGAAGAGTAATTGTCGCGAGAGTCTGTGTATCTTTCTCTACCTTTACACTTTCCTTAGCTTCGATTGCCTGGTGAAGTCCGTCCGAATATCTTCTGCCTGGAAGAACACGCCCGGTAAATTCATCAACAATGGCAATCTTGCCTTCCTCGGTAACTACATATTCAACATCCTTTTCGAACAGTGTGTAAGCTTTCAATAGCTGGTGGATAGTATGGATGCGGTCGCTGCTTTCCGAGTAACGGTTGTAAAGCATATCTTTCTTTTTCAGCTTATCATCGTCGGTCAAAGAAGCATCATGCTCAAGCTTGCTGATCTCAGTACCGAGATCGGGAAGGATGAAATAATCCTTTTCCATCCCGGTCCCTTTTGCAAGTTCCTGTCTTCCTTTTTCAGTAAGAA
>JBJKRP010000369.1:0-3131 GCA_046704565.1 Ignavibacteriaceae bacterium | reverse complement strand
GATTTGAATCCCATCATTAAAGCGATTAACGATTTGAGCCCGGTACTTGTTGTTATAGATTCAATCCAAACCATGTACCGCAGCGAGCTTGAAAATTCTCCCGGGACAATAACACAAATAAGAGAATGTACTTCACTCCTTCTTGAAGAAGCAAAGAAAAAGCATTACTCCGTTCTAATTGTAGGTCATGTTACCAAAGAGGGATTTATTGCCGGACCAAAGCTGCTTGAGCATATAGTAGATACTGTAATTCAATTTGAAGGAGAATCTCACCATTCGTTTAGAATTTTGCGTTCGCAGAAAAACAGGTTTGGTAGTACGAACGAAATCGGCGTATTTGAAATGCATGAAGACGGCTTGTCGGAAGTAAAAAATCCGAGCGAGCTTTTCTTAAGTGAACGCGGCAAAGAAACAACAGGTTCGGTAGTTACTGCAAGCATAGAAGGCACCCGCCCGGTATTGATAGAAGTGCAGGCGCTTGTAACGCCTTCAAATTATGGAAACCCGCAAAGAGTAACAACTGGTTTTGATCAGAGAAGGCTGTCGATTCTTCTTGCGGTTCTTGAAAAGAGAGGAAGCTTTAGGCTTTCTGCCAATAATGTTTTTCTTAATATGGCTGGCGGGGTAAAGATCGACGAGCCCGCGGTAGATCTTGCCGTCTGCTGCAGCATAGCTTCAAGTTTATTAAACAAAACTGCCAACAATAATTGTGTTGTCGTCGGTGAAGTGGGATTAGGCGGGGAGATCAGGACCGTTAGCCAGATTGAAAAAAGAATACAGGAAGCGGAGCGGCTTGGATTTAAAAAAATCATCATCCCTCAAAACAATCTGAAAGGGTTAAAGCAAAACGGCGAAATTAAAATTTTTCCGGCATCAAACTTATCTTCTGCGGTTGAAGAGGCTTTCAAATAATGATCCCGTTTGTGTAAACATTATACACAATAATTTTAGCTGAAGGTTTTAGAAAGCCCTTCAGTGGCGTTTCCGGTGCGTGTTGAAGGATACAACAATTTGGAATCACAGGTTGAAATTATTTTGTTTTAACTCTGATAAGTGCTATCTTTCTTAACGGTTTATAACCGTGTAGTTATTTTTAATCATATTAGAGGTAAGTTAGTGAGTACTAAGCTCTTTGTGGGGTCACTCCCATGGGCAGTGAATGACGATTCTTTAAAGGCGGCTTTTGAGGCGCATGGAAAAGTTGTTTCTGCCAAAGTTGTTACGGATCGCCAGACCGGCAGGTCCAGAGGATTTGGATTCGTTGAAATGGAAACCGAATCTGAAGCTTCAACAGCTATCCAGGCTCTCAATGGTGCCGAACTCAAGGGTCGGAATATCATTGTCAGCGAGGCTAAGCCTAAAGCTAAAGAATGATTTACAGCCTTTAGTTTTTGATCCCGACTACTGTCGGGATTTTTTTTGTAACGGTGTTATGTTTTCCTTTATTCATCCAGCCTTGCTTATTCCAAAAGAATTTTCCGGCACATAAAATTAAATTCACTTTACATTTAAACTAAGTTGGGTTTAATTTACGTCACGCTTAAATGAATTTATTCTTATGGAATTTAAATAACGGAATGAACGGGAAGATTGAAAATATAATTCCGGTCCTTGCTGCAAGTGTTTTGATATTCTGTTTAATAGCGGTGCTTGTCTCAGCCGGATTGACTAAAGGTTTTGATAACTCGATCCTTTTGTCTATGCGGCAAACGGGCAATACTTCTATACCGCTCGGACCTGCATGGATCCGGGATTTTATGACGGACATTTCCTCTCTCGGAAGTGTTTCGGTTATTGTGGTGGTTACTGTGTTTGCCGCAGGATGCCTGTTACTTAAAAGGAGCTTTAAGATGCTGCGGGTAATTTTATTTGCGGCTATCGGCGGCGGTGTGCTTGATTTATTATTAAAAGAAATTTTTTCCAGACCCCGACCCGAAATAGTTCCGCATCTGGTTAATGCGGAATTCTGGAGCTTCCCGAGCGGGCATTCTGTTATGTCGGCGGCAGTTTACTTATCGCTTGCCGCAATTGCGGCGCCGGTTCAAACAGGAAGTAATATCAGGAGGTTTATTCCGATTTCCGCTGTCGTTATAGTTTTATTGATCGGCATAAGCAGAATTTATCTTGGCGTTCATTATCCAACGGACGTCTTAGCAGGCTGGCTGCTTGGAACGGCGTGGTGCTGCTCCAGTATCAGACTGGCAGAAGGTCTGAAAAGAAACAACTCAGCAGAGGCAGTTCGTGGCTGAAGGAAAAAAGAAACTACTGTCCAGCATAATGATTCCGCTCAGCTTTATTCTGCTGCTTTGGCTTATACAGCTTGCACAGAAACTGCTAAGCGTAAATTTTATTATGCTCGGGTTGTACCCCAGAAGAATATCCGGGCTCATCGGGATTATAACTGCGCCGCTTATTCATGCAGGATACGCACACCTTTTCTCAAACACGCTGCCGCTTTTATTTTTAGGAACGGGTATGATGTTCTTTTACCCGGAATCGGCGCTTAAAATTTTCGGACTTGTTTACTTTGTCCCCGGAATTTTCGTCTGGCTGTTTGCAAGACCGGCTTATCATATCGGCGCAAGCGGTATGGTTTACGGCTTCGTTTCGTTTTTGTTCTTCAGCGGACTGATAAGAAGAGATACACGTTCAATTGCATTGGCGTTGATTGTAACCTTTCTTTACGGCAGCATTATCTGGGGAATACTCCCTGTAAACAACGGCATATCCTGGGAGTACCATTTGTTCGGCTCATTAACCGGAATCGCCTGCGCCTTTATCTACCGCAAATCGGATATCTACAAAAAGTATGAGTGGGAAGACGAAGAAGATGAGGAAGACGGCAAGCTTGAAATCTCACATGACAAAGACTTTCCATTCGATTAAATCCAAAATAACAGTCTGTTAATTGAGCTGTCCGCCTTCCAAGTTAATTTTTAAACCGGCGCTAAATATCCTGTTTATGCCTAAATTTATTTCAGCAGAATCATCTTCTTAGCCTGAACAAATCCGCCTGCAGTAATTCTATAAAAATAAATCCCGCTTGCCAGTTTATCAGCATTAAAATTAATTGAATGATTTCCAGCAGAATAATTCTGGTCTGCGGCAACTGCCACCTGTTGACCGAGCTG
>JBJKRP010000368.1:0-4983 GCA_046704565.1 Ignavibacteriaceae bacterium | reverse complement strand
GTTAGAATGCATATTTAAGCCTACAGTTAGATAGAAATTATTTATTATCACATGCGACTTAAGCGCAAATTCTAAATCATTCCCTACCCAATAATCCGGAGTGAATGCTCTCCCAAATCTTATCTCTTCTGTAAGATCATTTAAGATTGGAACTTTTTTTTCATAGAGACCTGCACTTAAAAGAAAATGAAAATAAGGTGTAGACCTTGATTCTTGCAGAGTTGTACCGTAAAATGTTAATCCGGTTCTAAATCCTAATTGAAATGTTTGGGAAAACAAAAAACTTGAGATAAAAAAAATCAATGTTATTATCTTCGTCATAATATTCATTTAATAATTTACCCACTGCTGAGTTCCATAATAAATATTTGTAATTTTCCAATTACCATAAGGCAAGTTACATGTCGTACAATGCCTGAACATTGATAAACAACAATGACATATTGTTCCATTCTTGATAGCCAATCCTTAGTTTATTCGGCACAGTCGAATAGCTATAGTCGTTCTAAATTATTGCAGTTATGTAAATAGATATTAGAGTCCACTTTAAAAAGTACTATTGATGAAAACATGTTTCGATTACTACTCATAATCAAAGTCCAAATATCCTATTATAGGCTCTTATAGCGGACTCATGGGCTGAATTTATATATATAGTTATAACCATTTATGTATCCAATTATCCCACCAGCTAGACCCCCTACTGCACCACCTATAGGCAATGCCAAATATGCATCCGCATTTTCTTTACTCGATATACTAAATCCTATTAATAATCCTGTAGCGGCACCAATGGCTCCGCCGCTTAAAATACCGGGTATTAAACCCAATATTCTATTTTTAAAACTAATCTCATAAACTGAATCCAGTGGCATAATCCTTTTGTAAATATTTGTGATGGAAATCTCTATTTCAGAGCCTGATAAAAATCTTATATCGTCTGCATTAATTACTTCGCCTTGGTTCAATATTAAAGAGGCTGACTGCGCCCCATATTCAGTTCCGTAAATTTCTAATTTTTTAATATCTTTTCGATTTATAATTTTCTTTTCTTTAGTTATGCTTGTGTCTGTATATAAAGAATCATCAAAGATATAAGTATCTGCCAACGAAAATATAGAAGCTCCATTACGCAGCATAATTTGCAAGGATTTACCTTTTGCAAATATATTGAATTCTTTAATCAATTGATTTTTTGAAGTTTGATTATCTTGCCTATAAATTTTTTCGATGGAAGCACATCCTTCCATAATTAGGAGGCAAGATAAAACAAAAAGAATTTTCATAAAATATTTATCCTTAGAACGCTCCATATTGAGTAGCACCAGTATAATAACCATCATAAATAGACCAACTTCCTTTGCCTTGCACAAAATCACAATTTGTGCACGGACTAGGTGATGAACACTTCCATATAATTAAAAATTGTTTTTCAAATCTGAGCATCCAACCATATGACCAGGCATACTGGCAGAAGTTTTGAATTACACTCTCATCTCCAGCGTTATCTGCATACAACCAAACGCGATTAAAGGCGTGTGCATTCATCCAATCAAAACAGGATGGCCAGCCTCCAGCATTGTTCATTGTGTTGTCCATCCAATTCATGAATGATTTATTTAATCCACCGTAATAGTTAAAGTACTCATTCCAAAAAGCTTTCATATCTCCATTACAATCATTTAAATAATATTGATCACACATAATACCACCATTACTACTTGCAATGGTATTTGTATTCCATATGCCATGTCCATTATCCTGGCAATAACCGTTAGGGATCGGATAGAAGTAGTCACTTATTAAAACTTTAGAATTAGGATTTTTAGAATAAACTTCATTTTCAAATGCGATAATATTACCTTGAGGTGTATTATTCTCATAAGGCTCATCGAAATAATAATATCCATAACTTCCGTGTGCATCAATATCACTAATAGGTTCAAAAGGATCTAATCTTATCATAATATTACCCGGCATAAACCCAGCATTTACGGCATTAGCTGAATCGCTCCAGACAGCTGATAACATATTAAAACCGTATGTATGTGCTGAAGAAAATGAAATAACGTTTGGTGAAGTCCAAATACCTATATATTTTCCAGAAGCTGGTTCATATTGATTTTGAAAGTACCATTCATAATCATAATATGTAGTACAATCCCGAAGATTTGGTGTTATAGAGCTCTTAATCGTTTTCAAATGTTTATGCTTAAAAAGATATTTATCAAGTAGTGCTAGTTTATCAGCCGGATAACCTTTCTTGACTGCAATAGTTACCTTACTCAAAGGTAAAGTAACAACAGTATCTTCAGCACTTAATGAACCTGTTGTTACAGCAGAAGTTTTGCTCATAGCTTTAGCATTGTTCTTTGCATTTGGCGGTGCAGTAACAAGATTCTCATTACCACAGCTTTGTAAAATTAATGAAATAAAAATAACAGAAAAGAAAATTGAAAAGTGTATCAAAGATTTCATCATACCACCCACAAATGATTGAAAAATTTTGTTAACTTGATTTGGACAACGATCATGCCATTAAAGGAAATTAACAATTTAGTTTATATTCGGGGGGGGGGTAGAGAATCCGGTAATAATTGCCGATATAGTAGGTAAAATTGTTTAAGCAGTTACATTTTATAGCAATCTTTTTCGAAAGCCTTTGAAACTAGTGTAAAATCCTTATTTCTTCCCCAAACTGATTGCATCCTCTCCCAACAGTTCCGTAACAGAATTTATAAAATCATTCGTCATTTTAATCCGGAAATCCTTTAAGAAGAACAACCTTGGCTTTGAGCCGTTTGATGCAAGGTGAAGGTAAAGCGGCGTGTTCCCTTTATTCTTTTCAAGTATCTTTCTTAACGAAGAAATTTTTTCTACACCCTGATTTTTTTTATCAAAAATAATCTTTACGCTTTGAAGGAATCTGTCACGTGCATCTTCAAGCGGGATGACGTCGTCGATGTGGAGCTTAATCGCGTCGCCGCTGCTTTCCGTTCTGCCGGTAATGAATATGCATTTTTCTTCTTCAAGATAAACGCCGCACTTCTCATAGATTTTGGAAAACATCAACGCCTCGCACGAGCCGGAGAAATCATCCAGTGTAAAGAAAGCCATTGTGCCGCCGGCTTTGTCAATCTTGGTCTTTAATGCGGTAATAACGCCGCATGCTTTAACAACGTCGGAGTCTTTTCGCGAAGCGACCGATTCCGGAATGTCCTCCATCTCTTCCGTTTCGCCGAGATGAATTGTTGCAAAGGTTTTATAGTCGAATTCAAATTTGCTCAGCGGATGACCCGTTACGTAAAAGCCGATAACTTCTCTTTCCTTTGCCAATTTGTATTCCGGTACCCAATCTTCAATCCGCGGGAGATTCGGTTCTGAAATTTTTACCTCTTCTTCAACTTCACCGAATAAGCTGTTTGCAGTTGTAAGCTTTGAGTTCCTCGACTTATGACCCCACTCCAGAGCATTTTCAACTGCAGTAAAAAGCCTCGCACGGCTGCCGTCAATAGTATCGAATGCACCGGCTAAAACCAAGCCTTCAAGCGTACGTTTATTTACAATGCGGGTATCAACGTTCAAACAAAAATCGAAAATGCTCGTAAAGTCTCTTCCGATTTCATTCCTGGCTCGTATAATTTCTTCAACCGCAGACTTACCAACGTTCTTTATTGCCGACATACCAAAACGGATTTTACCTTTCTCCACGTTGAAAGAAACAGTCGGATTATTTACATCCGGGGGCAGCACCTCAATCTTCTGCTTGCGGCATTCTTCAAGAAAGTTTGTCACCTTGTTCGTGTTGCCGAATTCGTTTGTTAAGTTCGCCGCAAGAAACTCCGCCATGTAATGAGCTTTAAGGTAAGCCGTCTGGTAAGCAACAAAGCTGTACGCCACCGAATGGCTTTTGTTGAATCCGTAGTTTGCAAACTTATCTATAGCCTCGAAAATTTCTATTGCGGCTTTCTTCGGAATGCTATTCTTAACCGCGCCGTCGACAAACTTTTCTTTCTGCTCAGCCATCGCTTTCAAATCCTTTTTGCCCATGGCTCTGCGAAGGATATCAGCTTCGGCAAGACTCATTCCGCCGACTATATTTGCAATCTGTATTACCTGTTCCTGGTAGACAATGATTCCATAAGTCTCTTTCAATATCGGCTCAAGTACCTGGTGGATATACTCAACTTTCTTTTCGCCGAACTTCCTGGCAATAAAATCATCGATAAACTCCATAGGACCCGGACGGTAAAGCGCATTCATTGCAGAAAGGTCGCTCAAGCTTGTCGGCTTTAGCTTCTTCAAATATTCCCGCATCGGTCCGGATTCAAACTGGAAGACGCCGGTAGTCTGTCCCTTAGAGAAAAGCTGAAAAGTTTTTTCATCATCAAGCGGAACGTTATCTATGTCTACATCAACATCATAATTTTTTTTGATCAGAGCTAAAGTATCGCGGATAATTGTCAGGGTGCGCAAGCCGAGGAAGTCCATTTTAAGCAAGCCCGCGCCTTCTATCTCCTTCATATTGAATTGAGTTACAACTTCATCCGAAGAGACGGCAGTTGCAAGCGGAACGTAGTTGCTTACGTCTTCCGGTGTAATTACAACTCCCGCCGCATGCTTGGATGAATTCCGGTTCATTCCTTCAAGTACTTTTGCATATTTTATTAAATTCCGGATATCTTCCTCTTTGGAATCCCTAACCCACTTCAATTCGGCAACATCATTCAAAGCCTGGTCAATGGTAAATACTTTTCCAAACTTCGACGGAATGTATTTAGTAATTTTATTTACGGTCGGAATCGGAATCTTCAACACCCTCGCAACATCCCTGATTACAGCTTTAGACGAAAGCCTGTTGAAAGTAATTATCTGGCTGACGCAGTTCGTTCCGTATTTCTGCCGGACGTAATCTATGACCTCGCCGCGCTTATCGTCGGCAAAGTCAACGTCAATATCCGGCATCGACTTTCTTGCCGGGTT
>JBJKRP010000367.1:0-4041 GCA_046704565.1 Ignavibacteriaceae bacterium | reverse complement strand
CAGTGATTTCCCATTGAATAGTTTGCAAAATAAAGTACCAAACTGAGATCATGGTGGAAAAGGAAGTCTCCTCCAAAATCGAGCGACTTGTTGATCTGAAGCTGCTCCTGGAAAGCCGACAACGGTTTGGCTACGTGCCATTCGTATCCTGGAGCTATAAGACCGATGGTTGGAGTATAGGCCGCGTTTGGAAATGCTAAATGATTTCCATTTGCATTCATGATATTTGTATATGTTAGGTCCCATACAATGTTTGAAGCCTTCGCAGGAATGTATCCCTGATTCTGCATATTGGACAACTGAGAACTTTCAAAAGCGCTGATGGGTTCAGCGTTGCCGGGGATTATAGCGTTCCATTGCTGCTTATTGCTCATTACCTGTAATTGGTTTTTAATACTCCAGCCATTTGGGAATTCCATGTACAACTCACCGGTTAACCAGCCCGCATTGGTGGAAAGTCCATTCCCAAGGGGAAGATTCAGTGAACCATTCGGTGTCGGTACTGAAATGTTGAGTCCTTCCGGGGAATTGAAAGAACCATAAGTTCCGAAACCAGGTACAAATTGAGTTGGTTTTGACGGATTATTATGCGGTAAATCGAGGATGAATTGACTCTGGTCGTTGATGTATTTCCCATACACCCTGATATAACCGTTTTTGAAGAGCCTGGTGATATTACCTTGAATTTCTCCGCCATGGTTGCCTGGAAATCCCGGGTCTCTAACGCCATGATCATACAAGTAAAATCCACCGAGATCGAATCTCCAATTTCGGCTAAGAGGACCATTGATATTGTAATCAACCCTAGCGAGTCCTTGAGTCCCTGCTTCTACCTGAGCCTCACCTCCTAGGGAAGGGCCGCCAGTTTTTGAGATTAAATTAATGACTGCAGCAGGGGTATTTGAGCCGAAAAGGCCCGCACTTCCGCCGCGTACTACCTCTACTCGCTGCACGTTTTCATTTATCCTGAAAAGGTTGTCGGTGTTCATAAAGAAAATGTTCTGCGTTGGAAAATCGGGGAGCCCGTTTTCCATAAAATTTATATAGATAGTCGAGAATATTCCTCGCATTGTGTAATTTTCGTTGACGTAACCTCCGGAGCTTTCCACCCTTGTGAAACCGGGTACGTATTTAAGGAACCCGGTTGTACTTTGCGGCATTGCTAAGCCCAGTGCCTTCGGATTTAGCGTACTGATGGAACTTGTGGAATTAAGCTTTGTGACGGGAAGAGCACTTCCGGTAACAACTACTTCATGCATTCCAAGTACGTCTTGTTTGAGAGTGAAATTTTGTGTGACTGTCTCACCTGAAGTTACATTGACGTTTGCAGTGACCGTGCTATAACCGACCGAACTGGCTCTTAACTGGTGAGTTCCTTCTGGAACATTTTTGATCTCAAAGTTTCCATTTGCATCGGATGCTGCGCCTATGTTTGTATGGACAATCATAACGTTGACGAACGGAACCGCATTTCCATTCTTATCTAGAGTTTTTCCTTTTATTGTTCCCGAACCTTGGGCAAGGCTTTGGTTTGTAAAAAAAAGTAATAACAAGAAAAGAAAAGCCGGTTTTAATAATACTTTGCAATTAAAATGTACCATGCAAACCCTCCTTCTCAATATTTAAAAATTTTAATTAGGAGTAACATTTGATTTATATGATATGTAAGTTCAAAAATTAGACCATTAGTGATGGGTATAAAAATCATTAATTACATAGAAAATAATAATTGATTTAGATCAACCATTATAAAAGTTATAATATTTATTATCTGCATGATAATTGTAAATATCCTGACATTACTAAAGTTATTCCAAGCACAGCATCTTGTTTTTTAACACAATACTTTAAGTCAAGCACTGCGGAAAATTTATTCTTTCAACTTCTTCGTTAATCTGAGATGAAATCAAAAAGGAATAATATTAATCGTCTTAAATCATTAGTGAAGTTCTTGTCTTCACCATTCGGAACCTTTTTACTTGCATTATTTGCGCTTGCCGTTTATCTATTCATTATGCTTAGGAGCGCTTTCCCGGCACCTGCAAAAGAAGCGGTTGTTTATTTTGCCGGAGACATATCCTACGCCCATCAACAAGTAATAAATGAATTTAATGCAGAACACAGGGGTAAGATTAAAGTAATCCCTATAGATTTAGCTTTTAAAGATTTTACTACAAACGATAGGAAAGAACTTATTGCACGTGCATTAAGAAGCAATAGCGATAAGTTCGATATATTTGCAGTCGACCAGATCTGGGTAAAAGGATTTGCGAAATGGGGAGAGCCGCTGAATAAATATTTCTCAAAGAAAAGCTTATTAAATATATTGCCGGAATCTCTGGAATCATGTTACTCCGGCAGCAATCTTGTAGCCGTTCCGATTAACATTGACGTGAGTATAATGTACTACAGAAGGGATTTACTTAAAAAGCTGAAGAACTATTCTGAAATAAAAAACAAACTTGATAGTACAATCACTTGTAACACTTTCATAAAACTCGGTGCGGAATTAACTTCGAGCAGCCATCCTTTTTATATTTTTCCGGCGGAAGATTATGAAGGTCTGGTTTGCAGTTACATGGAACTAGCGCTAACAGCTTCGCCTAATATTTTCAAAGGCAGAAAAATTGACATTTTAACCAAAGGCTCGGTTAATGCTTTACAATTGCTTTCCAATTTAGTACAGAAATACAAAATTTCTCCCGTGAAAGTACTGGATTTTGATGAGACTTCAAGCTTCAAATATTTTATAATGGACAACGGCTACTTTCTAAGAGGCTGGCCAAGCTACGAGAAGGATAAAAAAAATCTTTTTGAATATCCGGCTAAGGAAGAGGATTTAAGTTATTCACCAGTGCCTCATTTAAAGGGCTTTCCTGCAAGGGCCATACTCGGCGGATGGAATATTATGCTTTCCAAATCTTCGAGGAATAAAGCTGCCGCAATAGAATTTATAAAGTTTGTTATAAGCAGGCAGGCTCAACAGATACTTTATACAAAGGGAGGTTACCTGCCTGCTCTAAAATCTTTTTATAGCGACACAGCATATTCAAAATTAAAATTCTTCAAAAAAATAATTGATAACGGCGTTCACCGCCGGTTTCTCAAAAACTACACTGAAATAACGGAAATTCTTGCTTACTATATTCATAAGGCTATAAGCGGTAACATGACCGCATACCGGGCATTAAGACAGGCCAATTCTATGATTAACTCAGGCAAAATATTAATTAGATGAAGAGATGATTTATGAAAAAATTCGATGATGTTTTAACAAAATTAAAAAGCTATCGGTTCGAGTTCAGACATCTTACCGTTTTGCTTATAGGTCTTCTTGCATTTCAAATTATTCTTTCCTCAATGCAGAAGTCATCATTAACCTCATTCCTGCGCAAGGCCCAGAACTGGTATCAGCGGGAATCTGAGGAGAAGCTCGCCAACATAACCGCAACTTCATTCGAGCTGCTAATTGAAAATACGATAACCGGTCAGAACATAACTGAGAGAAAGCAGAAACAAATTATCCAGGCGTTCAATATAATTTTCAGCCAGGATCTTCTTCAGCGTAATGTTCAGGAAATCTGCCTGCTGCTTCCTGTGGGAAATAAAATAATTGCAATCGACAACGGAAAAGCTTTGTTTGATTATTTATACAAGAAGAACAAAACTGAGTTTGCAAATAATACCGACCACCGCCAGGCAATCAACCTTTTTTTGAAAGAGCGTAAAATAATTGATGCTTCGGAGCAGACACATTCATTCAGTACTTCAAGCAAGTATTTCGAAACAATGGTTCCCTTTGTCCCGCACGGTGAATATTTAGGAGTACTTTTTATAAAGAATACGCCGGACTTTTCATTCTTCGCAAAAGAACTTTCATCAAGTTATACCCAGGCGTCGATTACATTTACCGCTTTAATGTGACATAGAAATCCACCTTCTTCGAAGGTGGTAATGTTCTTTTGGCTATGCCAGGAAATTACTAATTTTATAACATGAGTAAATTTAAGAAATTAAGTCATGTAATATACAGGTGTGATT
>JBJKRP010000366.1:0-34715 GCA_046704565.1 Ignavibacteriaceae bacterium | reverse complement strand
GCGTTGGCAGTCCGATTTGATAACCAAGTGAAGGAAGAATTATAAATCCTCCGCCGAAGCCGAGTATTCCCGATAGAAAGCCTGTAAAAAAAAAAATAATCGTAACAACCCAGAAAGAGACTCTTTCTATATCCGATTTGGGGAATGAAATCATCGGCGGGATGTTGATGCTGTGCAATCTCTCCGATATCGAAATTGCTTTTAATCCGGGGCTATGCCCGTTATCAAGATTTTCTTCCGCATGTTTAAGCTTCTTTGCATGAAGGACGAAGTAGTCGTAAAACATAAATGCGCCGAGCCCTGCAAGGAAAAAAACGTAGCACCACCGGATAAATATTCCGATGCTGCCTGATTTTTCCAGATCAATTACGATCCTTGAGCCTGCCTCAAATCCTAAAAGCGAAGTGATGATTGAAAGAGTTCCCAGTTTCCAATCAACGTTTCCCATTCTTTGATGCTTGCGTAATGCTCCTAACGATTGACCGAAAATATCTGCGAGTCCAGTCCCGATTGCAAAAGCCATGTGGAACCCGAAGATGTTTAGAGCCGGCGTTACTATCCAGCCGCCTCCTACACCGAAGAACCCGCCGATTACTCCCACACAGAATCCGATTAAAAACAGCAAGAGAATGTTGAAGTGAATTCCGGCAACAGGTAAATAGATATTAAAGAAGCTCATCCTCTACCCGGTTAGTATAATTCTTTTACCGGGAATGCCGGGATATCTATAAAATTTTTTTCGTTTGATTCTAAAGCCATGTCTTGCCTGTCTTCAAACCATGATATTTCGTCTCTTAAGGAGACTGTTGGACTGATCATTATAATTACAGGCTGCCGGAAGTTTTCCTTTTTAAATTCTGCGGCTATGCTATCTAACCGGGCAGTAATTGTCCTTTGATAGGGGAGAGTACCGTTTTCAATAACCGCGGCAGGCATTGCCGGGCTCATACCGTGCCTGATAAGCTCGCTGCATATTTTATCTATTCTGGAAGCGCCCATATAAATTATTAAATTGGTGTTTTTAAGCTTAGCAAGCTTTTCCCAGTCAACTTGAGTTTCATGCTTAACGGGAGACTCGTGGGCTGTAATTAAAACGCATTGAGTAACGACGTTTCTTTGCGTAATAGGAATACCGCTGTAAATAGGCGCCGAAAGCCCTGCTGTAATTCCGGGGATAATCTCAAATTCTATTCCTGCCTTCTTAAGAGCCGCTGCTTCTTCGGAACCTCTTCCAAAGACAAACGGGTTGCCGCCTTTTAAGCGGACTACGTTAAAGCCTTGCTGCGATTTGTTGATAAGAATGTCAATTATTTTATCCTGCTCTATCGGATGATAACCGGATTCTTTACCAACAAAAATTTTCTCGCAGTCTTTTTTACAGTTGGATAATAAGTCATCGTTTATCAGCCTATCGTAAACAACAACGTCTGCCTTCTTTAGTTTATTTAATGCCTTTACTGTTATTAGTTCCGGGTCGCCTGGACCTGCACCGACTATATAAACTTTTCCGAATTCCAATTTTGATTCCCTTAATAAATATTTTTTAAGATCACAAATGCTTAAGCACGTTTACAATCAAGAAGGCTACAGTCGCAATAAAGACCATTAAGAAGATTACTATCAGTACATCTGATTGTGTATCTGTCGTTGAAGATGTATTCTGCTCGCGCGACATTATGTTATCAATAGTTGATATAGTCTTTCTTCCCAATATTTTGAACTGCTCGTCGTACCTTAAAATTTGATCCCTGCTTAGCGAACCCGTATGTATGTCCTCAAAAAATTGTTTGTAAGCGCTTGAAATTTCCGAATGATCTTCCTGCAGATCGCTCATTTCGGGCTGCGTTAATGCTTTCAAACCGATTAGCTCACCGAAGCTTTGGTGGAAGCTTTCCTTTGCCTTTTGCCACCTAAGATATCTTTCCCGGGAGAACCCCCTGATTAAAAGATTCTTTTCTTCTCTTCTAAGCTGAAGCTCCGATTCCTTCAGCTTGTGGACAACATTAATTATCTTGTCGCTTTTCTCAATCTGCTGGGTCAGAATCCAGCCGAGGATGCCGCTGCATATAATTAAAAAGATAATAATCGAGAAAGTTATAATTATCTTCTTCTTTAAGATTTTCTGGTCGTCCATAATCTTTTCCGCTTTAAACTCTAAAAATCAATTTATTTCCTTTAGTAAATTTTGAAAGCGGCGACGTGATTTTGCCGTGCCGTCCTGCCTAATCTGGTCTTCCCAGTTTACAGAAAGAAAATTCTTAAACATCATTGATTTAAAATTTGAAGAGTCAGCCCTTGAACTTACCAGAAGCTTCTTCCTAAACTTGCCTGCTAATTCGGCAATATCGGAATAAACCGGAGAGATAAATTCTTCAAGCTTTTTCTTTATCGCCCTGGTAAAGAACGGAGCTTTACCCTGCGAGGCTATCGAAATGGTAAGGTCGCCCCGCTTAATGTTAGCGGGAAGTATGAAGTCGCAAAGCTCCGGGTCATCTGCAACATTAATTAGGATATTTTCTTCATTGCAGTCTTGATAAACAGTCCTGTTAATCTTTAGATTGTTAGTAGCACAAAAGACGATTTTGAAATCTTTGATGAATTCTTTTGAGTACGGCTTCAGAATAATTTTTAATTTGTCCGCTTTGGATAGCTCTATCAGCGGCTTGCAGACCCTTGGAGAGATTACGGTAACTTGCGCATTAAATTCAAGCAGCGATAAAGCTTTTCGTAAAGCAACTTCTCCTCCGCCGACAATTAGACAAGGAAATTTTTTTAGGTTGATCAGGACCGGGAAAAAAGCCGTGCTTCCGTTTTTGCTCATAAACATATCGTTCCTTTTCAGAAAGTTTATTATTTGAAGTGCCAAAATCAAAGAAGTAAATAATTCTGTAATCCCCGTGTTGCTTCTAAGTTACAATGGCGGGCTTAGCGAGATTCCTCAAGTCTTTTAAAGGAAATTTATAACGATGCTCTTTAGCATTCCGGCAAGCCGGGTAATCGAAATTGATTGATTTCGCAAGGAGCAGCCTATTTTAGAATCCGTATTATCTCTTATCTTGATCGAATTAGCTATCTTTTTGGCAAAAAATACGCTTTTCCCAGAACGAAATACCCTTATTCCCATCGGAAACACCCCTCCTTCAAACGGATATACCCCTGCTTCCATCGAGAACAGCCCTATATCCCGCAGAAGTACCCTTATATACAGCGGAAATATCCCTCTTTCCATCGGATACACCCCTCCTTCCAGAGGGAATACCCCCCCTCTCCGGGGGATATACCCCCCTTTCCAGCGGAAATAGCCCTCTCTCAAACGGAAACAACCTTCATGCCGTCGGTCATACCCCTGTTTCCACCGGCAGCACCCCTTCCATCGTTGGATTTAGCCCTCTTATCGTTAGCAACACTCCGGTCTTAATCAGCAATGCCCTTAGAGTTATTGGTACTGCCATTGCTGTCGTTAAAAATTCTTTTATTAGTAAGCTCTTATGCTGTAAACAAACGAGAGTAAATAGTACCTTCCTAAAACGTTTGTCCGAACGTCCTCAATATAGGAATCTGAAACATTGTGCTGGAAGTTAGTATTCTGGTTTAGAAGGTCGTTAACCGAAAGCCTTATCTCACCGTCATCACTATTAAGTATTTTTATACCGAGGTTAATGTTCCAGAGCAGAATATTCGGTTTTGAGTTGCCGCTTTGTCCGCTGTTATACTGGTCGTTTAATTCATTCTGAAGAACAAAGCCCTTCCAGAAGCGCCAGTAAAATCTTAACGATGCATTATCCGTAAAGTAATTGTTGCTGCCTAATGTCTGGTCTACTCCGCTGTTTTTTACAAAATTGTAACTGCTGAATGACGAAATTGTAAAGTCCACCTTATCGCTGATATTGCTTCCGAGAACAATACCGCCGCCGATGGTATTTGAGTTGGAATAGTTCAGCACGTTGTTGATAACTCCCGGTGTGCGAGTAAAGGTTCCGTTCAGACTTAAGTTCAGATTTGACTTAAGGAAATCAACAGGGAATCCGTATACTATAAATGAACGGATGTTGAAATACCCGTTAAGATTTTCCGGAATGGTCAGCCTGGTTCCTTTATTTAAGAATATGTTTGTAAGAAGCGTAGTGTCGTTTTGTGCGATTATGGTGTTGTTGCCGATGTAATTTTGAATTGCTGTTGCGCCCAGCATAATGAACAGCGAATTCATTCTGTCCGGGTTTATTTGAATATACCGAAGTACAAGCGAATGTCTGTAGTCTTGCTTTAGCTCTGGGTTGCCGATACTTAGCTGGGTAGGATTTGAATTATTCAAAACATTCTGCAATTGGTCGATGCTCGGAGGCTCATTACTTGTAGAGTATGACAGCCTGAGATTATTTGTCCGCGAAATGAAATATCTTAAGAATAAAGAAGGAAGAAGCGATTGGTATGATCTTTCCATGTATCCTTGCTGCGGGAACGTTTGAGAGTTTGCCTGCTGAGCAAAGCTGTAATGAAGGTTTAATGCAAAAGAAAGTTCTCTTTCTCTAAATCGATAGCCGGCGCCAAAGCTTTGCGTCCGGTAAAATTCCTTATAAACATTGCTTAGCGAGGTATCCGGCGAGGATATGTTATTAACGATGTCAAAGGTGTTCTGGTTGCTGTTGTTCTCAGAATAATCAAACCTGGAGTCGAACTGCAGCATACTGTTGACGGCTATCGGTTCTGTGTAAACTATGTTTGCGGAACCGCTGAATCCATGCTTTAGCAGGTTGGAATTTTGATTGACCGTATCTGAAGTATTTACTGAGCTGTAATAATTATCCTCTGCAAAAAGATTATTATTGCCGGTATTATTTGTGAAGGTTCCGTTTAATCCGATAGATATGGTTCTTCCCGGTGTATCGAACCTATGACGCAGCAGCAAATTGTTTGAAGAATTTATTGCCGTTAAATTCGAGTTAAAAAAATTGCTTGTCGAGTTTAGTTTATCTGCGCCTGCAGTTGTAATTCCGTTTACATTACTTAAACCGTTGTTAATCTGTGCAGTAAATGTAGGATAAAATAAGATGGAATTATTTTCGTCAATCTGATAGTTAAGCCTTAAATTCAGCCGGTGATTTACATTCTTTGTTAAAGAAGAATTATCTTCGTTATAAGACTGAGCTGCCGGAAGCGCGAGAAAATAATTCCTGTAATCCGTTGAAACCGCATTATTATTTGTTGAATTGAAAAAGTAGCTGCCTGATAATTCTACCTTATCTCCATACCTGTCCGAGTAATTAATTCCAATAGCCCTCGTATCTGTTAAGCCTGCGGTCTGATTTACTAAAAAGTTTGAAATGCTTGGACCGCCGAAGCCACCCGGACCTCCGCCATTAATTGCAACCCTATTACCGTTATTTGAAAACGCTCTTCCGCCCCCACCGCCCATTCCCCCCATCATTCTAAAATTCCTGCCGTTGCCGGACATAACGCCAAGCAAATCTTCACTAGAAAAATTCTGCTGGTTTACGTTATTTATTTGAGCAATGATGGAAATTCTTTGATCACGGTTGAAGAAGTTAACATTTCCTCCGCCGGAGTACCTTTGATCAGGTCCGTATCCACCGGTAATTCTGCCGAACGTTCCTACCCGGTTATTTAATCTGGTGACAATATTAATAGTTTTGTTGGTATTACCATCGTCAAATCCCGTAAACTGCGATTGATCGCTCTGCTGATCGAACACCTGAATTTTATCTATGATCTCTGCCGGCAGATTTTTCAGAACAGCGTTAGGGTCGTTGCCGAAAAACTCTCTTCCATCCACCAGTACTTTTTGTACGTTCTCGCCCTGTGCCTGTACCGTCCCATTTTGGACTGTTATTCCGGGCATTTTGGTAAGAAGATCCTGAGCATTAGCATCTTTATTAGTCTTAAAAGCATGCGCATTATATTCAGCAGTATCCTGCTTTATTATAACGGGAATAGGTCTAGCACTTACGTTTACCGTTCCAAGCTTAATTCCGCGTGGAGAAAGATAAATCGTTTTGAGATCAACAGAATAGTTTTTTATATCTATGTTTTGTTTGTAAGATTTATAACCGACAAAGCTAATATTAAAAGAATATTTACCCGGCGACAATTCACCTATATAAAATCTTCCTTTATTATCCGTTACCTTTCCTTTCATTTGCGAATTAGAAAGTCGCGTTAATGTTACGTTAGCGCCTTCTAATACTTTCTTTGAAGATGAATCAGCCACCTGTCCTGAAACCGAAAAACCCTGTGGAAAAATTTTGGAGCACAAAATAATCGACAAGACGAGAATAAATATTTTCTTCATACGAACTTTCCTTATGTTCCTAATATAGTCACCGCAATTGAACTAAAGGTTTAACGGGTAGTTTAGAATTAGCAGAACATTGTATAAAATTTCTTATAGCAGTAATTGAATGCAGGCTTCCGAAAATAATCTTAGGAATGAGGACTGAAATGGTAGCAGCCATGGAAAACCCAAAACATGCTGCAAATCAAAAAATAGTTGTCATTTTTAGAGGGAAAGTGCTATTTTTAATTTGCATTTTTGTTGTAATCCAAATATATTTGTTGCTCATTTATAAAACCGGGCGGACGCCGGAGTTGGAGAGCCGGGGCGGACTGTAAATCCGTTGGCTGACGCCTTTGGGGGTTCGAATCCCTCGCCGCCCACATAGAGAATGATTTTTATGATAGACGACGTAAGGGAATATCAATACAAAAATAAAAAATAGTTCCCTTATTTTTTTGTGCTTTCCCAAACATAAGGGAAATTCTGATTTTGTTCTAAGATAATATTGAAATTCTGTTCTAAAAGAATTGAAAAAGTTACTGCGGGAGTAACTCAGTTGGCTAGAGTCACAGCCTTCCAAGCTGTTGGTCGCGGGTTCGAGTCCCGTCTCCCGCTCGACATAAAGGCTGATGTAGCTCAGTTGGTAGAGCACATCCTTGGTAAGGATGAGGTCACCGGTTCAATCCCGGTCATCAGCTCAAAAAAAGAAATTAAAACAGAGCGCATCCCTGGTAAGGATGAGGTCATCCCGATATAACAGTGACCGTCAGCTTAAATCAAAAATAAAATATATTTATCATGAGAGAAATAATAACCTTAGAGTGCACAGAGTGTAAAAGAAGAAATTACACTACGACAAAGAATAAAAGGCTTCACCCAAACCGTGCAGAATATAAAAAGTATTGCCGCTGGGATAAGAAGCATACTATTCATAAAGAAACAAAATAATATTATAGTTACGTCAGTAGCTCAATTGGCAGAGTAGCGGTCTCCAAATCCCGAAAGCTTTCGGGATGGGGGTTCGAGTTTGAAGTAGGAAAAAATGAAAATGAAATTATACGTCAGTAGCTCAATTGGCAGAGTAGCGGTCTCCAAAACCGCCGGTTGGGGGTTCGAGTCCCTCCTGACGTGCGAAAAGCTCAATATGGTTGAAATTGTATTGATAAAAAAAAGAAAAATACGTCAGTAGCTCAATTGGTAGAGTAGCGGTCTCCAAATCCCGAAAGCTTTCGGGATGGGGGTTCGAGTCCCTCCTGACGTGCTAAGAAGAAAACTAAAGAAGCATTTATGAAACAAAAAATTATTGCCTTTTTTGAAGATGTGGTTAAGGAAATGAAAAAAGTTACCTGGCCAACGATGGACGAGCTAAAAGAATCCACAACCGTTGTTATTGTTTCTTGCCTTATGCTGGCGGGTTTTACCTACGTGATAGACATGATAATTACTCAAATTTTTAAAGGAATATTCTAAGTTAATGTCTGATTCGGAATTAAAGTGGTATGTTGTTAGGACTTTCTCCGGTCACGAAAACAAGGTGAAAGGTCTTATTGACGCTGAGCTAAACGACAACGAAAGATTGAAGGCTAAAATCCAGGACGTTCTGGTACCTACAGAAAAAGTTTTTGAAGTAAAAGACGGCAAGAAAAAAAGCAAGACTAAAAACTTCTTCCCGGGGTATATTCTGGTTCAAGCTGACCTTGACAACCAGGTAAAAGATTTTATTCTAAACACTCCATCTGTGATGGGGTTTTTGGGAACCAAAACAAATCCGAATCCTCTTCAGCCGGAAGAGGTAAAAAGAATAGTCGGCAGAATTACCCAGGACGAATCCACTGAAAGAATGGAGACGATCTTCAGGAACGGCGATATAGTAAAAATCATCGATGGTCCTTTCAATAATTTCTCCGGTACTGTTCAGGAAGTAAATGAGGAAAAGATGAAGATAAAGGTGATGGTTTCAATCTTCGGAAGAAAGACTCCGGTAGAAATCGATTTTGTTCAAGCGGAATTAGAAAAATAAAAAGTATTTATTCCTATAGGAAAGAATTATGGCTAAAAAGATAACAGGATATATCAAATTACAAATCCCCGCCGGTAAAGCAAACCCTTCTCCGCCGGTTGGTCCGGCTTTGGGACAAAAAGGCGTTAATATAATGGAGTTCTGCAAGCAGTTTAATGCAAGAACCAATGATAAAGAAGGCTTGATAATCCCGGTAGTAATCACGGTTTTTTCGGATAAGTCTTTTACGTTTATTACAAAGACTCCTCCGGCGGCTGAACTTCTGAAGAAAGCTGCGAAGGTTGAAAAAGGCTCGGCTGAACCACATCGTAATAAAGTTGCCAAAGTTTCCAGAGCCCAGGTAAAGGAAATTGCGCAGCTTAAAATGCCGGATCTAAATGCTTTTGATGTTGACCATGCATCCAGTATGGTTGCCGGTACTGCAAGAAGCATGGGCATTACAGTAGAAGATTAGTAAGAAATTCAAAGAAAAAGTTTTTAAGGAAAAGTCATATGCAGAAGTCTAAAAGAAATAAAGAGATTGTAAAGGCTTTTGATAAATCAAAAGAATATACCCTGGAAGAGGCAATCAAGATTCTGAAGGAACAATCGAAAGTAAAATTTGTAGAGACTCTTGACTGCGCGATTAGATTTGGCGTCGATCCGCGTCATGCCGATCAGATGGTGCGTGGAACGGTATCGCTGCCTAACGGTACGGGTAAGACGGTAAGAGTTTTGGTTATAGGAAGAGGCTCAAAAGCGCAGGAAGCGCTTGACGCCGGAGCCGATTATGCCGGCTTCGAAGAATATCTTGAAAAGATAAAAGGCGGCTGGGCAGATACCGATGTAATTATAGCAACGCCCGATTCTATGGGCGAACTCGGAAAACTTGGACGTGTACTTGGTCCCAAAGGCTTGATGCCTAATCCCAAGAGCGGGACGGTTACTATGGATGTTGCCAAAGCTGTTAAGGAAGTAAAAGCCGGTAAGATTGAGTTCCGCGTTGAGAAAGCCGGTATTGTACATACTTCATTGGGAAAATTGAATTTTGAAGTTGACAAGCTTACGGAAAACGCAAAAGCCTTTTTAAATACAATTGTCAAATTGAAACCAGCTTCGTCTAAAGGTCAATATGTTAAGAGTCTTTATCTATCCAGCACGATGGGTCCGGGACTTAAGATTTCCAGAGACGAAATAGCGGTACATTAAGAGATTACGCACTCATACACAAAGCCCGAAAGTAAACGGGCTAAAACAATGCTTCAGGTCCCGGGTACCGGGGCTAATAAAATAAAACCTTGTATGGGAGAAAAATGAATAAGAACGAAAAAGCAGATGTCATCTCCGAAGTAAAAGAGATGGTCGAAAATTCGTCTGCAATCTATCTTACTGATTATACCGGAATCAATGTTGCTGATATAAGCGAGATCCGGAATAACTTCCGGAAAGAAGGCGTGAAGTATAAAGTTATTAAGAATACTTTATTCAAGCGCGCCATAAACGAAGCCGGTAAGTACGATAAGCTTGCAGACCACCTTGTTGGTATGACTGGTTATGTTTTTGCTTCTGATAACCCTGTTGCACCGGCAAAGATCATCAAAAAATATTTTGATGATAAACAGAAGTTAGCCTTAAAGGCTTGCTACATCGAAGACCAGTATTACGCAGGCGATCAGTTGGCTGTATTGGCTTCGCTTCCGACTAAAAAGGAAGTTGTTGCAGGCATCTTAGGCAGTATAAATGCACCTGCGTCGGGAATTGTCGGCGCTATCAATGCTGTTATGAGAGAACTTGTCAGTGTCATCGACGAGATCGGAAAAAAGAAAGCAGCATAATAAATTTTAACAAGAAATTTTTTTTAGGAGAAAAATAAAATGTCAGAAAAAGTAACTGAATTAGTAGAGAAGATAAAAGGACTTTCTCTTGTAGAAGCATCCGAGTTAAAGAAAGCATTGGAAGATGAGTTTGGCGTAACGGCAGCAGCTCCGGTTGTAGTAGCAGGCGGCGCTCCGGCAGCAGGCGCAGCAGCCCCGGCTGAAGAGAAGACCGAATTCGATGTTATTCTTAAAGCCGCAGGCGAAAAGAAAATTAACGTTATTAAAGTTGTTAGAGCCCACACAGGTTTAGGCTTAAAAGAAGCTAAAGACCTTGTGGACGGCGCACCTAAAACTGTTAAAGAAGCTATCTCCAAAGACGAAGCTGAAAAGCTGAAAAAAGAATTTGAAGAAGCCGGCGCTACTGTTGAAGTAAAATAGTCTTTTGATTTAAAGATGATTATAAAAAGTGGTCCCGGTTGTCATCGGGATCGCTTTTTATTCTTGCCGGATTGGTAAGATGGTTCTGGTACCGTTGTTTTGTGTTAGCTTTGAAAAGAATTAGTAAATTAACCGGAGGTTAAATTGGAAAATAATAATAGAATTTCCTTTAGCAGAATTTCTTCTGTAGTCGAAGCTCCAGATTTGCTGGATATTCAGACCGCTGCATTCGAGGAATTCGTTCAGTTAAAAACTCCACCCAATAAAAGAGAGAGCAAAGGTCTTCAGCAGGTCTTCACGACCAATTTCCCTATTTTCGATAATAAGGAAAACTACAGGCTGGACTATATTGAATATTATATTGAAAAGCCGCGCTTCAGCGTGCATGAATGCCTTGAGAGAGGCTTAACTTTTGCTGCACCTTTAAAGGGAAAGCTGCGGCTTTCAACCAAAGATCCTGAAACGCAGGAATTTGTAAACAGCGTAGAACAGGAAGTGTATCTCGGCAACCTTCCTTTTATGACTGAAAAAGGAACGTTCATTATTAATGGAGCCGAGAGAGTTGTCGTTTCACAGTTGCATAGATCGCCAGGTGTTGCTTTTGCTCAGACTGTCCACCCGAACGGCACTCCGATTTATTCGGCAAGAATTATCCCGCTTAGAGGCTCATGGGTTGAGTTTGCTACCGATATTAACTACGTAATGTATGTTTATATCGACCGCAGAAAGAAATTCCCTGCTACAACTTTATTGCGCGCTCTTGGCTATGCTTCCGATGAACAGATATTGAATCTATTCGACCTTGTTGAAGAAGTTGCCGTTAAAAAAGTAAAGATTGAAACATACGTAGGCAGAACAATTGCGAGCGACGTGTTCGATATGTCGACCGGCGAAATATTTTTAACAAGAGACAGCGTTCTTTCGGAAGAAGATATTGAGCGATTGAAAGAAGCTGATGTTGAGAAGCTGAAATTTATTAGCTCTTCTACCTCGGCGGATCTGGATTTAATCGTGAATACTCTGCGCAAGGATACTTCAAGCACCAAGGAGGAAGCACTCTTTTCTATTTACCGGCAGTTGCGTTCCGGTGAGGCTCCTGATCTGGATACTGCTCAAGGTTTAATCGACAAGCTTTTCTTTAATGATAAGAGATATGATCTTGGCGAAGTCGGTCGTCATAGGATGAACGATAAGCTTAAGCTTAGTATTGCGGAGAACGTAACAGTTCTTACTGTTGAAGATATAATTGAAATTATGAAATACATTATCAAGCTTCGCAACGGCGCCGAATCTGTTGATGATATTGACCATTTGGGCAATAGGAGGATTAGGACTGTCGGCGAGCAGCTTGGACAGCAGTTCAACGTTGGTATGTCGCGTATGGCTCGTACAATTAAAGAAAGAATGAACAGGCGCGATACCGAAAGCTTTACGCCGCAGGATCTTGTAAACGCAAGAACCATAAGCAGCGTTATAAATGCGTTCTTCGGTACAAACCAGCTTTCACAGTTTATGGATCAGACAAATCCGCTGGCAGAACTGACCCATAAAAGAAGAATGTCTGCTTTAGGACCGGGCGGTCTTACAAGAGAGAGAGCCGGATTTGAAGTCCGCGACGTTCACTATACTCATTACGGACGCTTATGCCCGATTGAGACCCCGGAAGGTCCGAATATAGGTCTTATTTCTTCATTAACTATTTATGCGCGTGTGAACCGCTACGGATTTTTGGAAACTCCTTACCGCAAGGTCGAGCGCGGCAAAGTAACTGATCAGGTTGAATTCCTTACTGCAGAGCAGGAAGACTTATTTACTATAGCTCAAGCGAATGCCCAGTTGACCGAGCAAGGAAAGTTTGTACAGGAAAGAGTAAAGTCAAGGTTCAAAGGTGAGTTTCCGATTATTACTCCGGATCATATTCAATATATGGATGTTGCGCCGGCGCAAATTGTAAGTGCTGCCGCAGCTTTAATTCCGTTCCTTGAACACGACGATGCAAACAGAGCTTTGATGGGTTCAAACATGCAGCGCCAGGCAGTTCCTTTGCTCAGACCTGAGGCACCGATTGTAGGTACAGGTCTTGAAGGGAAAGTTGCAACAAATTCCCGTGCAGTAATTGTTGCCGAAGACAACGGCGTTATCGAAAGCGTTGACGCAAATCAGGTAGTAGTAAAATATGATATTAGCCCGAACAGCATTGAAGCTCTTACAAGCTTTAACGATGTCCGGAGAACAACATACAGGTTAACGAAATTTCACGGCACCAACCAGGAAACTTCTGTTAACCAGAGACCTATTGTTACTCAAGGGCAACGGGTAGCAAAAGGTGAAGTTATTGCAGACGGCTGCTCAACCGATCACGGTGAGCTGGCGCTTGGAAGAAACGTACTGGTAGCATTCATGCCCTGGCGCGGCTACAACTTTGAAGATGCTATTATTATTAGCGAAAAGGTTGTAAGCGAAGACGTTTATACTTCAATTCATATTGAGGAATTCGAGCTTCAGGTAAGGGAAACCAAGCGGGGCGAGGAAGAACTTACGCGCGAGATTCCAAACGTAAGCGAGGAAGCCGTAAGGAACCTCGACGAAAACGGAATTATACGCGAAGGCGCCGAGGTTAAAGAAGGCGTTATACTTATCGGAAAGATTACTCCGAAAGGCGAGACCGATCCGACGCCGGAAGAGAAATTGCTGCGTGCGATATTCGGAGACAAAGCCGGCGACGTTAAGGAAGCTTCGCTAAAAGCGCCTCCCGGAATTAAAGGCGTCGTTATCAAGACGAGGCTTTTCAGCCGCAAGAAAAGAGATGCCGAAGCAAAGCGCCAGGAAAAGAAACTGATGGATAATCTTGAAGCCCAGCATAAGCAGAACCAGACCGAGCATTACGAAAGACTCGTTCAGAAATTAACAAAGATTTGCGAGGGCGAGACCACTACCGGTATCCGTGATCTTGACGGAAGCATTGTCTTGCGAAGCGGAACTTCAATTAAAGAGTCGACGTTCTCTTCTATGGAAGACGTAACAAAGCTTGATTATACTCTTGATTGGTTTGAGACAAAGAGAACAAACAATCTTATCAAGACTCTTTACAAAAATTACTTTGATATCCTTTCGGATATTGAAGAAGATTATAAGAGAGAAAAGATCAAAATTTCCAGCGGAGATGAGCTGCCTCCCGGAATTGTCCAGCTTGCAAAAGTTTATGTTGCAAAGAAGCGCAAGCTTTCGGTAGGAGATAAAATGGCTGGACGGCATGGCAACAAAGGTGTGGTTGCCAAAATTGTTCCGCAAGAAGATATGCCTTTCTTGCCAAACGGAACTCCTGTGGATATAGTTCTTAATCCGCTTGGAGTACCTTCCCGTATGAACCTCGGTCAGCTTTATGAAACAGCTCTCGGCTGGGCTGGTAAGATACTCGGGCTAAAGTTTGCAACCCCGATTTTCGACGGTGCAAAGATGGAAGATGTTGACGGCTGGCTTGAGAAAGCCGGATTGGAAAGAGGCAGCAAGACAGAATTGATTGATGGTCGTTCCGGCGACAGGTTCCATCAAAAAGTTACCTGCGGGTACATCTACATGCTTAAGCTAAGCCACCTTGTAGATGACAAAATCCATGCAAGGTCAATAGGACCTTACTCTTTGATTACGCAGCAGCCGCTTGGAGGCAAGGCTCAGTTCGGCGGTCAGAGGTTCGGAGAAATGGAGGTATGGGCACTGGAAGGTTACGGCGCCGCTAACATCCTCCAGGAAATTCTTACAGTAAAAAGCGACGATGTTGCAGGTAGAGCAAAAGTATATGAAGCAGTAGTTAAAGGTGAAAACTTACAGGAACCGAATATTCCTGAATCGTTCAATGTGTTGATTAAGGAGCTTCAAGGTCTCGGTCTTGATATAAAAATTAATTAGCACAATTGAAGCAACTCCCGACAGCCTGCCGACGGCAAGCTGAATCGGGAAGATTTTTTCACTTAGATTTTAGGAGATGTAAAATGCCATTTAGAGTTCAAGAAAATGCGATGCGTGATATAAACAGTATCAGAATCGGCTTAGCAAGCCCTGACGATATTCTGTCAAGATCATACGGTGAAGTAACAAAGCCGGAAACAATAAATTACAGATCGTTCCGCCCGGAAAAGGACGGATTGTTCTGCGAGAAGATTTTTGGTCCGACCCGCGACTGGGAATGCTTCTGCGGCAAATATAAAAGAATAAGATACAAGGGAATCATCTGCGATAGATGCGGAGTTGAAGTTACACAGAAGAGTGTGCGACGCGAGAGAATGGGGCACATTGGTCTTGCTGTTCCCATTGTCCACATCTGGTTTTTTAGAGCGCAGCCTTCTAAGATCGGGAATATTATCGGTCTTAGCTTGAAGGAACTCGAAAAAATTATTTATTATGAATCGTATGTAGTAATAAATCCCGGACCTACAGGTTTAAATAGGTTGGACCTGGTTTCCGAGGATCAGTACTTCGAAGTTTTAAATTCACTTCCACAGGGAAATGAAAAGCTTGAGGATGAAGATCCCAAAAAGTTCGTCGCAAGGATCGGCGGCGATGCTGTCAAAGAACTTTTGAAGAAAACAAATGTTGAGAAACTTTCCAAGGAGCTAAGAGATCAGCTTCAAATTGAAACTTCGCAGCAAAAGAAACAGGATTTGCTCAAGAGGCTGAGAGTTTTAGAATCATTTAAAGAAGAAGAAGGAAAGCCTGTAAACAAACCGGAATGGATGGTTTTAAATTATATACCGGTTATCCCGCCGGAATTAAGACCTCTTGTCCCGCTTGAAGGCGGAAGATTCGCAACAAGCGATTTGAACGATCTTTACAGAAGAGTTATAATTAGAAACAACCGCCTTAAGAGATTGATTGATATTAAAGCGCCGGAAGTCATTCTTCGTAATGAAAAGAGAATGCTTCAGGAATCTGTTGATGCTCTGTTCGATAACTCGCGCCGCGGCAGTGCGGTTAGAAGCGATAACAACAGACCTTTGAAATCTTTAAGCGATATGCTTAAAGGGAAACAAGGACGGTTCCGCCAGAACCTTCTCGGAAAGAGAGTTGACTATTCAGGTCGTTCGGTTATTGTGGTTGGTCCTGAGTTGAAGCTGCATCAATGCGGTCTTCCAAAAGATATGGCTGTGGAATTGTTTAAGCCTTTCATTATTAGAAAATTGATTGAAAGAGGTCATAACAAAACTGTTAAGAGTGCAAGGAAAGTTGTCGACAGGAAAGACCCGATCATCTGGGAGATACTTGAAAAGGTCATAGACGGTCATCCAGTGTTGTTGAACCGCGCGCCTACGCTGCATAGACTTGGCATCCAGGCGTTCCAGCCGATACTGATTGACGGTCGGGCGATCCAGCTTCATCCGATGGTATGTACGGCTTTTAACGCAGACTTTGACGGCGACCAGATGGCGGTTCACGTTCCGCTTTCTTATGAAGCCCAGTTGGAAGCTTCGCTTTTAATGTTAAGCAGCCACAACATCCTTTCTCCCCAAAACGGAAGCCCGATTGTCGTTCCTACCCAGGACATTGTATTAGGCTGTTACTATCTTACAAAGGTAAGAGATGGAGATAAAGGCGAAGGAATGATCTTCGGTTCTTCAGAAGAAGTAATTATTGCATACAATTCTAAAGTAATTGGTCTTCATGCAAAGATTAAGGTAAGAATTGACGGCAAGATGATTGATACAACCACCGGAAGAGTGATGTTCAACCGGATTGTGCCGAAGGAAATGGGCTACTTCAACCAGCTTCTTATTAAGAAGACATTCGGTGGATTTATCGGTCAAATGTTTATGAAGCTTGGCAACAAGGTAACAGCCAAATTCCTTGATGACTTGAAGGATACAGGATTCAGGTATTCAACTGCCGGCGGACTTTCGGTCAGCTATGCAGATATGATTATTCCTGAAGAGAAAGAAAATCTTATTCAAAAGGCGAACAAGAAAGTTGAAGGTATTCTTAACGAACATGAGCAAGGTGTTATTACCGATGCCGAACGTTATAATAAGATTATCGACGTCTGGACGCATACGACAAACGACGTTGCCCGCGTGCTGATGGATAAAATCAGAGTGACCGACAACGGTTTTAACTCGCTGCACATGATGGTTGACTCCGGTGCAAGAGGTTCGCAAGAACAGGTACGTCAGCTTGCAGGCATGCGCGGATTGATGATGAAGCCGCAGAAGAGCCTGTCGGGTCAAGCGGGTGAAATTATCGAGAACCCGATTGTTGCAAACTTTAAGGAAGGCTTGTCGGTTCTTGAATATTTTATCTCGACGCACGGTGCAAGAAAGGGTCTTGCCGATACAGCTCTTAAAACGGCAGATGCCGGTTATTTGACAAGAAGATTAGTCGACGTTTCTCAGGATGTTATCATCAGGGAGGAAGACTGCGGTACGATCCTCGGTATTGAAATTACAGCGCTAAAGGACGTTGAGCAGGAAAGAGAGCCTCTGGCAGAACGTATTACAGGTCGTGTTGCGCAGGAAGATGTTGTAGACCCCAGGACAGATGAAGTAATTGTCGCCGCAGGTGATTTAATTACCGAAGAAATTGCGGAAAAAATTGAAGACGCAAACATAGACTCCGTTTATATCAGAACGGTTCTTACATGTGAATCTAAGCGCGGAGTTTGCGCCAAATGTTACGGCAGAAACCTAACTAACGGTAAGCTTGTTGAAATAGGCGAAGCGGTTGGAATTGTTGCTGCACAGTCTATCGGCGAGCCGGGTACTCAGCTTACACTTAGAACTTTCCACCTTGGAGGTACATCCTCAAGAATTGCATCGCAGTCGCAGGTTGAATCAACTGTTGACGGACGGATCGGTTTCGAAAGGATTGCCTTTGTAGAGAAATCCGATTTTATGGGCAAAGTAAAAGTTGTAACCGGACGAAGAGGCGTTATTGGAATATATGATGAGAACAACCGTCAGATTAAAAAATATGACGTGCCATACGGTGCTGAGCTTGTAGTTAATGACGGGCAGCAGGTTAAGAAGCATTCGGCTTTATACAACCACGACCCCTACAATGCTGTAATTTTAACAGATGTTGCCGGGCGGGTAAGGTTTGCCGATATGATTGAAGGCGCTACCTTGCAGCAAGTAACTGATGAACAAACCGGACACGTTCAGAAGGTTGTTATTGAATCGAAAGACAAGAATCTTACTCCGACAATTATGATCGAATCGGAAGATGGAAACAGAAAATCTTTCAATATTCCGACGAGGTCGTATTTATCTGTTGAAGAAGGAGAGCCCGTTCCAGCGGGAACTATACTTGCAAAAATTTCGAAACAGCAGACAAAGAGCCGCGATATTACCGGTGGACTCCCAAGAGTAACAGAATTATTTGAGGCTCGCAGTCCCCAGGAAACTGCTATCGTTTCCGAAATAGAAGGTACGGTTAAATTCGGCGCCAGAAAGAAAGGCTCTCGAGAGATTATCGTTATTGCGCCTGATAAATCTGACGAGAAGAAATATAACGTTCCGTTGGGAAAACATATTCTCGTTCAGGAGGGTGATGAAATCCCTGCCGGTGAAAAAATAACAGATGGTCCTATTAATCCACATGATATTTTGAAGATAAAAGGAACAAGTGCTGTTCAGGAATATCTGGTGAATGAAATCCAGGATGTTTACCGTCTACAGGGTGTAAAAATAAATGATAAACACATCGAGGTTATTGTACGCCAGATGCTTCAAAAGATTAAAATCGTTTCACCCGGCGATACTAAGTTCCTAGAGGAAGACGTGGTCGATAGAAATGAATTTATCGAAGAAAACGGCAGAGTAATGGCTTTAGTCAAAATTGAAGATAAAGGCGATTCAAGATATAAAGATAGTCAGCTAATTCCGAAGGGCAAGTTCAGAGAAATCAACTCAGACTTAAAGAAGAAAAGCAAAAAGACAATAGTTGCTCATGATGCAGAGCCTGCAACGTTTGAGCATATCCTTTTGGGAATTACCCAGGCTGCACTGTCTACGGAAAGCTTTATCTCTGCGGCTTCCTTCCAGGAAACGACAAAGGTTTTGGCAAATGCCGCTACCGAAGCCAAGGTGGATTATCTTCTCGGATTAAAAGAGAACGTAGTAATGGGACATCTTATTCCTGCCGGTACCGGTTTGAAGAAGTATAAAAATATGATTTTATCTTTTGAAGAAACTGTAGACGAAGCTCAGAAAGAACAGGAAGAGGTTCAGGTTAACTGATAGTTTGGCAAAATCCGACTTGATTTAAATTCAGGTCGGATTTTTTTGCCCGAAAAAGCTTAAAAAATAAAAATATTTTGCAGATTTCTTGACAAAATTTGTGACAAAATCTATATTAGAAGTCTGAATTTTTTTTGATTTAATGTATTAGGAGATATTAGTGCCCACGATAAATCAGTTAGTGCGAAAAGGTCGGGTCCGGATATTGGCGAAGAAAAAAGCGCCGGCTCTCGATGCTTGTCCGCAGAAGCGCGGTGTTTGTACAAGAGTTTATACTTCAACCCCTAAGAAGCCTAACTCAGCTTTAAGGAAAGTTGCAAGAGTAAGGCTTACAAACAGCATCGAGGTTACTGCTTATATACCTGGAGAAGGGCACAATTTGCAAGAACACTCGATTGTCTTGATCAGAGGCGGAAGAGTTAAGGATTTGCCGGGAGTTCGCTATCATATAATAAGAGGCACTTTAGATACAAGCGGCGTTGAGGATAGAAAGAAAGGCAGATCAAAGTACGGCGCTAAAAAACCAAAGGCGAAATAAATTTTATGAGAAAGAAAAGAGCAAATAAAAATATCCTGAAGCCCGATCCGAAATTTAATGATGTTTTGGTTGCGAGGTTTATTAATTCAATTATGTTCGACGGTAAGAAATCAAAAGCCCGACACGTAGTTTACGAGGCTTTCGATGTTATTGAAGAAAGATCGAAAAAACCCGGGCTGGAAATTTTTAAGAAAGCTTTAAGCAATGTTCAGCCGGTAATTGAAGTAAGAAGCAGAAGAGTTGGCGGTGCTACCTATCAGGTACCAACGGAAGTCAGACCTGAAAGAAGAACAGCTTTGGCAATGAGATGGATTAAGACTTATGCGAGAGCAAGAAATGAAAAATCAATGTCTCTTAAACTTGCATCTGAATTGATAGCGGCATCCAATAACGAAGGCTCGGCAGTAAAGAAAAAAGAAGACACACATAAAATGGCTGAAGCGAATAAGGCATTTGCACATTTTAAATGGTAATGATTGATATAAAGATAGATTGATTATATAGGATAGAAAAAATAATTAGGTTATGACAGCAAGACTCCCCATAGATAAAGTTAGAAACATAGGAATAATGGCGCACATAGACGCCGGCAAGACAACCACTACCGAGCGTATATTGTATTACACCGGCAAGCTTCACCGTATCGGCGAAGTGCATGACGGTGCTGCAACGATGGACTGGATGGAGCAGGAGAAAGAGCGTGGTATTACGATTACAAGCGCGGCAACTACCTGTTTCTGGAATAATTATCAGATAAATATTATTGATACTCCCGGGCACGTTGATTTTACTGTTGAGGTTGAAAGATCGCTGAGAGTACTTGACGGCGCAGTTGCACTCTTCTGTGCAGTTGGCGGAGTTGAGCCGCAGTCTGAGACAGTTTGGAGACAGGCTGATAAATATCGAGTCCCTAGAATCGCTTTTGTTAACAAGATGGATAGAACAGGCGCCGATTTTTATAATGCTCTTCAAATGATGAAGGACAGGCTCGGCGCAAATGCAATACCGATTACGCTCCCGATTGGGGAAGGCGATATGTTTGCCGGCGTAATTGATCTGCTTACTTTTAAAGCACGTATGTATCATGAAGAAACTATGGGCGCTACTTACGATGAGTTTGATATACCGGAAGACCTCATCGAAATTTCAAACAAGTATAGAACACTGATGCTTGAAGCCGTTTCTGATATTGATGATACTTTGCTGGAGAAATACCTCGAAGGAAAAGAGATAAGCGAAGAAGAAATTAAAATTGCTTTAAGAAAAGCTACTATTGAACTGAAAATTATTCCTGTTCTTTGTGGCTCAGCTTTTAAGAATAAAGGCGTTCAGAAATTGCTTGATTCTGTTGTTGACTTTTTGCCTGCACCAAACGATACAAAAGAAATAGAGGCTCACCATATCGGTATAAACGACATGGTGAAACGAAAGATTGATGATGGCGAAAAGTTTACTGCTCTTGCTTTTAAGATTATGAATGATCCTTACGTAGGTAAACTTACGTTCTTTAGGGTCTATGCCGGAACTTTAAAAGCCGGATCCTATACTTTTAACGCGGTAAGTGGTAAAAAAGAAAGAATCAGCCGTTTACTTCAGATGCATGCAAACCATCGTGAAGAGATCGATGAAGTTAAAGCAGGCGATATTGCCGCTGGGGTCGGTTTGAAATATACGCGTACAGGCGACACTCTTTGCGATGAGCATGATGCCGTTGTCCTTGAAAAGATCGTTTTCCCAGAACCGGTTATACAGATTGCTATTGAGCCTAAGACGAAAGCCGATCAGGATAAATTATCCGATGCACTTTCAAAGTTGTCTGATGAAGACCCTACTTTTAAAGTAAAGGTTGATGAAGAGACCGGGCAGACATTGATAAGCGGAATGGGTGAGCTTCATCTTGAAATTCTTGTAGATAGAATGAAGCGTGAATTCAAGGTTGAGGCGAACGTCGGCAAGCCGCAGGTTGCATACAGGGAAACTATTACGCAAACGGTTAATGCGGAAGGTAAGTTTGTAAAGCAGAGCGGCGGTCGCGGTAAGTACGGGCACGTTTGGGTTGAGTTCGGTCCTAACGAACCCGGTAAAGGTTACGAGTTTACTAATGCTATTGTCGGCGGAGTTGTTCCTAAGGAATATATCCCGGCAGTATCTGCGGGTATCCAGGAAGCATTGAGAAACGGTGTCGTCGCCGGTTTCCCGGTCGTGGATATCAAAGCTAAGATTTACGACGGGTCTTACCATGATGTAGACTCCGATGAAATTTCATTTAAGGTTGCCGGTTCGCTGGCATTCAAAGAGGCTGCCAGAAAAGGTAAGCCGATTCTTCTTGAACCTATAATGGACGTTGAAGTCGTTACTCCCGAAGAGTACCTCGGCGATGTTATGGGAGACTTAAATTCAAGAAGAGGAAAGATTGAAGGATTTTCTGCAAGAAAAGATGCTCAGGTAATAAAAGCCATTGTTCCTTTAGCCGAAATGTTCGGGTATGCAACCATACTTCGCTCTATGACGCAGGGACGTGCAATATACACAATGCAGTTTGGTTATTACAGCGAGGTGCCGAAGAGCATTGCAGAAGAGATTGCTGAAAAATCACTCGGTAAAAAGTCGGTAATAGTTTAGTTAATTAAAAGATTATTAATAAAAAAATATATCGCAAAGGAGATATAGATGGCAAAAGAAAAATTCGACAGGAGTAAACCTCACGTTAACGTAGGTACTATTGGTCACGTAGATCATGGGAAAACCACATTAACCGCTGCCATCACGATGGCTCTCGCTTTGAAAGGCTTGTCGACAGTCAGAACATTTGATAGCATCGATAATGCCCCGGAAGAAAGAGAAAGAGGTATTACTATCGCAACGGCGCACGTTGAGTATTCAACTGCAAACAGACACTACGCTCACGTAGACTGCCCGGGTCACGCAGATTATGTTAAAAATATGATCACTGGCGCTGCTCAAATGGACGGTGCAATTTTAGTGGTAGCTGCGACCGATGGACCGATGCCTCAGACAAGAGAGCATATTCTTCTTGCTCGTCAGGTTGGGGTTCCAAGAATCGTAGTATTCTTAAACAAAGTCGACATGGTTGACGATCCGGAATTGATCGAGCTCGTTGAAGTTGAGCTAAGAGATTTATTAAACTATTATGAATTTCCAGGTGATGAAATCCCGATTATTAAAGGCTCTGCTTTAAAGGCTTTGGAAGCCGGTGCAAGCAACGCCCCAACTGATGATCCGAGATATACATGCATCTGGGAACTTATGGATGCTGTTGACAGCTACATTCCTGTTCCTCAGAGAGAGACCGACAAGCCATTCTTGATGCCGGTTGAAGACGTATTCTCTATTACCGGTCGCGGCACCGTGGCTACTGGCAGAGTTGAAAGAGGTCAGGTAAAGCTGGCAGAAGAAGTAGAGCTCATTGGACTTGGAGTTCACAAGAAGACGGTTGTCACGGGTATAGAAATGTTCCGTAAAGAACTTGACCTAGCAATGGCAGGAGACAATGCCGGTTTGCTGCTTCGCGGTGTGGACAAGAAAGAAATCGAAAGAGGAATGGTGCTTGCAAAGCCAGGCTCAATCACTCCTCATAAGAAGTTTGAAGGTTCTATTTACGTCCTTTCAAAGGAAGAAGGCGGACGTCATACTCCTTTCTTCAACGGATATAGACCTCAATTTTATTTTAGAACAACTGACGTTACAGGCGTTGCTACTCTTCCCGAAGGGACAGAGATGGTTATGCCCGGCGACAGAGTGACTTTATCTGTTGAACTGATTACCGAAATAGCGATGGAAGAAGGTCTTCGCTTTGCTATCCGCGAAGGAGGCAGAACAGTTGCATCAGGTGTTGTTACAAAAATAATTCAATAATTTGTTTTGTACTCGATCCCCCCGTTTTTAGCGGGGGGATTTGTGTGTAATTATTAGAAGGAGAATTTTAAGTGCCCGGGCAAAAGATTAGGATTAAGTTGAAATCGTACGATCATATTTTGATTGATAAATCAACGGAAAAAATAATTAAGACTGTAAGAAGTACAGGAGCCATCGTATCGGGTCCAATACCGTTACCGACAAAGAGAACCGTTTACACTGTGCTTCGCTCTCCTCACGTTGATAAGAAATCGAGAGAGCAGTTCGAGACCCGTGCACACAAAAGGATTATAGATATTCATAATTCCAATAACAAAACAATTGATTCACTTAGCAAGCTGGACATTCCGGCTGGCGTAGATATTGAGATTAAGCTTTAATGAATTCTGGAGAAATAATGGCTGGCATAATTGGTAAGAAGATTGGAATGTCGAGCATATTTAACGCTGACGGTGAACTTGTTCCCGTTACCGTTATCCTTGCCGGACCCTGCAGGGTCGTTAACGTTCGGACAAAAGAAAAGGACGGCTACGAAGCTGTTCAGCTCGGCTTTGGTGAGAAGAAAGAAAAAAATATTTCGAAGCCTGTCATCGGACAGTTTAAGAAAAATAATCTTACCGCTACTGCAGTTCTTAAAGAATTCAAATTTGCAAACGCCGAATTAAAAATAGGTGATGAGATTAAAGCCGATCTATTTAAGGAAGGCGATGTAATAAAAGCAAAAGGAAAGAGCAAAGGAAAAGGATTCCAGGGCGTTATGAGACGCCACAACTTCGGCGGTGTCGGCGGTACAACGCACGGACAGAGCGACAGATTAAGAGCTCCCGGTTCTATTGGTGCAAGCTCATATCCTTCAAGTGTTTTTAGAGGTCAGAGAATGGCTGGGAGAATGGGATACGATAACGTTACAATTTCAAACTTGAAAGTTGTTAAAGTTTTACCGGAAGAAAATCTAATACTGGTAAAAGGCGCTGTCCCGGGTGCGATAAATTCTTATGTTGAATTATTGAAACCATAGGATTATAAAAAAAGTAACTTGGTATTAAAATGACTTTAGATGTTTACAAAATAGACGGTAGTTCATCCGGCGATAAGTTAGAACTTGCTGATGACATTTTCGGAATTGAGCCGAATGAACATGCTATATATCTTGCTGTTAAAGCTTACCTTGCCAACCAGAGACAGGGTACGCATAAGGCAAAAGAGCGCGGCGAGGTAAGAGGCGGCGGAAAAAAACCCTGGAAACAGAAGGGCAGAGGCGGCGCAAGAGCTGGTACGTCGCGTTCTCCGTTGTGGATAGGCGGCGGCACTATCTTCGGTCCGAGACCGAGAGACTACCGACAGGATCTTCCGAAAAAAGTTCGAAGACTTGCAAGAAAATCAGCGCTAAGCCACAAGGTAAAAGATGAGCAGCTTTACATTGTTGAAGATTTCAGCTTTGAAAAGCCCAGGACTAAAGAGTTCGTAGGCATGCTTGATGCGTTCAAGTTTTCGGGCAAAAAAGTTTTGCTCTTAACTAACGGCAAGCAGGAAATAATCTTTAAATCAGGAAGAAATATTCCGAAGGTTAAGATTCTTGAAGCGGCAAACGCGTCAACGTATGATATCCTGAATAACCAGGTATTGTTGATCCAGAAGAGTGCGGTAGAAGCCATTACGGGTACATTTAAGAAAAGCGAAGAGGCGGTGAACTAAATATGCATGATGTATTAATTAGCCCGTTGATTACGGAAAAGATGACTAACTTAAGCGCCGATAAAGGCAAGTACGGATTTCTTGTGAATCCGGATTCAAACAAGATTGAAATTGCTAAAGCGATTGAAAAGAAATTTAATGTTCACGTGGTGAGTGTAAGAACGATAAACCATCCCGGCAAAATGAAGACTCAATTCAGGAAGAGCGGAAGGTTTTCAGGGATGACTTCGAAGTTTAAGAAGGCTATCATTACACTTGAAAAAGGCGAGACCATAGAAATTTTTGAACAAGTATAGATTCTGAAGGCAGGAAGATTTAATGGCAATAAATAAATTAAAACCGGTTACTCCGGGAACAAGATTTCGTTCGGTTTCTTCATTTGATGAGATAACGAAGACTAAACCGGAAAAATCCCTTACCGTCTCACTTAGAAAGTCCGGCGGGAGGAATAATCACGGAAGAGTAACTGCAAGGCATATAGGCGGTGGTCATAAGAGAAGATACCGTGTTATTGATTTTAAGCGCGATAAATTCGGTGTTCCTGCAAAAGTCTTTTCGATTGAATATGATCCGAACCGTTCTTCGCGCATAGCTCTCCTTCACTATGCGGATGGAGATAAAAGATATATTCTTGCGCCGGAAGGCTTGAAGGTTGGCGATAAAATTCAGTCCGGCTCCGGGAGCGATATCGTTGTTGGCAATGCTCTTCCGCTTAAAGAGATGCCGCTCGGCAGCTTTGTTCACAATGTTGAACTGAAGCCGGGTAAAGGCGGACAGCTTGGAAGAAGCGCAGGCATGGCTCTTCAGCTTATGGCTAAGGAAGGAGACTCTGCCCAGCTAAAAATGCCCTCGGGCGAAGTTAGACTGGTTAGACTTGAGTGTATGGCTACATACGGAACAGTTGGAAATTCAGAGCAGGAAAATATAAGTTTAGGTAAAGCCGGCAGAACACGATGGCTCGGCAAACGACCGCATGTTCGCGGTGTTGCAATGAACCCGGTAGACCATCCGATGGGAGGCGGCGAGGGCAAAACCTCAGGCGGCGGTCACCCGGTTTCTCCCTGGGGTCAAAAAGCAAAAGGCTTGAAGACGAGAAAGCACAAGAAAGAATCAAATAAATTTATTATAAAAAGACGGAAATAATTAGAGAGTTATTATGCCAAGGTCGGTAAAAAAAGGACCGTTTGTACATTTTAAGTTAGCTGAAAAGATTAACAAGTTGAACAGCATAAACCAGAAGAAGATAATTAAGACATGGTCGCGCGCTTCAACAATTACTCCGGATTTTGTCGGGCATACAATCGCGGTACATAACGGAAATAAAATGATTCCGGTTTACATTACTGAAAACATGGTCGGTCATAAGCTTGGAGAATTTGCACCAACAAGAATTTTCAGAGCTCACCCCGGAACAAAAGCAGAGAAGGCAGAGAAAGCCTCAAAGCCAGCGGCGGCTGCCGGACCGGCACCGAGTGCAGCACCTTCTGCACCGGCAGCTAAATAATCCGCATGGCGGTTAATATTTGAAACGAAATGATTTTGAGTTAAAAAATGGAAGCAAGAGCAATACATAGATTTATCGGTTCATCACCAAGAAAAATGCGTTTGGTAGTTGACTTAATCCGAGGTACCTCGGTAGAAAAGGCAATTGAAGTTTTGCACTTCGCCCCGCAGCATGCGTCAAACGCCGCCGAAAAGGTTTTAAGATCGGCTGTTTCAAACTTGATGAACAAAGAGAATGCAAAGGTTGAACCGGAAGAGTTGTACGTAAAGGAAGCTTACGTAAACCAGGGTCCGACATTAAAAAGAATATCACCCGCGCCAATGGGACGGGCTTATAGGATAAGGAAAAGGTCATGTCATTTAACAATCGTAGTTGCTACGAAGGCATAATACTTAGGAGGTAATTTTTTGGGACAAAAGACAAACCCGATTGGATTAAGAGTAGGAATCATCAGAGGATGGGATTCGAACTGGTATGAGAACAAATCCTATTCTCAAAAGATTAAAGAAGACGACAAGCTTCGCAATTATATAAGAAGCCGCTTGAAGAAAGCAGGCATTGCAAGGATTGTTATCGACAGGACCTCCAAGAATGTAATCTTAACGATTCACACTTCGAGACCCGGAGTTGTAATTGGTAAGAGCGGAAAAGAAATTACACAACTCGAACAGGAGTTGAAGCAGATTTCGGATAAAGAAGTCAAGGTCCAAATATCCGAAATTAAGAGACCGGAGCTTGATGCGTATTTAGTTGCGGAGAACATTGCGAGCCAGCTTGAAGGAAGAGTTTCTTTCAGAAGAGCTATGAAGATGTCCATTACCGCTGCAATGAGGATGGGTGCCGAAGGAATTAGAATTATGTGCGCAGGCAGACTTGGCGGGGCAGAAATGGCAAGAACCGAGCAGTACAAGGAAGGAAGAATTCCTCTTCACACAATTAGAGCAGATATAGATTACGCCAACGGCAGAGCCGAAACTATCTACGGCTCAATCGGAATTAAAGTTTGGATTTGCCGCGGCGAGATTTTAGGAAAAAGAGTAAGCGAATAATTATACCGGAGTTTTTTTATCATGTTAATGCCTAAGAGAGTAAAATTCAGAAAGTCACAGCGCGGAAGAATGGCTGGCAAGGCAAAGCGCGGAAGCACGATTGCTTTCGGCGACTTCGGCTTGAAGGCTTTGGAGCCGCATTGGATTACAAGCAGGCAGATTGAGGCTTGCCGTGTTGCGCTTTCAAGAAAAATGAAGAGAGATGGAAAAGTCTGGATTCGAATTTTCCCGGACAAGCCCGTTTCCAAGAAGCCGCTCGAAACAAGAATGGGTAAAGGAAAAGGCAACCCGGAATTCTGGGTAGCAGTTGTCAAGCCTGGAAGAGTTCTTTTCGAAGTAGCAGGTGTTCCCCGGGAACTGGCGCAGGATGCATTGCAGACATGCGCTTATAAACTGCCCATTAAAACTAAAGTGGTTACAAGACCGGATTTCGAATAAAAGACTAGGATTTGAGAAATGAAAATTCATGAAGTAAGAGAGCTGAAGGATAACGAGTTGGCAAAGCAGATTGAGGAAGAACAGAAGAATCTGCTTGATTTGCGTTTTGCTCATCAGCTGAAGCAATTGACGAATACTTCAAAGCTTAAGATTGTAAAGAAAGATATTGCAAGGATGAAAACCGTAGAGAAAGAAAGAAAAGCTAAGGCAGAGGCTAAGGCTAAGAATGCAACGGCTGAAAAAGAAAATAAAGAAGGAGCTAAAGCTTAACTATGGAAGGACGTTCACTAAGGAAAACCAGAGTTGGAATTGTTATCAGCAATAAAATGCAGAAAACTATTACGGTTGCAATCGAAAGAAAAGTTTCTCATCCGATTTACAAAAAATATTTTAAGAAAACAACAAAGCTGATGGCGCATGATGAAAAGAACGAGTGCAAGATTGGCGACAGAGTTAGAATTATGGAAACCCGTCCTCTCAGTTTAAAAAAGAGATGGCGTTTAGTAGAAGTTGTAGAAAAAGCCAAGTAGTTCCCAAATCATAAGGACAGGCGGTAAACAAGGAGTAAGGATTTAAATGATTCAGGAAGAAACCAATTTAGTTGTGGCAGATAATTCGGGCGCTAAGAAAGTCCGGTGTATCCGCGTGCTTGGCGGTAGCGACAGAAAGTATGCAAGCGTTGGAGACTTGATTGTTGTTGCTGTAAAGACTGCAATACCTAATGGAGCGGTAAAGAAAGGTGAAGTCTCAAGAGCAGTAATTGTAAGAACAAAAAAAGAAGTAAGACGCAAGGACGGTTCCTACATCAGGTTTGATGAGAACGCAGCGGTTTTAATTAATGCGCAGAACGAGCCGAGGGGGACGCGTATCTTTGGTCCGGTTGCCAGAGAATTAAGAGAGAAGCAGTTTATGAAGATTGTTTCTTTGGCTCCGGAAGTATTATAAAGATTGGAACGAAAATGAAAATCAGAAAAAACGATAACGTAATGGTAATTGCCGGCAACGATAGAGGAAAAACCGGAAAAGTTTTAAAAGTTTTCGGCAAAGATTCCAGGATAATTATTGAAGGAATTAATTTGCGGAAGCGGCATTCGAAGCCGAGTCAAACTAATCCGCAAGGTGGGATACTTGAAAAGGAATCTCCGATCCATATCTCAAACGTAATGTTGATGGACCCAAACAACAATCAACCAACGAGACTCGGTTCCCAGATTATCCTTGATGAGAAGACCGGTAAGAAGAAGAGAGTTAGAGTAGGCAGAACAAGCGGAGAAATGATTTAACAAACCCCGAAAGGAAGGTTGATTAACTACTTCCCGCAGGGACAATTGAAAGGTTAAATTAAAAATTTATGGCAGATAAGAAACAAAAAAAAGAAGCAGCAGGGCAAGAGAAACAGCCCAAAGGCGCAAAGAAAGAAGTAAAAGCAGCAGCGGCTGAAAAGGAAATCAGAATTAAGGCAAGACTTGCTGAAAATTATAAAAAAGATATTGTACCTGGACTACAGAAGAAGTTTAATTATAAAAGTATAATGCAGGTTCCAAGGCTTCACAAAATTGTCGTGAATATGGGCGTTGGTGCCGCTGTGGCAGATCAGAAAATTCTTGAAGAAGCAGTTAAGGAACTGGAAACTATTACAGGTCAGAAAGCTAGCATTAGAAAGGCTAAGAAAGCTATCTCTAACTTCAAACTAAGAGAGGGCGTAAACATCGGCGCGATGGTTACCTTAAGACGCGAGAAAATGTATGAGTTTATGGATAGACTTATCAATATTGCTCTGCCGCGTGTTAGAGACTTCCGTGGCTTATCCGATAAATCGTTTGACGGAAGAGGAAATTATACGCTGGGAATTAAAGAACAAATTATCTTCCCGGAAATAAATGTTGATAAGATTACACGTGTGCTCGGAATGGACGTTACGTTTGTTACCTCGGCGAGTACGGATAACGAGGCTTATGAGCTGATGCAGGCTTTCGGATTTCCGTTTAGAAAAAAAGAAATTAAAACAGCCTAGACAGGAGATTGAATGGCAAGATTAAGTTTAATAGCAAGAGAAGCTAAAAGAAAAAAGACAGTCGACAAGTTTGATAAGCTGAGAAAAGAGCTGAAGGATAAAGGCGATTATGCAGCGCTCCAAAAGCTGCCGAGAAATGCATCCCCGGTAAGGCTGCACAACCGCTGCATGTTTACCGGAAGAGCAAGAGCATATTATAGGAAGTTTGGTATTTCGCGTTTGGTTTTGAGAGAGATGGCGTTGAAAGGCGAGATTCCCGGATTAAAAAAGTCAAGCTGGTAGAAGGAGAAAAGATTTATGCCCGTTACTGACCCGATTTCAGATTATTTAACGAGAATTAGAAACGCATCAAGAGCGAAGAAGCTTAGAGTCGATGTACCGGCGTCCGGTATGAAGAAAAGCCTTACTGAGATTTTGAAGAAATATAAGTTCATTGACGACTATGCGGTTGTTGAGGACAACAAGCAGAATCTCTTGAGGATTCAGTTAAGATATGCAAACGGTACTCCGGCAATAAGCGGGTTGAAGAGAATCAGCACGCCGGGCTTGAGAGTTTACAAAAGTTCGAAAGAGCTTCCGAGGGTTTTGAACGGCTTAGGCATTGCCGTTATATCAACACAGAAAGGATTGCTGACCGATAAGGAAGCAAGGCAGGAAGCCGTCGGTGGCGAAGTAGTTTGTTACATTTGGTAAAAATGATTGGAGTTTAAAAGTGTCACGTATCGGTAAAAAACCAATAACAGTTCCAAAAGGAGTTACTGTCAGCCTAAACGGTCAGGTTGTAAAAGTAAAAGGACCTAAGGGTGAGCTTGAAACAAAGGTTCATCAAAACATCAGTGTTGAGATGAAGGACAGTGAAATTACGGTAAAGCGTCCGAATGATTTTAAAGAGAATAAAGCGCTTCACGGCTTATCCCGCGCTCTTATTCAGAATATGATTAACGGAGTAACCAACGCGTATTCAAAGACTCTTGATATAGTTGGAGTAGGTTACAGAGCAGAGATGAAAGGACAAAATCTTTTGCTGAACATCGGCTACTCTCACCCGATATATTTTATGCCGCCCGATGGAGTTACGCTTCAGACGCCGCAGCAAACACAGATTGTAATATCCGGGATTGACAAACAATTGGTCGGTCAGGTAGCTGCTAAAATCAGATCGATTAGAGAGCCGGAGCCGTATAAAGGAAAAGGAATTAAATATTCCGACGAACAGATTATCAGAAAAGCCGGTAAGACTGCTGGTAAATAAAATTTGGAGTTTAATTAGACGATGATAAAGAGAAATGAAAATTCGAGACTTCGGTCTAAAGCAAGAATAAGAAAGACAATTTCGGGTACGCCGGAAAAACCGAGGCTTACAATATACAGGAGCTTAAATAATGTTTATGCTCAGATAATTGACGACGCTTCGGGTAAGACGCTTGTTTCTGCTTCAACTTTATCTAAAGAGGTTGTTGAAGATGTTAAAAAGGCAAAAGGCAAGATTGCCAAAAGCAAAGTTATCGGAACCCTGGTTGCAAAGAAAGCTCTTGAACAAAATATTACCACTGTAGTGTTCGACCGCAACGGTTACCGGTATCATGGTCGGGTACAGGCTATTGCCGAAGGCGCACGTGAAGGGGGCTTGAAATTTTAAATCGCAAATATCGAATTCCATTTGAGTTGGAATTTGGAAATTGTAGTTTGTTTATTGGTTCTTGCCGAGTCGTCTAATGGCAGGACTACGCCCTTTGGAGGCGTCTGTAGAGGTTCGAATCCTCTCTCGGCAGCTTGGTTTTTCCGGTCAAGCTTAAGCCGGAGAAAGTTTTAAAAGAAATATCTCAAAAATTTAACGGGTGTATTGGAGACTAAATTGAAAAATGTAAAGTCTGGTGAAATAGAAGGACTGAAAGAAAAGGTCGTTCACATAAATAGAGTTGCTAAGGTTGTAAAAGGCGGACGTCGTTTCAGCTTTAATGCTATTGTAGTTGTAGGTAATGGGCAAGGCACCGTCGGTGTTGGTCTCGGTAAAGCGAACGAAGTTTCAGACGCTATTTCAAAAGGTGTTGACGACGCAAAGAAAAATTTAGTAAACGTTTCGGTTATTAAAGGAACAGTCGCTCACGAAATTATCGGGAAGTTTGGCGCCGGAAGGGTGCTGTTAAAACCGGCTTCGCCTGGAACCGGGCTTATCGCCGGTGGCGGCGTTCGTGCCGTTCTTGAGGCAGCAGGAGTACAGGATATTCTTACTAAGTCATTGGGCTCAAGCAATCCTCACAATCAGGTTAAGGCAACTCTGAACGGCTTGCTTAGCATAGTTGATGCAAGAAAAATGGCTGGCAAGAGGAGAATGACAGTTAAAGAACTCTTAAGCGCTTAGACGAGGATGACATGGCAAAGATAAAAGTTACACAAACAAGAAGTGTTATAGACAGACCGAAAACGCAGAAGCTTACGATTGAAGCTTTGGGATTAGGAAGACCTAACTGGGAAGTTGTTCACAATGATACTCCCCAGGTAAGAGGAATGATTAGAAAAGTTTCTCATCTGGTTAAAGTAGAAGAAATAAAAAAGTAGCAGGGTTTTATAATGGATATATTAAGCAATTTAAAATACGCCGAAGGTTCAAGGAAGAAGCGCAAGAGGATTGGCAGAGGCGAAGGTTCCGGTCATGGCGGAACGGCAACGAAAGGAATGAACGGACAGATGTCACGTTCGGGTGCAAAGAAGAAAGCCTGGTTTGAAGGCGGTCAGATGCCGTTGCAGAGAAGAATCCCTAAGATTGGATTTACACCGATTTCTAAAATTCAATACCAGGTTGTGAATGTCGAATCATTGGAAAGATTATCAGCGGAAAATAAAATGACAGAGGCTGTAATCAACCCGGAAACGTTAAAAAAACACGGTTTAATTTCGACACTAAAGACTCCGGTCAAATTGCTTGGCACCGGTGAGCTAAAGGCAAAATTAAAAATTCAGGTAAATGCATTCAGCCAATCTGCAAAAGAAAAAGTGGAAGCAGCCGGCGGAAGCGTTGAAAAGATTTAAGACTGATTAGATGGCAAAACTTACAGAATCCTTCAGGAATATTTTTAAGATACATGAGCTCCGCCAGAGGATACTCTATACTCTAGCTTTGCTTGTTATTGTAAGGCTTGGCGCGCATATAACACTGCCCGGCATTGATGCAAAATTGTTAAACGAGAGCTCGCAGAACCAAGCTGCGAATACTTTGTTTGGCTTGTATGATTTATTTGTCGGTGGCGCTTTCCATAACGCCGCTATTTTTGCATTGGGAATAATGCCTTACATTTCATCTGCAATTATCATTGAGCTTTTGGGAGCTGTGGTGCCTTATTTCCAGAAGCTTCAGCAGGAAGGTGAAGACGGCAGAAAGAAGATTACGCAGCTTACCCGGTACGGTACAGTTATAATTTCTGCACTTCAAGCCTGGGGCGTTACAATCAGACTTCTCAGCATGAACGTCCAGGGTATGCCGATTGTCCCTGCTGCCGTTCAAGGATTTTCATGGACCATTTCAACCGTACTTATTCTAACATCTGGAACTATATTCATGATGTGGCTTGGTGAGCAGATTACCGATAAAGGAATAGGGAACGGTATTTCTCTTATAATCTTTATAGGAATTATAGACCGGTTCCCGTTTGCAATTCTTGATGAATACCAGCGTATAAGTCAGGGAAACAGCAATATTATAATTGAGTTTATTATTTTAGCATTGATGGTTGCCATTATTGCAAGCGTTGTTCTTATTACTGAGGGTACCAGAAGAATACCTGTCCAATTTGCGAAGAGAGTTGTAGGAAGAAAAGTTTACGGCGGCGTTACTCAGTATATACCGCTCCGTGTCAACACTGCTGGAGTAATGCCTATAATCTTTGCGCAGTCAATCATGTTTATCCCGAATACGGTTCTTCAGTTCTTTCCGAACAATGAATTCTTGCAGAGCCTGGAGAGTTATTTCGTTTATACTTCTCCGGTTTATTCGTTTGTTTATGCCATTATGATCATATTCTTCACTTACTTCTACACGGCTATTGCTTTCAATCCGAAAGATGTTGCCGACAATATGAAGAAGCAGGGAGGATTTATTCCGGGCATAAGACCGGGAAAACAAACGTCGGATTTTATTGATAATATTTTAACAAAGATTACTTTGCCCGGTTCGGTATTCCTTGCAATAATTGCAATCCTTCCGGCATTTGTCAGCGGCTGGGGTATTTCCCCAAGGTTTGCACAGTTTTTTGGAGGGACCAGCTTGCTTATTATAGTAGGTGTTGCACTGGATACATTACATCAGATTGAATCTCATCTTTTGATGAGACACTACGACGGATTTATGAAATCCGGGAAGGTGAAAGCGAGAAGATAGTTTTTCTCCGGGTTAAGCCGGGAAGAGATTAGTTTGTGATTTATATAAAGACAAAAAAAGATATAGATTTTATTCGTGAGAGTTCTAAGATAGTTGCAGAGACGCTTCAGTTATTAAAAAGAAATGTTAGACCTGGAATTACAACTAAAGAGATAGACCAGATAGCAGAAGATTACATATTGAGCAACAACGCTGTAGCAGCCTTTAAAGGATATTCGCAAGGCGGCTCATCGGTTGATTACCCGGCGTCAATCTGTATATCGATAGATGAAGAAGTAGTTCACGGGATACCGAGGAACAGACCTCTTAAAGAAGGAGAAATTGTTTCTCTTGATGTCGGCGTTGAAAAGAACGGGTATTTCGGAGATGCAGCTTTGACTGTTGCAGTCGGAAATATTTCCGAGGAGAAAAAGAAATTGATGGAAGTAACCGAGAGGTCTCTTTACATCGGTATA
>JBJKRP010000365.1:0-2816 GCA_046704565.1 Ignavibacteriaceae bacterium | reverse complement strand
ACATGGGACCCGCCAGCAGTAGAATTTTAGTCTGAGAAAATATTGACCAATTCATCCGGGCTTATTAATTATATCACCGGTAATTTGTTTTTATTTTTTACTTTGACAATATTTAAAACAGAGATTTAAAAGTTCTTTAATCTTGCCCGGATGGTGGAATTGGTAGACACGCTAGGTTCAGGGTCTAGTGAGGGTTCCCTCATGCAGGTTCGAGTCCTGTTCCGGGCACAAGAGTTTTTTCTTTCCTCTCACTTGTTATGAGAGGTATTTTTTCCGTTAACTACATTTCCCGTCTTCTTACCGTTTCCTAACCACAGCAAGGCATTTATAACTAGTCTATCCTGAATTCTATTGGCAAATGTAAATGAAAGCTCTTTATTGCTCTTGTCCGCATAATCAATATCATTGTGACCCATATTTAAATAGATCATCCTATATTTTTTGTTTGTCCAGACAACAGGGTAGTAACCGCTGTGCCATATTTCCGATGGCTTTGGTCCGGTGCCTAAAGGAAAGCTTGTAGAATCAATCGACACTAAAATTATAATATCCGGATTCTTTCTTAAATCATTCTGCCACCTGTACCACTCGTTTGGTGCCGACTTAAAAGTCTCAGGCAGGTTATATGTTGCCGGATGATTATGGTCTTCCACTCTCAAGATTGCTGAAGTAGGGCGCCATGTATTGCTTACATAAGAGCCTGATCCTAAAAAAACATTATGATACCAATTCCAGTTCTGCGGATAAGCCGAGGAGTCGAGTGCGAAAGCCGCAAAATGAAATCCCATCCATCCGCCTCCGTCATCCATATATTTTTCGAAGGCTTCTCTTTGTGCCGGAACATCGGGACGCGTGTCTAAGAAAATTACGACTTGATACTTTGAAAGAAATTTAGCGTTCATGTTGTTCCAGTTGTTAGTGGAATCGTAAACGAAGTTATACTTCTTTGCCATTTTAGGAAACCACCTGTTAGCTTCATGAACAAAACTGATATGTGCCGGGTCGTGTTTTGCGGTGTAAAAGGCAATAACCTTAAATTCCGGTTGACCAGTCTGAGCATTCGTAAAATTTAAATTTGATATTGTCGGGATGAATAAAAACAATACTGCAAGCATTTTCCCTAAGTTTATTCTAAACATTGTTCTCCTCAATATTACCGGGCAAAATTAAATAAATTATATATGTATTAAAAGGTTTTTTAACGAAGAAAACACTGCATAATGATTAAACTTTAAAAGAAAATAAAGATTTTATGAACCTATCTTTAAAGAAAGCAGCAATTATTATCATTTGTTAATAAGATTAGAATATATAGCTATAACCGTTTATTTAAAATAAATCGTTTTTTTTATCTTTTATAATTATATTCACTTTGTCTGTAATGGAAAAGCAATTCATATAGTTTGATTTATAAAAATGAACTACTATAGTGAATCACTATCGGCAAATAGGTTAAAGCGCTGCTATGATCTGGCTCCCGACCGAGTTAGGCGATATCTTGAAGAAGAGACAAAAAATGTTTTAGGGAAAATAATTCCCGGAGCGATAGTTCTTGAATTGGGTTGCGGATACGGTCGTGTACTTTCCAGGCTATCAGAGAAAGCAGCAGTTGCCGTCGGAATCGATACTTCTCTTCAAAGCCTTCAATTGTTTAAGGAATACTTATCGGACAAAATTAATATACACATATCATTGGCTGATGCGGGTCGTCTATCTTTCAGGGAAAACATATTCGATGCCGTAGTCTGTATTCAGAATGGAATATCTGCATTTCATACCCCCGTGGATCAACTAATTAACGAAAGTATTCGAGTCGCTAAAACAGGGGGCATTATACTGTTTTCAAGCTACTCAGATAAATTTTGGAATCAAAGGCTTGAGTGGTTTCGTCATCAATCCGAAGCATCGCTAATTGGAGAAATCGATTATGAAAAGACGGGTAACGGGGATATAGTCTGTAAAGACGGGTTCACTGCTTCGACTGTAAGTCCAGCTCAATTCCAGAGTTTTTTCACGGCATTTCCGGTAGAAATAAAAGTTTATGAAGTGGATGAATCGAGTATTTTTTGTGAAGTCATAAAAAAATAAAATAAGAGTGCTTAAAATAATTTTGATTTAATTCCTTGGGATTGAGTCCAATAAAATTATTGACCGGAGGAATATACTATGAAGCTCAAAATGTGCGTACTTATCGGCATGATATTTTTCTTCTCATGCAAAGAAAAGGTGACCGAAAATATTCAAAAAAATAATTCGGGAATAGCTGCGAGGTTTGTATTACCTTACCCGGTAGGGAAAGCTTATACTTGTTCGTTAGGATTCGACAATGTTTATTCGCATAACGGTTCCTTTAAATATTCAGTGGATTTCGATATGCCTATAGGAACTGTAGTTACGGCAGCCTTAGCCGGTAGGGTAGATTACACATTATCCAATTATTCTGATTATGATAGAACGCCTGGACACGAAAATGTTGTTGTCATAAGGCATGATGATACTACCTATTCCCGGTATGCACATTTAACCGCTAAAGGTATATTAGTAAGGGTTGGACAAGTTTTAGCTGCCGGAGACACAATCGGTTTGAGTGGCAACTCAGGCAGCGGCGGCGCTCCGCACTTGCATTTTGACGTTACAAAAACAAATAGCGGAAGAGGGGACCAAACTGTTCCATTTGACTTTAAAAATATAAAGCCTCATCCGTTCGGATTTACAATAGGCGATATTTACGAAGCACTGCCGTATTGACAGGTGAAAAATTTTCATCCCCGCAAAAAAATTATTTCGGACAATTCAAGTTCCCATTGCCGGTTGAC
>JBJKRP010000364.1:0-3646 GCA_046704565.1 Ignavibacteriaceae bacterium | reverse complement strand
TTCATTCGGATGGTATCTGTCAACTTCATCTGTAAGCCTGCGGTTTGTTCTTCAGTATGCGCAGCAAAGTACCCAGCCTACGGAGACACAGTGGGCAGCAGCACCGTCGATAACTACTTCCAACTTAGGCAAAACTTTGACTCTGTTAGCCGGTAAGGAATATTTCTGGCGCGTAATAGTTGAAAGAAAAGATGCTCCTTTTGATGTAGTATGCTATTCCCAGGTGAATTCCTTCACAATAGTAGGCGGTTCTACTGTAGTTCCTATACCTTCCTGGCCTATAGGCGGCGCAACTGTCTATACAAACTCGCCGGAATTATCCTGGTACATTAACGGATTTGGAGAAGGTTTAACATACCAGCTTAGATATGCAACTAACAATTCTACCGATGCCGGCGGACAGTTGAACGATGCCTCCGCAATGAGCAAACCAACGGACGCAAATATATGGACTGCAACAAGTAACCTTGCTGCAACATTAAATTCACTTACGCCGGGAGCTACTTACTACTGGCAGGTAAGATCGTACTATGCAGCTGCGGCGGAATTTTCGGACTGGTCACCAGTTGAGAGCTTTACAATAAGAGGACCGGGCACTCTCGTTGTGCCTACGATTTCATACCCTACAGGTGGAGTTACAATTTATACGATGACTCCTACATTGAGCTGGTACCTGGCTACTCCGTCAACATCTCTATTTTATGACGTCGATATTTCGACGAATGCAGATTTTTCTACTCATGTAGCCGGTTATCCAAGAACTACCGGTGTAGCAGATCAATTATCTTTTGATGTAAGTACGGTCGGCAGTTTAACGCCAGGACAAACTTATTATTGGCGGGTTCGTTCAAACAATTTAATTAACACTTCCGACTGGTCGGAATCCACACCTATATCAAACGGTGTTTTTACAGTTGTTGGAGGTTCCGCTAATAGTTTTCCTGTATTAACCTATCCGACACAAAATACTATTGTTTATACAGCACAGCCGGCACTGAACTGGTATCTGCAAGGCTCATCATTAGGTCTCACCGGTTTCGAGTTAAAATACCAGAAAGACTCCGCACCTGCTGATTGGAATACGGTTACCAATTTGCCGAATACAGTAAGCGGCAGCGTGCTTATCCAGCCAATAACTGTAAACAGTTATACGCCTGCTTTCAATTTAAATTATGGCGGTCATTATTTCTGGGCTGTTAGAACCGTAGGCAGCACTCCCTCCGACTACGCCCAAGGTGAGTTTACTGTTATGGGAAATGCAGCAACACTCGGATTACCTGTATTAACAAATCCTACAGACGGCAGCACACTCTATTCCACTACAGCAACTCTTAGCTGGTATATTAACGGCTCGTCTTCAGGTATAGACCATTTTAACGTTGAATACAGCAATTCGGATGTGTTTGCAAATCCGCAGACATTACATCCAGCCGGGACAAGTGTAACTATAGTAGGTTTAGTTTCCGGGGCTACTTACTGGTGGAAGGTGCAGGCTGAATACACAGACGGCACCAAATCAGTATGGAGCAGTACCTGGCATTTCTCTATCCAGGTCGGATCTCCCAATGTTGTTCAGCCTCTTGTAGGAGGACCAAATAAAATTAAAATCAATTCCGGTTCTGCCACCTTATCCTGGCTAACCCCTGTTCAGCCGCCAAAAGGATTGCAATACGAAGTTGAATATGCCGATAATAAAAACTTTACAAACTCGACTGTTATCAAAGACATTGTGAAAACTTTCTTAACGATAACCGGATTAAGATTCGATACCCAATACTATTGGAGAGTGCGATCAAAATCCGATGACGGAAATTTTTCTTATTACTCAAATACCGGAACTTTTGAAGCTGTGGAAAATGTAACCTCTGTAGATGAAAAGAAATCGTTGCCGGATAATTTTTTATTAAGTCAGAACTATCCGAACCCGTTCAACCCTTCGACTATTATAAACTATGAGATTCCAAAATCATCATTCGTCAGCATTAAAGTTTACAACATGCTTGGGCAAGAGATAAAGACGCTGGTTCATGACGAGAAACAGGCAGGCATTTATGCTACTCATTGGAATGGAATGAATAACTCCGGGCAATATGTTACCAGCGGAACGTACATCTATAGAATAGTTGCGGGAAATTTTTCTAAATCAATGAAAATGATTTACTTGAAATAGTGTTTTACCCGGAGAAGCAAATAGCCATGACGGAGGTACTGTTCTTTTTAACCGGTATCATTTCCTTGGAAAGGTATTTTATTTTTCAATTCAATAAATTTTATTGAAAGATTTAAAACCTTTCCAGGAGATATTTTTTTTCGCTTCATATAGTGGATTTTTAATTTAGACATATTCCGTAACGATGTTATAGGCAATTTTATATTCCGGATTGATTTTATACAGGAATTGAGGTATAGAAGGCACTGTATCTTACTCTGGATTAATCGCAAAAAAAATTCTGGTTAAGCTTTATTTTACTTTCAGTCGCTGATTAAAATTTCAGCACTATTATCAACGGAGTTAGCTTGAAAATTTTTTTGTGTATAATTCAACGTCTAAATGGAAAAGAGAAGACAAATAAAAAAATTATATAGCCCGCTTCTACTGATTCTTTTAGTTTTATTTACGCTGCTTAAACAAGGGTGTATAGATATCCCTACCAAGTTAGTTGCGCCTAACTGGGATGTAGAAATTAATATCCCATTAATAAAGTATAGGACATATACTTTAGGTAAAATTATAAAAGCTCAAAATTATCTTTACGTTCAGCCTTCTTCGGGAAACGGGAGTATTTATTTGCTGCAAACCGATAAGTTTACACAGAGTATCCCGGTAGCGAAATTCGTTCAGATAAATGATTCCTCGTCGGAGAAGAATGTAAGTATCCAGGCAATAAATAACGACAGTACAGTTCTCTATCTTCCGCTGCCTCAAAATGTTATACTGGACAGCGCAGATTTTACCGACGGCAGGCTGGATTTCAGCTTTCAAAATCAAAGCAACAATCAGGTAGTTCTCTTCATGCAGTTTCCAGGAATAATCCAATCAGATGGCTCCGGCTTTTTTGCCTTAGTTTCAATTCCGCCGTTGGGTGTAAGTAGTCTAACTCATGAGCTTTCCGGAAACTTTTACAAACTTCCTTCGAACCAAAAATTAGGAAATTATGATAAGCTGGAAGTCATAGTCAAACCTTTTGTATCGGGTTCGGCTGTCATTAATATGAATTATACTTGCTCGGGGCTTAAATTTAGTTATGCCTCCGGAATACTACCTGAAAAATCTTTAGGTAATAATTCACAAGCGTTTGTCATGGACTTCGGGAATATTCAGGGATTCCGTGGAAGGACAAAATTAAAAAATGCGGGATTAAGCCTAACTATTTCGTACGTTTCCAAGTTAAGTAAGTTTTTCAATTTTGAAATTAAAAATCTTATTATTGAAGGAATTATTAATAACGGGAACCCGGTTTATCTTACCGATTCCAAACAAAACAAAAACCTGGATATTCTAGTAAAGAACGGAAGCTATAGTTACTCTTTTACAAAAGATAACAGCAACATTACAGAATTCATTTCTTCTATCCCGGACCGAATCAATATTACCGGCGAATATATTATGAACCCGGACGGGCAAAGCGGTGAAGCAAGCATATAT
>JBJKRP010000363.1:0-3549 GCA_046704565.1 Ignavibacteriaceae bacterium | reverse complement strand
TCTCAATCAGCTCAAGCGGACATTCAGTTTGAAGCAGCCTGTGAACAATCCTGCCTTTCACGTCTGAGAATTCCTTCTTCCGTCCTTCATCGGCATCTTCTTTAAGTACGGCTAAATTCTGGTTCTCGCTTTCATTGAATTCATATCTGACAATGTTTCCTCTTTTCATCTTCCACTTCCTATACCTGTCATAAAGCGGAGCGAATCCGGCATCGTAAGTCAAGTAATATTTAAGCGGACATTGTTTGTATACAGAAAGCTTTGTTGCGGAAACTATTTCACCTTTTTGAATTTCATCTATCCCGGCTATTTTAATTTTATTAACCGGGCTTGTTTGTTTATTTTCTTCCTTCTTTTTTCCCTGCGGCTCAATTTCTTCAATTATAGGAATATCCAGCTTGATTTTTTTTGTTTGGTAATTAAAGCCGCCGTTTTTAGCCGTTAAAAATTTCAAGTCAGCTTCAGTTGAAAATTTTCCGTAATCATTTGGTTTACTGCCGGCAGAAAAATCTATTGTTAAACCATTTTTAATCAAGCCTATAAAAGATTCCCCGTTGAATTTATTTTCTTTTTTCTTACTTGCAGAAATGAACAAATAATCTTTAGCCCCCGTAATACCTACATACAGAAGCCGTTTTATCTCGGCAAATTCTTTCCTGCGGATTATAAAATCGTTTAAACCGGTAATGGGTGCAGCTTTATATTTTGCCGAATAATTATTCGTAACGGGAACTTTTGTAAGCAGCCCGATATTCTTATTTACGATCATTGACTTGGATTTAACTATGCTCTTGTTAGGTGTGTCATCGCTCTTATACAGGAAGACCGCCGGAAATTCCAGACCCTTAGCTTGATGCAGCGTCATTATTACAACTGCATTCGATTCTTCGGCAATAGCCGCCTGTGCTTCGTCTCCTGCTTTCTCAATTTGTTCTTTAAGAAAAACCACATAGTCGTAAAGAGTCTTAAATCCCTGAGAGAATAAATTAATTGTAAGCTTCACAAGCTTTTCTATGTTTGCAAGTTCCTGGGCGCTGTCGGGTCGTGACGCTATTACGGAGAGGAAAGGCGACTCATTTAAAATTTTTCTTATAAGAAATACTGCGCCGGTACTTTTCGCAAGCTTTATATTTTCAGTTAAAGTATTTATTGCCTTTTCAATTTCAGGCAAGGCTGGCTTATAATTACCCAGCTTTGACCAAAAGCTGAAGCCCCGCTGTAATGAAATTTCATAAATCACGGAATCGGAAAGCGAGAAGAAAGGTGAACGTAAAATCCCGACTAATGAGGCGTCATTCTTTTCATCGGCGAGGAAAGAAAAATAATTATAAATATCATATATGCTCTGCCTGCGGTAGAAATCTTTTCCGCCAAGAATTATAAACGGGATACCGTGCTCGGTAAAGGTGTCTTCCAGTTCGGAGAAATATTTTCTCTTCCGGCACAGAACGGCAATATCTTTCCATAATATCTTTTGTCCGTCATTTTCGTCATATATCAATTTCAAAATTCTCCGTGCGACCATTTCCGCTTCGGGGTTTTTTGTCTCCGGTGCATCTTCATTTTCGGATTCTTCGCTTTCAGCGGAAAGAAGAAATTCTATCTTACCAGGCACATCATCCTGCCTTGCACAAACAAGATCCGAATGAGCAACCTCGTTATACAATATTTCAGGGCTGTTAAATAAGTTCCTGAAAAGAAGATTTGTAAACAGGCATATTGCCGGAGCCATCCTGAAGCTGTCCGGAAGCGTTAACAATGAGCCTTTGCCCGAGACTGATTCGATGTTCCTCTTTGTCAAATCAAACACCTCAAGCTCAGCATCACGGAACATATAAATGCTCTGCTTTTCATCCCCAACCACAAAAAGATTTCCCTTCTTTAATTCATCAAGGATTGGAAGAAAGATATTGTACTGGATTTCATTTGTATCCTGGTATTCATCAACCATTATGTATTTGTACTTACCGGAAATATCCTGCCTCACTTTTTCAAGCTCCAGTATCCTTTTTGTATAAAGCAGAATATCCTCATAATCCAGGTAGCCGCGTTCCGATTTTTTATTCGAATAAATCTCAAGTGCGCTCCTGAAGAAGAAAATTATTTTCTTTCCAAACCGTGCAAGCTCAAGCTCTACTTCGGCGGAATCATCTGAAAAATCAATTGAATGAAAATCATTGAAGAATGAATTAATTATCTCAATGTCTTCGGGAAAGTCATCTTTAACCTTTTGTGCATACCCGCGCAAGCTGAGAGTTCCCTTCTCAATAATTATCCGGTCACGGATATTAGTAATAAGAGGAAGCTGCTCTTCAAATAAAGAAGTTGAAAACAAGCTATCGATTATTCCTCTAACTTCAATTGCCTTCGAATTATCTTTATTCGAAGATAAGACAGCTTCGTTCACATTCCTTAAAGATGCAGCCAGCGCGGGCACTCTAACGGCAAAAATCTTTTCCGTATACTTATTGAAGGACTCCCGGAAAAATGCGGCAATTTCTTCATCAGTCCCTGAATAAATCCGTTCTGCAATATCGAGTACGTTCTTCCTTTCTTTTACAAGGGATATAATTTCCCTTTCAAAAATATTTTTAGAAGCAAACAGCCTGATTAAGTATTTTAAATCTTCGGAATAATTTTCGTCTTTAATCGCATTCCTTATCATTTCCTCAACCGATAGCTCTAACAGCTCTCCGGATGTCTGCTCATCAACAGCGGTAAAGTTAGCATCAAGTCCGGCTTCTACTGGATGCTCGCGAAGTATATCTATACAAAATGAATGGATGGTTGATATATTTGCCGACACCAATTGACTGCGGATATTTTCCAGCTTTCTTTTTAAAGCTGCATCAACCTGTTGTAAAGTTCTTTCATCAATCAGCTTTGCAATCTTACCGTAAAGCTCGCCGGCAGCCTTATCTGTAAAGGTTATTGCCGCAATGCTGCGGAGGGTTACATCTTCTTCAGTCACTATTTTCAAATACCTGTTTGCAAGAACAAAGGTTTTGCCGGAACCGGCATTTGCGGTAAGAGAGATGTGTTTTTTATAATCCAGTGCTTTCGCCTGGTGCTCGGTTAGGTCAGCCATTTTATTTCAATCTTTGTCTATACATCCGGGGATCGTAATCTTAAATGAAGTACCTGAGCTGTTTGAATCTGCCAGGCTTATGCTTCCATTAATTCCTTCAATAAATCTTTTTGCAAGCGTTAAGCCGAGCCCCATACCTTTAGGCTTTGTTGTAAAATTCGAATCAAAAACTTTTTCTTTTATTTCCAGCGGAATCCCGCTTCCGTTATCCGAAATAATAATTGTAAAGCTGTTGTCCGATTGTTCCATATTCAATTTAATTGAATCAGCTCCTGCCTGGATCGAATTCCGTATAAGGTTAATAAGCATACGCCTGAATTGATTCTTGTCTGCTTCTACATAAGCAGAATCAAGATTAGTCTTTAATTCTATCTTAATTTTTTCATGAACAAAAAGATTTACCGAATCCCGGATAACCGGCAGAAGGTCGATCTTTTCAATTTTAAAATTCGGCATTCTGG
>JBJKRP010000362.1:0-4370 GCA_046704565.1 Ignavibacteriaceae bacterium | reverse complement strand
TGTATATGCGGAATCGGTACGGCAGCGGGCAAATATCCTGCGGGCTTGCCGAAGACGGTGAACTCTATAATTCCCAGGGGCGTTGACTTGGGCCAGCTCGTCATAGTCAGCCGGACAAAGCGGCACTTAACCGGGGGAATTTCTTCAAAGATTGTATTTCGCGAAATAGCGTTCTTTGTTTGATCAAGAGCAGTGACATATTTCTTCCCATCCATCGACACATCAATCTTGTATTCATAAATGTCTGCGGAACTTGATGCTGCCTGGTTCCTGCCGAAGAATCTTCTCCCGCCGTTAAACAATAAACGCACGCCGTCTATTTTGAATAACTGGACAACATCGAACCGGGTTGCAGGCGAAAGCTCAATGGTAAGAGTAGGCATTGTATCTGTTGGAGCCGGTTCCCACCAGGTGCCGCTGGAATTGTCTACCGCATAAGCTGCATAATAACCCGGCTGCTCTGAGGAGAATTTCGAGAGAGCATTCATTGCTCGAACCTTATCTATAGTTACGGGTATCGATCCGCTGCTGCCTTCTGATGGATCTTTAATTGTACCGGGCGCCCACTGAGGCGTGTCGGTAACTTTTACAGACATCCTTCCTTGTTTATCAAATATTATACGATCCATACCAATGCGCCGCCCGCCCGGCGGATTAGAAAGAACAATTGTATAGAACTGCCAGAGATTTCCGTCCGGTCCTTCTACAATACAGCCGTGTCCCGGACCGGTTACGATGCCCTTGGTACTGCGAAGCAGCGGATTATTGGACGCATAAGTGAATGGTCCCATCGGCGACTTTGCAGTATAATAACCTTCGGCATATGTTTTCCACTGCGTCCCCGAAGCTGAATACTCCAGGTAGTAGGTGCCTTTATATTTTTGAAGCCAGGGTCCTTCAATCCATGCAACATCAGTATACTCGTTCATCTCGCCGTAACGCTCCCATACATGCTTACTGTTGAAACCGAAAAGGTGTTTTACCGGACCGGCAAATCTGGTGAGATCGTTCGGGTCAAGCGGTACGACGAAGATACCGCTGACTCCCCTTCCCGGATAATAAAGATAAGGCTTATTGTTGTCATCAATAAAAATATCGACATCGAAAGCGCCATTCCAACCGCCTTTAACATCAGGTGTGTTTTTCCAATTTCCGATGCTGGTATATGGTCCCAGCGGGTTGTCGGCTTTGTATACCGGGCTTTCGTTGCCGCACATATAAAAGCTGCCGTTGTACTTTACCACGTCCGGCGCTACAGGAACATTCTCAACCCGTTTGAAAGACCAGTTAAGCATATCGTCTGAGACCCAGGCTCCGCCGCCTGTGCAGAACATATAGTATTTACCCTTGTCGCGGATGACCGTTACGTCTCCGGAGGCATTGCCGCCCGGTGCTATTATCATCGGCAGCGGGTTACAGTAACGTGCTGTTTTACCAATCTGTGGACTCTGTGCATTTATACTTGAGACAGCCAGAAAAGTAACGATAGCTAAAGCAAAAAAAAGTATTCGGTTCATAACAAGTCCTTATTAAACAAATTTTTATTATCTAATATAATCTAAAAGACAAATTGAAAAGTAATTCCTAAAAGAATAAAATCCTTTCTAAACCTTCGTACCATGAGACTATATTTTCACTACCTAAGTGTTATTCTACTAAGTCCAAAAAATTTTTTATTGAATTGTAATTTTTGTCGTCTTTAAATCTTTTGCATCGGAACTGGTTCCATACATTACCTCATACTCACCTGGGGTTACAGCTAACCCGTAAGTGGCTTTATTATAGAATTCAAATGCCGAAGGAGGCAGGGTTACGGTCGCTAAACTCGTTTTCCCTGCGGCAACATCAATCCGTTTAAATCCGCACAATGTTTTTATCGGTCCGTTTACATCGTTTACCTTGTGTACGTATACCTGAACTATCTCTGTTCCGTTCCTCTTGCCGGTATTCGAAACTGGAATCGTAAGATCAATGCTTTCGTTATTTCTTATCGTACTCCTGCTTACTTGAGCATCACCGATTGAAAATGTTGTATAACTTAGACCGTAACCAAACGGGAATAGCGGATCCGACATAAAGCGGTAAGTACGCCCTTTCATTGAATAGTTTTCAAAGTCCGGTAACTGCTTTGAGCTTCTATAAAAAGTAATAGGAAGCTTTCCCGAAGGATTATAATCGCCGAACAATACGTCGGCAACAGCTTGTCCTCCCGACTCTCCACCGTACCAAGCCTGCAAAATAGCATCGCAGCTTTCGGTTTCGGGGGTTAATGCGATAGCAGAGCCGGAACAATTTACAAATACGATCTTCTTACCGGCTTTTTTCAATGCCTCTAAGCAATTACGCTGAACAGATGGAAGCTCGATATTTGTACGGTCGCCGCCTTTAAAACCCGGGTATGATACCGGCATTTCTTCGCCTTCAAGCTTTGTTGAAATACCTCCTACAAAAACAACAAGATCATAGCCCTGAAGTTTCTTTATAAGATTAGTATAATTAACATCTACTTCCTTACCAAAATCGAATTCGATGTTGGCTTCCCAATCATTTAACTGGGCATAAAGTATTTCTATTTTATATTTCTTCCCTGCTTCAACTTTTAAAGGATGTCTTGACAGTAACGTTCTCCAATTGTCGTACTTTGCAATAGTATCTCCGTTTACCAATAATTCGAAATGTCCTGTGGCACCGCATTTAAAAACAATCTCTTCACTTTGAGCAGGTACAAACTCAGTTTCATATTTAGCCGAGAAGCCTGCAAGCTTAACACCCGGTGCAAATTCATGCTGCCCGGCAACAGTTAATTTTATCGGGTTTACAATCTGCTGAGTTGTTACAATATCACCTGACCAATCCGGGTTGTTCCAGTAAGCAGCCTTAAAACCTTTTTTATCGTCAATCGAGCATTGCGGGAAATAACTTTCCGTTACTTTATCTTCAACAATATCGCATCCTTTATCATAAAGAATTTTATCGTTCGGAAGTTTGGATTTAATACCGTCGAGAATTGTAATTGTTCTTTTAGGAGTTCCGTTATAGTTTCCCCACAACATTGTTTCATCATCAGCATTAGGACCTATTACGGCTATCTTTTTTATGGATTTATTTAAAGGAAGAATACCGTTTTTATTTTGAAGAAGCGTCATCGATTCGCGAGCCATTTCCAAAGCAAGTTCTCTATGCTCCTTATTATTAACTACGGACATTGGGATATTTGTCCATGAAACGAGTGAATCAGGATCCATTTCGCCAAGATCGAAACGCCCGACCAGGTCTCTCATTAAGTGCTTATCTATATCTTTTTCGGTAATCAAACCTTTTGATACGGCTTCAGGCAATTTTTTAAAAGCCGGACTGTCCCACTGGCATTCAACATCAGTACCGGCTAACACTCCTTTAGCGGCAGCATGTACTGCATCGGATGAGACTTTATGACTTGTATAAAAATCGGTAATCGCACCGCAGTCCGAAACGACAAGGTATTTATAACCCCAGTCATCACGGAGAATGTCCTGAAGCAGCCGGCTGTTGCCGCAGCAAGGCTCATCATCAATACGTTGATAAGCACACATAACTTCGCGGACATCTGCTTTTTGAACCAGGGCTTTAAATGCCGGTAAATAGGTCTCCCATAAATCCCGCGGATTGATATTGGTTAAGTCCATAACGTGACGTTCAGATTCCGGTCCTGAGTGGACGGCAAAGTGTTTGGCACAGGCTAACAGCTTTCTATATTTCGACGTTGAAGGTCCTTGTAATCCTCTTACAACCTGAATTCCCATACGTGAAGTTAAGTATGGATCCTCGCCGTAAGTTTCCTGTCCGCGTCCCCAGCGCGGGTCCCTGAAAATGTTAATGTTGGGAGTCCAAACAGAAAGGCTTAAGAAACGTCGATTCGGTTTACCTTCCTTTTGAGATTCGTTATATTTTGCACGCACTTCATCGGAGACAGCATTAAAAATTTTATAAACTAATTTGTCGTCAAATGAAGCAGCCATTCCTATAGGCTCAGGAAAAACAGTAACATTGTTATTGTTTGCAAGACCATGCAGCGCTTCACTCCACCAGTTGAATTGTTTTATACCGAGCCGCGGAATTGCCTCGGATTGGTCGCACATTAAAGCAGCTTTTTCACTCAACGTCAATCTTGAGATCAAATCCTTAGCCCGTTCCTCAGCACTTAAATTCGGATTTTGATAAGGCAATTGCTGCGCAAATGAACTCATGGTAAATATGAGTAATACTAAAATACAGAGCACGCTGCTAAATTTTTTTTGTAATAAAAACATCATGATTCTTTCCTCTTTAAAATTAAATATATCCGTTAATTCTTATTGATTCACCAGCTTTAATGTTATACGTTTTGGTCT
>JBJKRP010000361.1:0-18514 GCA_046704565.1 Ignavibacteriaceae bacterium | reverse complement strand
TCCTTGCCGCAGACCAATCACTGCTTACTCCTAAATATGTTGAGTTTACCCTCCAGTAATACTCCTTCCCGTTACCTAAGATGCTTGCATGGTAGAACGTATCTATAAGTGCCGACTTGTTTATTATCTTGTTCTTAAACAGGGAGTCCGGAGACAACTGCACATTATATGTATATCCCAAACCGTTTGCCGCATGCCATACAAGCATGACTGTTGTCTGTATGCCCGATGTATCCATTGCCGGGCTTATCAGTAAAGGTGCAGGGGGATAATATACCGGCGCTGCGTTAATAATTCTTGTAAGCGTGTTGCTGTTTACCGTTCCGTCATTTACATAAAAGCTTATTGTCTTTGCCGACGTTAATGTATCTCCACTGCTCTGGTACTTTACCGATCTTAATGCCGACTGGTAATTCGCCTTCGTGTCGCTGCCCGTCAGAGTCAGCTTCCCGGCGGATGCATCCCAGCTTCCCGCTATACTGCCTACTTGTGTATAGCTTAGTACGTCCTGTCCGTTCACATAGCCCGATGTTATCTGCACTGCACCGCTTGCCATGTCTGCATTATCCATATCGCTCACCGTTACGGTATTTGTTATCTGCACCGGGGCGCTTCCGATTGTATAATTTAAGGCGCTGCTTTCTATGCTCGCCAGTACGGGCGGAACAAGCGATGCCGTATAGTTCTGACCGGTTGAATCCGCTGTTAAGCTTGTATATGAAATGGAAACGGGAGTGAATGAATAATCGGTCTTTGAAGGCGTTACCGTTCCCGTCCAGTTGTTTGATACTCCTATTGTATAATTGCCGTAGCTGTTTGACTTTATTGTCTTTGCCGTTGTATCAGTCCAGCTCAGTGTTACACTTGCTGTGCCTGTACTGCCCGTTACAAGCTTTTCCTGCCACCTTAGGAACGGGTATCCGCTGTTAACATTTTGATTTGTCGTATCCATATTCCATGTATTTGTAAAGTCCCAGCCGGGTGCAGTAAATGTTGATTCGGTTTTCATACTGTCTGTCGGCTCGCCGGTACCGAGGAAACTGCTGTTCCGACCGGATGTTTGAGTATCCCAGAGGCAATTAATTGCTAATGCGCGAACAACGCTGCCTGTAAGCCCGCCTAAGGATGATGAGCCGCTTACCAAACCGGTTGAATAACAATTGCTAATCGTCCCAGAGTTTATGAACCCGGTAAGCCCTCCGATATTTTTGCTGCCGTTTACAGATGCAGTTGAATAACTGCCGCTTACTGTACTGTTTTCGATAAGCCCAACAAGCCCCCCTACCTGGTCAATCCCGTTTACGGATCCGGTTGAATAACAGCCGGATACAATGCCGTTGCTATAACCAAGTAACCCGCCGGTAAAATTCCCTCCTTTAATTCTTACTTTTATCAATCCCATATTTTTAATATTTGAACCTCTGCCTATCCCACCAAAAAATGATATGTAATCAGTTGATGTCCGGTTTATGTATAATCCTTTTATTATATGCCCGCCTCCATCATACGTTCCGCTAAAGGCTGTTACGAGGTTGCCTATTGGAGTAAAGCCCGCTCCGCTGTCCCATACTGAATCCGGGGAGGCATCTATGTCTGCAGTTTGTATAAAATCTTTGCCCCATACGCTCTGGGTTTGTGAAAGCCAGTAAAGGTTTTCCAGTGTTGCTATCTGGTACGGGTCTGCGGATGTTCCGCTGCCGGACGGAGCTGGTAAAACTGCCGCAAAGTCCTGTCCTGATTCACTTACTGTTAAATTTGTATAAGTTTTACTTGACGGTGAGAACGTATAATAAGGACTCTTCGAGGGAGTTATTGTTCCTGTCCAATTATATGAAACCGTAATTGAGTAATTTCCGCTTGCGTCCGAAACTGTTGTTTTTGTTTTGGAAGAGTCGCTCCAGGTCAATGTAACTCCTGCAGTACCGGCATTGCCATAAATAGTTTCCGGTCCGTGCTGCCATGAAAGATATGGATATCCGTTGTTATAGCTTTTTGTCGGATCAATATTCCAGTAGTCGTTTGTTCCGTTGGCAGTTTCTGCTTCAAAGTCCCAGCCGCGTGAGGTAAAGGTTGATTCTGTTTTCATGCTGTCTGTTGTCTCACCAATACCGCCGGCGCTGATGCTTTGCCCGGATGTTTGAGTATCCCAGAAACTGTTGCTGACTGTTCCCGAAAAGTGGTTTCCTATCAAGCCTCCCGAATTTATGGATGCAGATAAGACACCGGCAGCATAGCTGTTCGAAATAGTGCCGAAAGATTGCCCTACCAGACCACCAACGTCCTCTGACCCGGTGACACTTCCCGTTGCATAGCTGTTGCTGATCGTACTGACGGTAATTGATAAACCTACCAAGCCGCCTATACCGGTGGACTTAACTCCTATATTCAACCCTGTTACTGCATCGGCGGCATAGCTGTTGCTTATGCTTCCGCCGTTTTTCCCGACCAGACCGCCTGCTATATTTATGGCACAGGTCACTTTACCGCTGGCATATGCATACCCGACAGCACCGGTGCTGTACCCGGCTAATGCACCTACTACAATACTACCGCTTATGTTACAGTTTACCAGTCCGATATTCTTCAAGGAATCGGTGGCGTAACCGAACAGCCCGACATAACTTGTTGTAGGGCGGCTGATGTATAAGTTGGAAATAATATAACTCTGACCGTTATATTTTCCTGTAAAATTTGTTGTGACATTTCCAATAGGTGTAAAACCGCTGCTGCCATCCCAGTATTTTGTTGAATCTGCATCTATATCCGCTGTCTGGTCAAAATCCTTTCCCCAAACGCCTGGCGTTTGTGAAAGCCAGAAAAGATTTTCCAGCTTTGCTATTTGATAAGGATCTGAGGATGTGCCGCTGCCGGAAGGAACCGGTAGCGTGGCTGTAAAGTTCTGCCCGGATTTGCTGACGGTTAGATTAGTATAAGAATTACTTGTAGGCGAGAAAGTATAATAAGGAGTCTTTGACGGGGTAACCATGCCTGACCAATTATATGATACTGTAATTGTGTAATTTCCGCTCCCGTCCGTCGTAATTGTCTTTGCTGTTGTGTCTGTCCAGCTTACAGAGGCTCCGCCTAAACCCGCATTGCCGTATAAAGTTTCCGGTCCGTGCTGCCAAGAAAGGAACGGATAACCGTTATTGTACTTGCCAGTTGGATCTATGTTCCAGTAGTCGTTTGTTCCGTTGACTGTTTCTGCTTCAAAGTCCCAGCCGCGAGTTGTAAATGTTGATTCGATTTTCATGCTGTCTGTAGGCTCGCCTTTCACATTTGTTAATGTACCAGAATTTACACCAACTCCTGTGGAAGTCGAATCCGTATTCCAGAAACTACTGCTTACAGTACCGGAATTTACAATACCCACCAGACCACCTGGAAAAGTTGTACCGGTTACTGAACCGGTTGCATAGCTGTTGGTTATTGTACCATCGCTGATCCCGACAAGACCTCCGGAGTAATTTGTACCGCTTATGGTACCATTAGCATAGCTGTTTATTATTGTGCCGTCGTTGAGTCCCACAAGTCCACCTGAATAGTATGAACCGTTTACAGTACATGTAGAATAGCAGTTGGATATAGTAAAGCTCGTATCATTATCTCCAATCAGACCGCCAAGATAGTTTGTACCTCTTATTGTGCCAGTAGAATAGCAGTTTGTAATATTGCTGCTGCTGCCTGAATAATTAATTCCAACAAGCCCGCCGACATATGTATCCCCCTTGATATTCACATCAATCAAACCAATGTTTTTAAGACTGCAGTTCTTTGCACTGCCAAAAAGCCCAAAACCGGTTGCATAACCGCCAAATGAACTTCTGTTTATATATATGCCGCTAATTGTATAGCCGTTTCCGTTGTATGTACCAGTAAAGTAAATTAGGTAATTTCCTATGGGTGTAAAGCCTGAGTCGCTGTCCCAGCTACTTGTTGATGAAGCATCTATATCGGCAGTTTGTATAAAATCTTTTCCCCATGCGCTTGATGTTTGCGAAAGCCAGTAAAGATTATTAAGAGTTGCAATTTGGTATGGATCACCGCTCGTGCCCGTTCCGGAAGGCATAACTGATGTTTGCGCATACTCTGTGCATGCAAATAAAAATATCCAAAGAAATAGTAATTGTTTTATCATAGTTATGTCCGGAATTATTTCGAATACAGACAGCTTGATTTAATCTTTCAAGCGATAACATCTTAACAGTGAAATAGTGTTGTGCACCGTCATGCTAAGATAGATATAGTCTTAAGCCGTTATTAGTATAATATTATTACTACCCGTAGAAGTAAGTTTAATTTAAAATAGAAGACAAATTTTAAGACAATTTCTATAGTGGTGAAAAAGGATTATTCAATTCATATTGCCTTAGAATTGGTAATGCAATATTCGTATAATTAAAATGTGCGTCAGTATTATACGACATTTTAAGTCTCAATGTTGCGTTGAGGCACATATCTAATCCTCTTTTTTTTGACTTAAAAATTTATACGATTTCACCCTAAGATGGATTTTAACCGACTGCATAGACTTTTCTTTTTAAATAAGTCAACTGCCGGATATTTAGGTACAAGCTAATTTATAAATACCCAATGTCTTTGCATATTGCAAATACGATTATGACGCGGGGTGTCTTTCGATTCGATTACTTCAAAAGCACTTGTCCGCCGAAGCTATACTTTACCATAGATATCGTATAGTAAACTTTAGCGAAGAAGGATAAGCTTCTTAACTGCACTATAACCTCCCGCCTGAAGCCTGTAAAAATAAATTCCGCTTGAAAGCTTTGATGCATTGAAAGCAACGTCATACTGCCCCGATTGTTTATTCTCATTTACTAACGTGGTCACCTCTCTTCCCAATTCATCATACACCTTTAACGTTACATGACTGTAGTTTGGAATTTGGTATTTGATAGTTGTCGTCGGGTTGAAGGGGTTGGGATAATTCTGATCTAATTTGAACACTGATGGCTTTGTATAGTCCGTCGATACTCCTTCAGGGTATTTCTCTATCCTGCCCTTTTCGGAAAGGTCTTTCCCCGCAAGACCGGGATAGTCGGGCGAATAACGATATATTCTAAATACCAGGTTATATATCGGCGTACTGCCTTGTGTTAATATCCCGTTGCGCGTAACCGGGTTAATATAATCCCAAACTTTATTTCCGTACTCGTCTACTTCGAAGAATTCGCCGGCAGTACCGTCGCAGATTAATGTATTTCCGTTCGGCAGTCTTTCAGCACCGGAAATGTTCTTTGCAAAAAATGAAGTATGTGTTTCTGCAGCATACTGCCAGGTAGTTTTATCCGGTCCGAATTTACCTGCAGAATCGACAAAGTATTCACCGTTGGAATTAATAGGAGGAGTAATTTCGTCAACCGATGAATAGTCTCCGCCGGGTCTCCCGTCGCCGTTGTTAAAAATTAAAATGTCGCCCTGTCCAACTAACCCGCTGTCGATCCAGTTTGCATCATGTTGAGCAAAAAGCATTTGATCTGCGGCGGTACCTGCGCCGTAAGCCTGCGGGTTGCCCCAGCGGTAAATAATGTCGCCGCCTTTGCCGTCCTTACCCCCGGTATGTCCTGCTGCCTCGGCAGTAGTTGTGGAATGATCGATTACCCATATCTCGTTAAAGTTGTGAACACTAAGGAGTATCTCGTCTCTTTGAGAATTATAGCAGACGGAATTTATATGCAGCCAATCCTCGCCGGTTGAGCCGTAATTAAGATCAATCAATTCGGGATGCTCTGATACGTTACCATAATTGGCTTTGGTTGAATCATAATCCTGGATAAGATGATCCCATGCGTGCCACTGCCAGACTATATCTCCACCGCTTGTCCCGGAAGGCTTAACTTCAATAATTTCACCGGGCCAAAGAACTGTTGTATCCATCTCTGCAGGATTTCGCCCGGCAGCTATTGCCTCGCTGTAGCTTTTCAATTCCCAGGCTATTAAAAGAATATCGCCGTTCGGGAGATATGCGGCATCATGATGAGAACAATATGTTGAAGAATAGTAATTAAATGACCAGGTAAGATTTCCGTTCCAATCATACCTTTCAATCCTGCCTCCTGCGCCGCCTGCAACAAACGGATCGGCATTCTCTACAAAGGCAGTTCTTAACAGACTTCCGTCAGGCAGCAGCATAACCGATTGGGCAGGTCGGTACGAACTGCTCCATGAATGTATAAGATAGCCTCTGTTGTCTATTAAATACGTATCATCCGAGGCTATCGGTGAAAATAAAGTGTACCCGTTATATGAGGCGGATGAATCATACGATATTAACCCGACTGTATTAGTTTGTGCTGTAGTTAGGGAAGTTAAAATCAAAAAGATCAGGAGTACCAATTGTGCTGTAAAGAAATATTTCATTAATCCATGCTCATATGTTTTTAAATAAACAAATAAAGGTACTCAAATAATCCCAAAGTTCAAGCCCCCGTTCAATTCTTGCTATGTGAAATGATTCTTATTTTATATTTCAACCGTATCAACCGCCGTTGTTCGACAGCCAGCCGCCGGTAGGCAGGTCTAACTGTCGAACAACGAAGCGGACGCGCGATTGCCGCTAACTTTTATTTTAAAAGCATAAGCTTTTTGGTTAAAATATTATCTCCCGCATGCAGCCTGTAGAAATATACTCCGCTGGATAAATTACTTGCGTTGAAATTAATTCTGTAGCTGCCTGCTTCCTTGTTTCCATTTACAAGCGTGGCTACTTCTCTTCCAAGTTCATCATATACTTTTAATGTTACATGCTCTGCATTTGGAATAGCATATTGAATTGTGGTTGTCGGGTTAAACGGGTTCGGATAATTCTGAGCCAGTTGGAATTTATTTATTGTATAATTGCTGTTGCTTACTGCAGTAACGGAGTCTTCCGGTAAGGTAACTTCGTAAAGCTTTGGAGCGTTGTTCGCGTAAAACAAGCCAGTCTCAACAACGTAGAGCTTATTCCCGACAAGCACAATACCAAGAGGCGAATTAAAGTTCCTTACAATTTGAGTTACTGTTGCGGTATAATTTCCGTTTGCTTTGGTCAGGGATATATGAAGCAGGTCGTCGCCGGTATCGCCTAAGGCTGCCAGAAGCCCGCCTGCATTTATCCTGACGACAAATCCGCCTCCTTTTAAATCTCCGGCTAAAATTGAATCTCTGTCAAACACAATTCCGTCGGGAGAGCTGTGAGGTGTAAAGGTAGTTATTGTTGTACCCATATCGCTTGCATCTTCAATTTTGCCTGTTGTTGTATCCCTGAATTTATCTGCATCGGGACCAAAGCTGCGTATCGGCATTGTAAAGGTAACGCCCTGCGGTGGTGCAGGATATGTTGAATCGTCATAAAATGTTTTATAAAGCATTCCCGGTCCGCCGCCCCATGCATTTGGACTTAGTAGTGGATCGGTCTTAGGATCATAACCCGGGAACTGCTGCGGCGTAACGTCTCCGCCGATATTCCATGGGAACCCGTAATGATGACCTTCCTGGAGCCAGTTCATTTCATCCGGGTCATCCCGGTCGCCTGAATTTTCAACTCCTATAAGATCATCGTTTGCATTATATGCAAAGTCGTAGGTATTCCTGACTCCTTCCGCATATACATAGCCTTGAGATTTAAGCCATGTCCTGTCGTTTTGCAGAAGTATATTATTACCGTTTACAGGCAGCTTTAAGATTACCGAAGTTAATCCTACTTCTCTATGCCCTTCTCGCACTTCGCCATGGTCAGTGCAGGCGCCGTTATTTACATAAATATATTTTCCGCTGGTATCGACTATTATCGCATTAGTCTTATGGTTATATACGTGCCCGAATGTGTACTCTACGGATTGGGCAATAACGCTCCAGGTTCGCTTTTCGCTGCCGGGCTGATCCGGCACTCCCTTTACAATTTTACATGTTGCATAAGAACCGTTAGTATCGCTTATTTCATTCCCGTCAAGATACATTGTGCCGTCTTTGCCGAATGCCATTCCGAGGGGAGCGCTTAAGCCGTGATCGGCTGTTGTATAGACAAGCGTAAAGGTTACCGTGTTCCCCTGTCCGAAGTTAACTCTACTTATGTTGCCGTTGTACTCTAAGAGGTACAGGTTGCCGGATACGGGATCTCTTCTAATTCTAACACAGTCGTTCGGCACAGAAGCTAAAGCCTTGACTGTAATATCGGAACGGTCCGAAACCGGCTGCGCATTTAGGAATTTTGATGATGATAAAATCAATATTAAAATAGTTAAAACTATACTAGAGTAAATAAAGCGCATAGTGCATTTATCTCCATATAAAATGTTGGATGAAATTGTATTTATTGGAAGCGTTGATATGCTTTTAACTGTATTTTTATCCGCACGATTTTGTAAAACGGAGGAAATAATGTAATGAACTGTAAGAAAAACATTACATTCAATTTCAACTTAGTAATTCCGGTTTAATGATGATATGCGCTTCTTAACACGCACCGCTTCCTTTTTCTCAATTAAGATTTAATATAAAGGATATGTCATAACATTCGGAATATTTAATAGCGAAGTCTACCAGGTAATATTTCGCGGCTAAAGTGATTATTTAATGTCTTCAATCACCCGGAAAAGAGCCCTGCTTTGAAAAGTTCTTCGAATAAATAATATTTGTAACGCAATTATGTTTAATCATTTAGACAAATATCGTAAAAGATATACGTCGGCGCTTCTGCTGCCTTATCTGTTTTTGATTGCACTTTCCATCTTCCACTATCACCATGTTAATATAGACAGCGGTAATTATAAGATAGAAAGACACACCGGCAACGGTACAGCTAACCCTTCAGACAGCCGCGACGACCTGACGCATGAATGCGTTATCATGCAGTTCGCAAGCACTGTATTAAATTACAGCTTTTCATTTAATGTAAGCTGCGTTAAGAATACCGCCGCCGAAGATTTTCATCTAACTAAAGTAATAACTTTTAAATACGATTCTCATTATAATTCCAACCCGCATAGGGCTCCCCCTTGCCCTTCTTCCATAATCTAAACAATATCTGAACTGAAATAATTTTTTCAATTATGCTTTGAGTATTCTCTTAACATTGAGCGTAATTGTATACCTGTTTTATCGTGCCCGTGTCCGGGCATCTGATAAAATACATTTAAATCGTTGGAAAGGCAGAGGAAATTAAAATGAACGAGATATTAAAATTTCTGTTAAGAATTAAGCATTCTATTGCGATATTGTTATTTGCAATAATCTTTGCTCCTATGTTAAACGCCAAGCCGTTTTATAAAGGCGGAGAAGGCAGCAGGAACACCGTCAATTTCAGAGTTACCGTAATTGATTCGGCACAGAATCTTCCGCTGGAATTTGTTACCGTTATTTTGAAAAAGGGAGATCAAATTATAAATGTGAAGTCTACCAACCAGCTCGGGGTTGCTGCCTTCGAGGATATTGAAGAAGGCGGGTACACTTTATCCACAAGTTATGTGGGCTATAAAAGCCATATCGTCCCCGTCAAAATAAACCGTAATAATAATAGTATCAGAGTATTATTACATCAAAGTGCAATAAGCCTGGGCGAGATAGTCGTAAAAGGCAGCAGGACTGTTAACAACATTACAAATTTTATGGATATTAAAACCGGAGAAAGAACTGTAGAGCTTCAGGACTTTCATCCTGCGCCTGCGGCAAGAATGACATCCGTGATTCAGGAAAATCTGCCCGGGGCAGTAAGAGCTCCTACGGGCGAAGTACATATCCGCGGACAGCACGGCGAATACTCTTACTATATCGACGGCATTCCAATTCCGCTTGGAGTATTCGGCGGATTAAATGAGGTTGTCGATCCCTCGGTAATAAATAATATTACTTTCTATGACGGCGGATTCCCGGCAGAATACGGCGGACAGATTGCGGCTATTATAGATATAAAAACGCACGTTCCCACGGGAAGCTTCCATTTAAACTTATCAACCTTTGGAGGAAGCTATTTAACTTCAAACAGTGAAGGTCTCGGCTCCGGCGTAGGCTCATTTAAATCTTTAAACTCAAACGGACAAAGTATCTCCATCAGTAATCATATCGGGAGGTTCGGATATTTCTTTACGGGCACCAGGGATGAGAATGATAGGAGAGTTGATACGCCTACACCAGTTGTATTTAACGACCATGGATTTGATTATTTCCTTTACGGGAAAATGGATTATTTTCTCAGTGAGAATGATTACCTGACAACAAACTTAAATTACAGCGAGACAAATACTGAAATTCCATTCGATCCTGCTTTAGGTATCAATTTCGATACTCAGGACAGCTATAATGCCTTTCAAACTCTTTCTTACTATCATACCTTTTCAAATGAGACAGACAAATCAAGCAGCCTGTTTGCAGGATTATTTGTAAGACAGGGCGGATTGAAATTCGGTACGAGTCCCTTTGATCAAACTCTGCAATTTCTTGGTAAAGATACTACTGGCTACAGGGTCAATCAGAATAGAGACTTTGTAAGCTTTGGAACGCGGATAAAATATAACCAGGATCTTTCGCATCATTTCGCCTATGCCGCCGGTCTCGATTTCAGCGCTACAAACGGAACCGAGAAATTTAATTTCCTGGACGTTAACAATAATGGTCCCGCAAATAATGCGAGCTTTACCGGGTCTGATTTCGGACTGTTTGCAGAGACAAATATTCACCCCTTTGAGTGGACAAGAATAGAAGCCGGCTTGCGCTATGATCAGCATATCGCGCCTGTTATAAATCTCCAGACACAACTGGAACCGCGCTTGAAGATCAGCTTCTTCCCCGATGACTTTACTACTTTATATTTAAGCTATGACAGGCTTTTTATCCCGACAAATATCGAAGGGTTGTCTTCCGTAGCTCTTGCCGTTGGCGATTCTGCTCAGGCTACTTTTCCTGAAAAGGACAATCTTTATGTAGCCGGCATTATTCATAATTTCCTAAATGGGCTGACTGGTAAGCTTGACTATTTTTATAAAGACTCTTCGCCGGGTCTTGACGACCAAACCCTGGGCTCTAGTACAATAAGAGTAAATGTAAATATAAATCCTATTTATGTTAGAGGAATTGAGCTGAGCCTGAATTACGGCGACCCTCAGACTCCCTTCTCCGGTTATGTAAACGGATCAATCATTCATGCTTACGGTACGGGACCTGTTTCAGGCGGCTTTCTGCCGGCAGATAATTCTACCGCGCCGTTCGACCTCGACCATGATCAAAGATTGTCCGCTGTAGTCGGTTTAAATTACCAGCCGCCAAATTGGTTTCTTAATTTGGTAGGAATTTACGGTTCGGGATTGACAAATAATCCTCCTGCAAACTATACTTTCAACACCGGCTTATTCGATTTTAATATGGGAGCACACACCGCTCCTTCATGGATTTTTAATTTATCCGGCGGTTATACTTTTAAGCTTGGAGGCGGCGGCACGCTTGAGCCGTCATTGACTATAACTAATTTATTAGATCACGCTCATCTTATTAAAGGAGCCTTCTTCAGCGGCGCAAGCTTTGAAGAAAGAAGGAATGTTGTATTAAAGATTTCATATCACTTATAGTAAAGTTATAATTACAGCAGGGGCGGTTAGTACTCCGCTCCTGCAGACTAACCTGCTATTTAGTCTTTCGCTTAGTCTGTAAAAATAATTTCGAGGCAGTAAATACTAATAGCCTACAACAGGTAGCCTACAGTAACATCAACCAATGCCGGCGCTACAAGCTGGTAGCCGGTTACATGTGTTACAAGAGGAATTTTTACGCTGCCATAAAGCTGAATTCTCTTGCTGAATTTTACTTCTATACCCGGCGATAAATAAAGTCTTTCGTAACCTGTATTCTCCGGACTCGCATTTACGCCGCTGTCGGAGCTGCGGGTCGAAAAATCAAGCTGAAGCATAGGTATAATCTTATATGACGGAAGTAAATTATCATAATGGATACCGGCTGCAATATCAAAACTATCTCCGGGGCGGTACCCATCCTTATAATTGAAAGCATGCTGCAGCATAACCTGAGTAAACCATCCCCATCCGCTTTGCTGCCTCATCCAATAACCGCCGAGCAAGAGGTCTGTTGTGCCCGTACCGATTTGAGTATCTCTATCCATTAGAGACAAATTATAAGGTCCGGTAGGCAGCTTTAATCCAAACTGTAAACCTATTGACATATCCTCGGAAATACCGGTATATACTCCCATCAATCTTACATCCGCCAAAGAGAGATGATTAACCGAAGCCGCGCTTCCGTTATCATCAATCGTTTGAAAGAAGCGATTCCAAACAGGAGCTTCAGCCATAATGCCCCAACTCCGGTTTATCGTATACATGGCGTTGAAAGAATAAAATTCCGATCTGATAATTTTATCCTGGTTAAAAGCAGGCGCCGCGCTGTTCCATCCTTTCCAGTTTTGATATTGATCCATATAATTATACGTCCAGAAAAATCTGAATCCGGGCGAGATTGCCATCATCCATCTGCCGCCTACAGAGAAAACATTACATCCGCAAGCACAGGCGTAAGAGGGTGAAGGCAGTAAAAGAATTGTAGCTGCTGTTAAAAGAATTATAAATATATTTTTATAAGTTAGCATAATAATTCCCATAATTTTTTTTGATCAAAAAAATATACTCTTTCTACTCCCTCGTAATACAAAATTACGAATGGTTATTATGGGTTCTTTTGATTCACATCGCAAATGATATGCGGCAAATAGAAAAATATTAGCTCCAACTATGTTTAAGATATTTAATTTTATATACGCAGCCTGCGTCATCCTTGAAAACGAAACGTTTACGTTAATATGAATCAATTAAAAATCACTTCCAAGCTGCCTGATGTCGGGACAACTATTTTTACAGTCATGTCCGGGATGGCTGCCGAATACGGCGCAATAAACCTTTCACAGGGCTTTCCCGATTTTGAATGCCCGGATGAGCTGAAAGACCTTGTCAATCATTATATTCAATCGGGTAAAAACCAGTACGCGCCGATGGCTGGCGTCCCGCTTCTCCGCGAAAGGATCTCCGCAAAGATTGATAGATATTACGGTCATTCATATAATCCGGAAACGGAAATAACAATTACTGCCGGCGCTACCCAGGCTTTATTCACCGCCGTCACGGCTCTCGTAAATGCCGGTGATGAAGTCATTATATTTGAGCCCGCTTTTGATTCTTATGCGCCTTCGGTTATTGTTAACGGCGGCGTGCCCGTATTTGTTCCTTTAAATGAAAAAGACTTCTCGATCGATTGGGACAAATGCAAGAATGCAGTTACAAGCAAGACAAGACTGATCATCATCAATTCTCCTCACAATCCTACCGGCAGTATAATTTCTCTTGGGGATTTGAAGCAGCTTGAAGAGATAACTAAGGATACCGGCATTTTTATCTTAAGCGATGAAGTTTATGAGCACGTAATCTTTGACGGGCTAAGACACATAAGCCTTTGCCGCTCCGGGGAGCTTTCAAAAAGGAGCTTTATAGTTTCTTCATTTGGAAAGACGTACCATACCACCGGCTGGAAGATGGGTTACTGCGCCGCTCCGGAGAATTTAATGATTGAATTTAGGAAGGTTCACCAGTTTAATGTGTTTGCCGTGAATACACCGGTTCAGCATGCCTACGCAGATTTTATTTTGAATGAAAACCATTTCCTCCGCCTCAGCGGCTTTTATGAACAGAAAAGAAATTTGCTTGCCGGTGCGCTTGCGGATTCCAAATTCAAGCTGCAAAAGACAAGCGGAACTTACTTCCAGCTTCTCGATTATTCGGAAGTTTCGGACAAAAATAATTATGAATTTGTTGAGTACCTGACTAAGGAAGCCGGCGTCGCGGCAATCCCTTTTTCGGCTTTCTATTATAAAGAAAATAAGAGGAAAATTATCAGGCTGTGCTTTGCAAAAAAGGATGAAGTGCTTCTGGAAGCCGCAGGTAAGCTATGCAATATTTGAAAGCTTATCTGTTGCTTAACTAAGCAGCTTAAAAAATAATTACTTAAGTAAAATTTTTTCCCTATACAGTGTAGAATTTTCGCACCCCATCTTGTTCTGCACCTTATTTTCGCGGCTTAAGATAGGTTAAATTTTGGCACCTCCTTTGTTAACAGTTATTTAATTTAATTGCAATGAGGATAAGATGAAAAAGTTATTACTTGTTATGATGCTGCTTTTGACGGCTGCAATGTTTAATCCGTTTGACACAGTAGGCTGGCTTGTTAATGATATTGCTAAGCTTTCAAACAAGCATGACTTCGAGCAAATGATAAATCAGAAGCACTACTTAATTAAGTCCCTTGCGCTTAACCCGGATAAGATGAATAAAGATACTTACAATGCTCTCTACACAATTCTAAACGCAGATTGGATAGCCAAGAAAAAGATGTTTGAGTTTGTCGCAGGCAAACCTAACAACAGTTCCTCTCCAAAAAGCTCCGGCAGCGCTGAAGACTTTTTTACGTCTTTAAAATAGAATCTCAGTGCCTCAGTTGTTCGACAGTTATACTGTCTGCCTCGCCGTCAGGCGGGTCGAACATACCTCTTATAGCAGTTTTACTGCGAATGGATTTTAAGAATATATAAATTAGTAAGTCTCCCGAAAGAGATTAGTAAATCATTTTCCTCTTAATTATTTTTGTTCGATAACTTGAAACATCTTCATGCAACCATGCAGTCATGCTTCTTTGCATATGTGCTTTCATCTCCCAAGTATATTTTGCGCCCGTAGCTCAACTGGATAGAGCATTAGTCTTCGGAACTAAGGGTTGGGGGTTCGAACCCCTCCGGGCGTACTAAATAAATTGCTAAATTGTTGGATTGCTCTTGTACCCGTTAACAATTTAGCAATTAACCAATGCAACAATTAAACCCAATGCTTTTCTCCGAAGATAATTACAAATACATGTTTGCCGCCTTGCAGGAAGCAGAGAAAGCCCTGCTTGATGACGAGGTCCCCGTAGGTGCAGTGGTTGTTTTTGAGAATAAAATTATCGGGCGCGGCTTTAATCAAGTTGAAAGACTGAAAGACGCAACCGCACATGCAGAGATGATTGCTCTTACAGCAGCCGCCAATCATCTTTCAAACTGGCGCCTGAATGAATGCGATATATATGTAACACTTGAGCCCTGTATTATGTGTACCGGGGCTATGCTGGCTTCAAGAGTAAAGAATATTTATTTTGCCGCTTACGATCCTAAGTTCGGTGCCTGCGGTTCAATATACAATCTTGCCGGGGAAGGGAAATATAACCATAAGATAAATATATTCACCGGTATTTATTCCGCGGAAAGTGAAAGCCTTCTCAGAAATTTTTTTATTAATAAAAGAAACAGCGGGAAAAACTCCCTGCATTAGCTAAGTTTCTTAATGCGGCATCATCCATAAGTCTTGGAGCCTTTATTCAATCACATTCCAAGCATTTTTCGCTGCAGGAGAGAAATACCTTTTTAGTAATAGACAACTCTCTGAAAAGCAGCACCCCACCGGGTGTGCCGCATTGCTTAATTTATAAAGCAATTCCAGTGCACCACAAAGTGGTGTAACAAAAATAGCCTCGTATAAAATACGAGGCTATTTAAAAGCCGGGGAAATCGGAACCCCGAAGAGGTTCAATGTAAAAAAATGGAATGCACTGTATTACTCCTCCGGCAAAGCCATCGGAAATACCTCAAGTATTCCTGCATCTTACGCAACGTATTATTTAATAGCCTAAAATTCCTCTTTAATTAGCAGTAGTCATAGTTGCGTTAGAGAATTTTAATGTATCCGGGTTAAGAGAAAAGCCTGATACGAAAATATACGTAGCCGTTCCTTTATAATTCGCTCCATCTTTATTTCCGTTGAAGCTGATATTGCCAAGGTCTCCTACTACGCCTCCAAAAGCATTGGTACCGGTTATACTGATACTGTTGTCGGTATATGTTCCAGAAATTGTCCCTGTGCTTTGACTGCTTTCCTCGACACCGTTGGAATTACTCGAATACGAGGCATCATAGCTTCCGCTTAGATTATTATTTGTGCTGCTAAGGTTTAGGTTAACCAATAATGTATCGCTGCCGTAATACTGTATCTTCCACTTGCCGCTTAAATTTGATGTGGCGGAAGCGGATACCGGGTTATTTGACTTGCTGCATCCCGCCGCAAATAAGATAAAAACCGCAGCCAGCGAAATTATTGTGAAATGTACCTTTTTCATTTTATTCCTTCCTATTTTGTTCCTCCCTTGCAATATACATTAAGTAGTCTAATTTTACCAAAAATTAATTCATTTAAATATATAAAATGGCTGAAGATATGGACTACACAATATATTTGTTAAGTTGAACATTTCGTACTTACACAGCTCTTGTCTAGGCTTTATGCACTCTGCCCCAAGCGCTTCCCGGCGTTCTCTATGTTATAAAAAAGCAGCAAACAACTATCCACAAACATCAAAAGCCCGAGTTACAAATTCCACTCGACAGCTTTATCCTCCGAAGCCTTGGCGAAGGAGGGCATCCCGGTTTATCCTAGTCGAGTAGAGAACTGAATAAGCAGCCTTAGGTTTCACCATAGCCTTGTTTCATCATTTCTGACTTTGTACCTAAATAGGTGCATACCATATTTACTTATTCGTTCCCCCTCTCGGAACCGTGCTTGCAGTTTTCCAGCACACGGCTCTTCAGCTATACTCACTTTAAGCGGAGTTTCTGTACATCGATACATATATTCTTGGAGACGGCAACGGATACTTATTCAAATATCTGTCAAAGGATTTCCTACTAAAGCTCTGCTTCTGACTCCTTCTGTTTAACCAATAGTACAGCTTCCTCTTTACGTTGTAAAAGTACATGGCTATCATTCGATAGTTGCCGCTTACTCCGTAATACCGGTAATGTCCTATCAGTTTCAGCTTCATCACCCGCCATATCTCTTTCGGGCTTAGCTTACATCTGACTGTCTTTATCCACTTATGCATGTTCTTCATCTTTATTCCGAACTTCTTCTTCGACGTCTTCCGTCCTACCTTATACCAGCCTTTCATCGTCTTATCATTAAAGTGAGTAAATCCTAAAAAGTCAAACGTGTTGCCTTTCTCCTCCCTTGATGCCTTTCTGCCGAACTTCACTATCTTAGTCTTCTCTTTTGATAGTGTCAAACCAAACTTTTCCAGTCTTTCTTCCAGGGCTTTCAGTATCGCCCTTGCTTCTTCTTCCTTCTCACAGAAGATTATAAAATCATCTGCATATCTTATCATCTCTATATATCCCTTGCTTTCCTTCTTCATCCTTCGCTCTATCCACAAGTCCAGTACATAGTGCAGATAGATGTTGCTCAGTACCGGGCTGATTATTCCACCTTGCGGCGTTCCCTTATCTGCCTCCCAGTACTTTCCTTCTTCCATTATTCCGCTCTTTAGCATTCTTACTATCAAGCGTATCAGGTTTCTATCTTCTATTCTATGCTCTAAGAACTTTATCATCCATTTATGGTCTACATTATCGAAGAAGCCTTTTATGTCTGCATCAATTACATAGTTTACCGGCTTTCTCCCCGCCGACTCTTCTACTTCTCTCAATGCGTCATGAGGCGATTTCCCTTTCCTGAATCCATATGATGTCCTTATGAAGCCTGGCTCATATATCGCTTCTCCCAAAGGGATGGATTCCCACAATATCTTCGCTGCTGCCTTCTGAACAAGTTTGTCTTCTACCGCCGGTATCCCCAACGCTCTTAACTCACCGTTACCTTTCGGGATGTAGGCTCGCTTGACTGCTTGCGGTCTGTATGACATACTCTTCATCCGGCTTATCAGCTCCCGGATATTTTCTTTGAGACCCCTTTCGTACTCTTGTACACTTACTCCATCTACTCCAGACGCCTTGTTTCTCTTTAGCTCCCTGAAGCAGTCTAATAGGTATTCCTCATTCAGCAGGCTTGCCAGCGACTTAAACCTGTAGCTTGAGTCTACCTCCGATACTCTCGTTATTTGTAATAATTTTGTTCCCGTCCCTTCTCCTTTTCTATGATTGGAGGACGTTTCCTTATTACATTCCGTACAACTGTTAGTCCCTTCGAGCGCTCCTACTCTTTTATGTGTCTCCATAATGTTTCCACTACGGTTTTCTCTACTATGAACTAATCCGACTCCCGCTCTGACGTCAGTGATTTCTTCTCTGTTTTTCAGCATTGAAATTCTCTCATCTCCACTTCTTTTCGTGGCTCGTCAGGCGGGTCTCCTCACATAGTGATCCCTTCGGGACAAGTTCCTATTATATCCTTGTGTTATCATACCGTGGTCTCTGACCCCGTTAGAGCCGTCATTCCCTCGCCTTATTCCGGGCTTGACTGGTGCTGTTTTCCCTGTAGTCATAGCAGGTCAACCTCTAATCTTTTAGTCATTATTTCGGGGCTCAATTCCTTCACTTGCATTACGGTCTGATAATTCCTTGCTTTTAGCCTCATAATATTTGTTACCATTTATTACGTAAAAGTTTGTGTTGGACTGGCGGCTAACCTTTGCCCAAAACGGACTTTCA